>DZCR01000006.1 GCA_022736495.1 Desulfobacca acetoxidans
GAGGGGGAAAGGGCTCTCGCCCTTTGCCCCCTTCCCCAATTTCTACGCCTTAAAGCGCCGCAGGCGCAAAGAATTGGTCACCACGCTGACCGAGCTCATGGCCATGGCGGCGGCGGCCAGGGCCGGGTTGAGGGTCCAGCCCCAGAGGGGGTAGAAGGCACCCGCGGCTATGGGGATGGCCACGACGTTGTAGCAGAAGGCCCAAAAGAGGTTTTGGCGGATGATGCGCATCATCTGCCGGGAGAGTTTGATGGCTGCGGGGATCAGGTCCAGGTCGTCCCGGATTAGCGTTAAATCCGCAGCCTCTAAGGCCACGTCGGCGCCGGTGCCCAGGGCGATGCCGACGTCGGCCGCGGCCAGGGCCGGGGCGTCGTTGATGCCGTCGCCCACCATGGCCACCACTTCGCCTTGGGCTTGCAGGTCCGTCACTTTTTGGGCCTTGTCGCCGGGGAGCACTTCCGCCAGCACGTCCTCGATGCCGATACTTTTGGCCACCGCCGCGGCGGTCATCTGGTTGTCGCCGCTCAACAGCAGGATCTTCAGCCCCATTTCTTTTAAGGCGGCCACGGTCTGGGCGGCTCGGGGTTTCAGGGTGTCGGCCGCGGCAATGACGCCCACGGGCTTGCCGGCAACGGCCAGAAAGATGGCGGTTTTGCCTTCCCGGGAGAGCTGGTCCTGCTGTTGGGTGAGCCGCGAGGTGGCGATGCCTTTCTGGGAGAGGAAGGCCAGGTTCCCCAGGATTACTTCCTGACCGTCGATTTCGGCCTCTACTCCCATGCCCGGCACGGCCTGGAAATCCTCAACAGATGGCAAGGTCAGGGCTTGATCCGCGGCGGCGTGAGTGACGGCCTCAGCCAGGGGGTGCTCCGATTTTTCCTCCAGGGCCGCGGCAACGGCCAACACCCGCTCTGCGCTCCAGTGCTCCCAGGTGCGGACGTCGGTTACTTGGGGAGTGCCCCGGGTGAGGGTGCCGGTTTTATCAAAAATGACGGTAGTGAGGCGGAAGGCCCGCTCCAGAGGTTCGCCGCCCCGCATGAGGATGCCCAACTCCGCGCCCCGGCCTGAGCCCACCATGACGGCGGTGGGGGTGGCCAGGCCCATGGCGCAGGGGCAGGCGATGATGAGCACCGCCACCATGCCGATAACGGCCCGGCTGAAGTGCGGCGGCGGCCCCCAATTGAGCCAGGCCAGGAAGGTCGCAGCCGCCAGGGTCATGACCACCGGCACGAAGATGCCCGCCACCTTATCCACCAGGCGCTCGATGGGGGCTTTGCTGGTCTGGGCCTCCTCCACCAGCCGGATGATCTGGGAAAGCACCATGTCCCGGCCCACCCGGGTGGCCGTGAAGACCAAAAACCCCCGGTGATTCAAGGTGGCGCCCCAGACTTCGGACCCCGGTTCCTTGGCCGCGGGCAGGCTCTCGCCGGTGAGCATGGATTCATCCACGCTGCTGTTGCCTTCCGCCACAACGCCGTCCACGGGGATTTTCTCACCCGGCCGCACCACCACCAGGTCGCCCACCGCCACTTCAGCCAGGGGCACTTCCAGTTCCTGGCCGTCCCGGCGCACCCGGGCAACGGGCGGGGCCAGAGCAAAGAGGCGGCGAAGCGCTTCCGAGGCCCGGCCCCGGGTGCGGGCTTCCAGCCAGCGGCCCAGGAGGATAAAGGTAATGATCATCACCGCGGTGTCGTAGTAGACCGCGGGGGCGTGGCCCGCGGCGGCCACGCTCTCGGGAAAGAAGGTGACCCAGGCGGAGTAGCAGTAGGCGGCGGAAGTGCCCAGGGCCACCAGGGTATCCATGTTGGCGGACAGGTGCCGGGCGGCGCTCACGGCCCCGATAAAAAACGGCGCGCCGGAGTAAAACATCACCGGGGTGGCAAAAATAAGCAGGATAAAGGCCATGGTCCGGTGGTCGAGGCCGATGGCATTGACCACCGGGGGGATCATGAAGATCCATACCGGCAGACTCAGGATGAGAGCCAGGAGGAAGCGGCGGCGGAATTCTTTGACTTCGGCCTCAGGCGATTTCGGGGCTTGCTGTTCTTTAGACGCGGCTTCCACTTCGTAGCCCGCGTCGGTCACCACCTGGGTGAGGGCGTCCGGAGTGGTCAGGCGGGGATTATAGCGAATCCTGGCCTGACGGGTGGCGAGGTTGACGGTGGCCAGTTCCACCCCGGGGGCGGCGGTCAGAGCCCGCTCCACTCGGGCCACGCAGGCGGCGCAGTGCATGCCGCCTACGGAGAAGGTGATTTCTTCAGTCGAGGCCATGGGCCGTTCCGTTGCGGTGCAGAGTTTTGGGTAAGGCCCGCCCTTGTTGCTCCCGGGGCCTATACCTGATACTATACCTCCATGGGCAAGAAATGGAAACAGCGTTGGGGACGAAGAGTTGGCTATGTGGTGTGGAGCGCGGTGGGGCTGGGCCTCCTTGCCGGGTTGGTGTGGCTGGCGGTGGGGCACCTGGACTTCGACGCCCCCACGGTGGCGCTGAAAACCCCGGTGGAGGTGGTGGGGGCTAAAACCGTCCTGACGGTAACTGCCGCAGACCAGGACAGCGGTTTGAAAGGGGTCAAGGCCACCTTTTCCCAGGGGGGGCAAAGCAAGGTGGTGCTGGATCGCACCTTTCCGCCGGGAGGCGGCAAGGGTGAGACCGTAGACCTGCCGGTGACCCTGGAACCCAAGGCTTTGGGTTTCCAGGAGGGCAAGGCCACCCTGGCCGTCGAGGTCTGGGACCGCTCCTGGCGCCACCTGTTCCGGGGGCGCACCGCCGCGCTCCGCCGGGAAGTGGTCATCGACCTGGTGCCGGTCAATCTGACCTATCAGGGGGTGAGCCACCTGCTTCATGCCGGGGGGACTGGCGTGATTTGCTACCGACTCAACAAAGAGGTCAAAGAGTCAGGGGTCCTGGTGGGGGGCCGGTTCTTTCAAGGTTTCCCCAACCTCAAGGGGGCTAAAGGGGACTATGTGGTGCTGTTTGCGGTCCCCCAGGAAGGACCCAATACCTTCCCGGTGGAACTGGTGGCCCGGCCGTCCCTGGGCAATGAAATCCAGCAGGCGGTGTCATTGAAGTCCAAGCCCCGGAAGTGGCGGAATGACAGCATCAACCTCTCCGATGGCTTTCTGCGGCAGGTGGCAACCAAGAAGCTTGCCGGGTCCAACCCCAACGATCTTTTGGGGTCATATCTGGAGGTTAATCGGAACCTGCGTAAGCTTAACCACGAGACCTTCCAGAAGGTGTGCTCCCACAGCAGCCCCCAGCCTTTATGGACAGGAGCCTTTCAGCGGTTTTACGGCAAACCCATGGCCCGGTTCGGCGACCGGCGCACCTATATGTTCCAGGGCAAAGCCGTGGATCACCAGATGCATCTGGGCGAGGACCTGGCTTCCTTGATCAACAGCCCGGTATACGCCGGCAACAACGGCGTGGTGGTCTATGCCGATGCCCTGGGGATTTACGGCAATACGGTAATGTTGGACCACGGCTTGGGGGTCTTCTCCAGCTATAGCCACCTGAACAAAATTGACGCGAAGGTGGGAGACAGAGTTGAAAAAGGCGCAGTCCTGGGGCAAACTGGCGTAACGGGCCTGGCCTTCGGTGACCATCTGCATTTTGCCATCAACCTCCAGGGTGAGTTTGTGGACCCCCTGGAATGGTGGGACCCCCACTGGATTAGGGACCAGGTGGAGGGGGTCTGGGTCCATGCCGGAGCCCCGGTGGCGCAAGCCGCAACTGCGGAAAGCGAGCCACAAAAGGCCACGGGCAAGAAAAAGTCTGGCAAGACCAAAGGGAAAGCGAACGGCAAAAAGAAGAAAAAATGACGGCCTGGCTTAATCAAGGCCCCAGGACCAGGGAGAAGCGAGACCCAGAAGACCCCGGAGTCCTGGGGTCTTGTCGGTTAAAGGGGACCGGCCTCAACCTCGCCGGCATGAGGGCGAAATGCAAGTTCGGCTCAACCCAACGCGAAACTGAGAGAAACGACAATGATTATCAAGATCAACCCCGACAATCCCCAGGAGCGCCTGCTGCGCAAAGCCGTTGAGGTGCTTACCGGGGGGGGCCTCATCGCCTACCCGACGGACACCTGTTACGCCATCGGCTGCGATTTGTATAACCTCAAGGGCATTAACCGGATTTACCATCTCAAGCGCCAACCTTTAAGCAAGCCCTTCAGTATTATCTGCCAGGATTTGAAGAACATCAGCGAATACGCCCGGGTAGGCAACTATGCCTACAAGGTCATGAAGCGTCTGTTGCCCGGCCCCTACACTTTTGTGCTGGAGGCCTCCCGCCAGGTGCCCAAGATTCTCCAGACCAAGCGGCGCACCGTGGGCATCCGGGTGCCGGACCATCCCATCGCCCTGGGACTGGTGGAGCTGTTGGGACACCCCATTATCACCACCACTGCGGCCTTGCCGGACCAACCGGTGGAGAGCGATCCTTACGAGATCGAGATCAAGTTCAAGCCTCACCTGGAGTTGGTGATCGACGGCGGTATCATCCTGCCGGATCCGTCCAGTATTATCGCCTTCTTCGATGACGCCCCCGAAGTGCTCCGGGAAGGCAAGGGGGATGTCAGCGAGTTTGCGTGAAACGGACGCTGGTTTTGCAAGACTACTTTGGCAGCGGATTTGCGGCGATTGCCAAAAGTTCGTCCCTTTTATTCCCTCTACCCTGCGCCTGGCTCGCCTTTGCCCCCGCCTGGTTCTCCTGGACCGGGGTAAGATCGTGGCGGACGGCCCGCCGGACCTGGTGCTGCGGGAGGGGCCCAACGGCAGCGGCAAGACCACCGTGCTCAAGCTCCTGAGGGGCTTATTGACTCCTCAAACCGGAAATAATTCCCAGGGTTGCGGACCGCGGCAAGATTCCTTATGTTAGGGTAGGCGCGGCAGGTCATCGATCGGTCAGACAGAAAGCTGACCGCGACCGCTGCCAGCCGACGAAAGGGTGTTCCATGGGCATTGGCGACCTCAAACCAGAACCGCATTGGCATCATGACGATCAGACCTTCTTGAACTATCACTTCATCGAGGTCCTGGTCTTCCTCTTTCTCATCGTGCCTTCCATGGTTCTGTCGTTTTTGATCAGAACCAAGTTGGGCGGCCTGGACTTCGTCTCCATGGCCAGCGCCATCATCGTCCGGGACCTGGCTCTGATCAGCCTGGTCTTTTATTTTATCTGGCGCAATGGCGAAACCCTGCGGGACCTGGGCTGGACCTGGAAAAACGGCTGGAGGGATGTGTTCCTGGGACTGGCCCTGTTCCTGCCCTTCACTTATGTGGCCAATGTCCTGGAGAGTATCTTGCGGCAAGCCGGCCTCTCCGTGCCGGCCGCGCAGCCGTCCTTCTTGACCGTGCACGGGCCTCATGAAATAGTGCTGGGAATAGTATTGGTGATCGTTGTGGCCCTGGCTGAGGAGACCATTTTTCGGGGCTATCTCTTGCTGCGTTTTCAGGGCGCTCATCTGGGTCTCCTGGCAGCGGCCTTGCTGAGTTCCGTGATCTTTTCCCTGGGCCATGGCTATGAAGGGACCGCCGGAGTCATCACGGTGGGCTACATGGGGCTGACCTTTGCCCTGATCTATCTGTGGCGGGGCAGCCTGGTGGCGCCGGTCATCTTGCATTTCCTGCAGGATTTTTCCGGGATCGTCCTTCCGGCCCTGCTCAAATGAAAGCCGAGGGGATCGGCCAGGAATTCAAAATTAGGGGTTTTTATGACTATCGTTCGGGCCCATAATGTAGACCCTCTCCTGTTCGTGGTCCTGGGGGCCACCAGTGACCTGATGCGGCGCAAACTCCTGCCGGCCCTCGCCCAGTTGCGGGGCGGCGGGGCCGGGCGCGCCCCCCTGATCATCCTGGGGGTATCCCGGCAGACCGGACTGACGGATGAAGGCTTCCGGACCCAAGCCCGGCAGGCCTTGGCCTCTGCCTCTCCGTTGAGCGAGGCCTCCGGCCAGTGGTGCGACCAGTGCCTCTTTTTTCAGAGCATAGGAGCGGGGGCCCCCGAGGATTTCCAGGCCCTGGCGGCTCGCATCCGGGCCCTGGAGGCAGAGCACCATTTGCCCGGCAACCGCGTGTTCTACCTGGCTCTGCCGCCCCTGTCTTATCTGCCCACTATCGAGGGCTTGGGTCAGGCGGGTCTCAACCAGGCCCCGGGCTGGAGCCGGCTGGTGGTGGAGAAGCCCTTCGGCAAAGACCTGGACTCCGCGATCATCCTCAATGAGCAGATCCACCGGTATTTTGACGAATCCCAGATCTTCCGCATCGACCATTACCTGGGCAAAGAAACCGTCCAGAATCTCCTGATCTTTCGGTTTGCCAACGCCATCTTTGAGCCCCTTTGGCACCGCAATCTGGTGAAGAGCGTCCAGATTACCGTGGCTGAAAGCCTGGGCGTTGAGGGCCGAGCCGGCTTTTATGATCAGACCGGCGCCCTCCGGGACATGGTGCAGAACCACCTCACCCAGCTCCTCACCCTCACTGCCATGGAAGTGCCGGTGGCCTTCGACGCCGAAAGCATTCGCACCGAAAAGGCCAAGGTCTTGCGGGCCATCGCGCCGGTCCGGCCGGAAAACGTGATCTACGGCCAGCATACCCGGGGGAGCGTCAACGGCCTGGAGGTGGCGGGATACCGGGAAGTTGCGGGGGTCTCTCCTGATTCCCATACCGACACTTTTGTGGCCTTAAAGCTGTTTGTGGAAAACTGGCGCTGGGAAGGGGTGCCGTTTTATCTGGTGACCGGCAAGCGCCTGCCCCAGCGCTTCACCCAGATAGCCGTGACCTTCCGCTGCCCGCCGGTGTGGGTCTTTGAGCCCCACTACGCCGGCTCCTGCAGCCCCAATGTCCTGGTATTCACAGTGCAGCCCGACGAAGGCTTCGACCTCCATTTCCAGGTGAAAAACCCGGGGGAACCCCTGCAACTGAAAACCAAGCGCCTCAGGTATCGTTACTCCGAAGAGGCGGCCTCTCTGCCCGAGGCCTACGAGACCCTGCTCCTGGATATCATGGTCGGTGACCAGACCCTGTTTGTGCGGGCCGACGAAGTGGAGTGGGCCTGGCGCATCTACGGCCCGGCCCTGGACCCCCCCCCGGAAAGCGTGCAGTTCTACCCTGCCGGCGCCTGGGGTCCTCCCGGCGCGGAGCGCATGTTGGAATGGCCGGACCCGGCTTTGCTTTATCGATAGACCTGTGGTAGTTTTTCATAAGGAAAAATCAGCATTGTCAGGTTGAGTTTTTGTAAAGGAAACAGCCATGTGGGTCGCGGCGGTCCAGCTTAACTCCACCCCGAACCAGGAAGCCAACCTGAGCCGGGCGCAGATGTTGGTGGAGGAAGCCGCCGCCCGGGGTGCGCAACTGGTGGCCTTGCCTGAGCATTTCGCCTGCCTGGGCCGCGAGGCCGACACCGCGGCTGCGGCCCAGTCCCTGGACGGCCCCCTGGTGAGCCGCTTCCGGGAATTGGCGGGTAAGCTGCGGATTTTGCTCCTCTTGGGCTCCTTTCCCGAGCGCGCTCCCGGCAAGGCGCGGCCTTATAACACCAGCCTGCTGCTAGGACCCCGGGGGCAGATTCTGGCCCACTACCGCAAGATCCACCTCTTCGACGTGGATTTGCCCGGCGCCCCGGCGCACCGGGAATCGGAGTGGACCCATCCGGGGGAGGAGGTGGTGGTGGCGGCCCTGCCGGGCGTGTCCTTTACCGCCGGACTGGCCGTCTGCTATGATCTGCGCTTTCCGGAACTCTTCCGACTCCAGGTCGACCAGGGAGCCAATCTCATCCTGCTGCCCGCGGCGTTTACGGCCACCACCGGCCGGGACCATTGGGAAGTGCTGCTTAGGGCCCGGGCCATCGAAAATTTATCGTATGTGGTGGCGCCGGCCCAATACGGGGAGCACGTGCCGGGGCGCCTAAGCTACGGGCGCTCCCTCATCGTTGATCCCTGGGGGACGCCTCTGGCCCAGGCCCCGGACGGCGAAGGGGTTATCTTAGCCCAGCTTGATTATGAACGGCTGCAGCGCCTGCGCCGGACGTTGCCGGTCCTGCGTCACCGCCGTCTGCGCTGAAAAGGCTCGGGGCGGGTTTCAAACCGCCTGTCATCGGAAGGAAACATGCCGGAAAATTGGTTTAAACCCGTTGCCCGCAAACTCTTCCGCGGGTATCTCAGCAAATTTCCCCTGCGGGACGGCAAGGCTTTTTTGTATGCGCGCCTCCATGCCGGGCTTGCTCCCACCGGCCGCTTTGCCGTAGTCCGGTTGGACAAGGGTTTTACCATGAACCTGGACCTTCAGGACCCGGAGCAGTTAAAGGTCTATTTTTACGGGCATTATCACGAGCGCTACGAAGCCGATCTGGTGGCGCGTCTTTTGGAAAACGAGGACGTCTTCTGGGATATCGGCGCCAATGTCGGCTATTTTACTTTGGTGGCGGCCGCGGCTTTGGCCAACTGCGGCCAGATTATAGCGTTTGAGCCGGGAAAGAATGCCTACGCCCGGCTTACGGAAAATATCTCGTTGAATCCCTACGGAAATATCCAGGCCTACCAGGTAGCCGTCAGCGACCGGGAGGGTGAAGCGGTGCTTCACGTCTCAGGTGACATTGCCGACAGCAGCGCCAGCCTCTTTCAGACGGGCCAGACCCAGGCCGCCCACGAGGTCTGCCGGACGGCGGCCCTGGACCAGTTCCTGCTAGCCGAAGGCGTGCGCCCGCCCACCCTGATCAAGCTGGACGCCGAAGGAGCGGAGTTGGCCGTGCTCCAGGGCGCACAGAGACTCATCTCCCAGTCCCCCCCCATGTTCCTGATGGAAATGGAGGAAAAGAATCTCCTGGCTGCGGGCGCCAGCAAAGGGGCCATCCAACAATTCCTCGGCGGCTGCGGCTACCGGGCGGCGCACCTCCGCAAAGGGCGCTGGTATGCCACCGACGACCTCGCAGCGGTCAAGGGCCGGAATATCTTCTGGTTCAATCCGGACGATGCGGCCCACCGCCGCAAAGCCGCGCTGCTGCCGGTCATCGACACCCAGGCGCCGGTGCCGCCGCCTTGCCGCCGCTCCACGATGAACCCGTAGTAGGCTTTGCCTATTTTGCCGGCGACGGCCAATCGGTAAATTGCGCCCAGAGTACGGCGCCGTATTCGGCGTCTTTTTTCTTGCCGTCCTGGTCCGGGATGGCCTGCTTTGCAGCGTTTAAGGCGGAGAAGCCCCACCAGCCTGCTTTGGGCACCGCAAAGGTGAAGACGCCGTTTTTATCGGTTTTTATCACCTGGGTGACAAAATAGTCGTTGGGCGCGGTCACCTTTTTATCGGCATTCCAGAATTCCACTTCCACGTCGGCCCCGGCCACGGGTTTCCCTTTGAATTTCACTACCCCCTGGAAGACGTTGCCGGCATAGAGGCCGAAGGGCCGGGTCAGGGGCACAATTTCCGCCTTGAGGCCCACTTCTGTGTCCCAACCCTCTTCAGCGCCGAACGCACCCACGTAGGTCTTGGTCTGGTGGATGATATATTTATTTTCCGCGGGCTCCCAGTAAGGCGCGGGATCGAAATAGAAGGCGTACACGCCTGGCTTTTTCAAGGTGTATGTGGTTTTCCAGGCCTGCTTATCCAAGACCTTGGTTTCCTGGAGGCTGCTTAAGAGGTCGGTTTTTTGTTTTCCGGAGAGCACGCCGAACTGCTTGGGCTTAGCCATGTCCATGCCATTTTGCTCAAAGGGGTGGCAAAAGGCCAGGGTCAGTCCCAGGTTGGGGTTGTCGCCCTGCATTACCATGGAGCGGTCGGGCAGGATCAGCCCGAAATGAGCCTGGCAGACCCCGGCCAGGCCGAAGAAGAGCATCAGGCCTAGAGAAAGTGCGACAGAACGTTTCATAAAGCTCCCTCCATTTTTTTGCGATTTTGCGCAGGCAGAACCCGCAGATACATGATTATTCCCCGCCAGGGTGGTTGGCGACCGGCTGGCAGCAGTGGCCGTGGACCTGGCAACATTCTTTGACGGTGTGCTCCAAAAAATCATTTTCATGGGACACGATCAAGAAAGCGGTGTCCAGATGCTGCAGGATGTGGATGAGACGGTCCTTGGTTTGTTCATCCAGGCCGGCGGTGGGCTCATCCAGCAGGAGGAGCCGCGGTTCCATGGCCAGAACGGTGGCCAGGGAAACCAGCTTCTTTTCACCCCCGGAAAGCTTGTAGGTCACCCGGTCTTCGAAGCCGTGCAGACCCAGGCGCTCCATGGTCGCCCGGGCGATGCCGCTAGCTTCGGCCGGCGTCTTCCCCAAATTCAAGGGACCGAAGGCCACGTCTTCCAGGACGGTGGGACAGAAAAGCTGATCGTCGGGATTTTGAAACAGCAGGCCGACCTTTTGCCGCACCTCGACAAAATCCGGCTCTTTTTTGACCTCCTGCCCGAAGATGACGATGCGCCCGGCCTGGGGGCGCAATAGCCCCATGATCAGGTGCAAGAGGGTGGTCTTGCCGCAGCCGTTGGGACCGATGAGACCGATATGTTTGCCCGGGAGGAGCTGATAGTTAAAGTCCTGAAAAACCGGGTAGGGGGCTCCGGGGTAGGTAAACGTGATGTTGTGCAACTCAACCAATGCTTCAGTCATCATAGTCTCACAGGCCGATGGGGCTGCGCCATTCCAGCACAAGGAGCAGCGCCAGGGCCGGTAAAGAGGCCGCCATGAACACCCAATCGCGGCGCTGCCAGGAAAGGGTGCGCAGGCTGTAAAAAACGCCGTGAAAGCCCCGGCACAACATAGCTTGAAACACCCGGTCGGCCCGGTCATAGCTGCGCACCAGTAGCATAGCCGCCAGGTAGGCGTAGCTGCGATAGGTGTGCAGATCGGTGCGGGGCTGAAAGCCCCGGATTTTCATGGCCTGGACCAGGCGGCGGAATTCCTGCTCAAAGACATACAGGTAACGATAGGTAAACAGCAGCAAATGACACAACTTGTCGGGCAACCGCAAATCATGCAGCGCCTGTCCCAAGGTAACGATGGGCACGGTGGCCACCAGGGCGATCAGGGCGATAATAATAGCGTTGGATTTCAGGGTGATCAGGCCGGTAAAGATCAGGCCCGGTTTGGTAACGGCCAGGGGCCCGAGGCGCCACACCACCTCGCCCGGATAAGTCAGGGGCAGAACGACCCAGAGAAAGAAGATGAAGCTGTTCACCACCAGCAGCCGGGCTGCCACTTTTTTTACCGGCAGACGCGCCAGGCCCAAACAGATCAGGGCCAGGGCCAGGCCGGTCAGGGTCGCAGCATAGCTTTTGGACACGGCCATGAGGACGGCAAAGAGACTGGCCACCACAATCTTGCCCCGGGGGTCCAGGCGGTGCGCCAGAGAGGCGCCTTCGGAAAAAGGCTCTTGGATGGCGCTCAAGAATTTTTTTTCCTCGTGCTTTGGAAGTAAGCCCACAGGCCGAAAAGGCCAAAGATATAACCGATGCCACCCAAGACGTCCGGCAGAGAAGTGCGGTGGATGGTCAAATCGGTGAGCTTCTCGTTGATGGGCGCCAATTGGCGCCTGAGGGCCTTATTCACGGCCGCTTCCAGGGCTTGCTCATCGAGGTTGGCGATTTTGCTTCCCGGAGCCGCCGGCGCGGTGGCCGACGCGGGGGTGGGGGCGGGAGGAGCGGCGGCTTTCCCCGGCGTCGCCCCAGGCAGATAGCTGTCGGCCTTAAGCAGCCATGCTCCCCGGTGGCCCATGGCTGCCTCCACCACGATCTCCAAATCCAGCTTTTGCGCCGCGGCTGCGGCGGGGATCTTAAAGGAGAATTTCCCCCGGTCATCGGTTTGGCCGGTCAACAGGACCTGACCCGTTTTCTTATCCATGACCTCGATCTTGCCCTGACGCACCGGCGTGTTGGGGACAAACTTGCTTTCGGTGTGAATGGTGTCCCCCTCGGCATAGGCGAACACCAGCACCCGGTGAGCCAGGGCGGGGGTGGCATATACCCCCAGGGCCAAAAGCGCCACCCAAAGAGTCGGCCGATGCAGTCTCCACCGGAGCCCTTTTTTAGGCATAGATTCCCTCCAACATTTCAGGCCGGACTTTTTTCAGAAACAGGAAAATAAACAGCGTAATGATGCCTTCGATGATCATGATGGGGATATGCGCCAGGAGAACCAGTTCGGCCACCTGGAGAAAAGCCTGCCCGGTGGTGATTAAGGCGGCGGCCACCAGCACCCCGCTCAGCAAAATGCCCGTGACCCCGCAAGCAAAGGCGCCTATCATAGCGGGCATTCCCGCATGGCGTAATAACCCGCGATAGGCATAAAAACAGACCAACGCAGGGGCCGCCATGGTGACCGTATTTACCCCTAACACCGTCAGGCCTCCGAATTGGAAGAGCAGGGCCTGGAGGAACAGAGCGATGAGTATGGCCGGGACGGCCAGCCAGCCCAGCAGCATGCCCATGAGGCCGTTGAGCACCAGGTGCACCCCCACCGGGCCCACCGGCACATGGATGAGGGAGGCCACGAAGAATGCCGCGGACAGAATGGCTACCCGGGGGATGGCCTCATAATCGAGTTTTTTCAGACCGATGGCGGTCCCCACCGCGGCCAGCCCCGCCCCTGATACCAATACTGCCGGAGAAAGCACTCCTTCGGAAATATGCACGTCTTACCCCGTAGATGTTCTGATGGCCAAAGGCCAAACCTATATGGCCGCATCCTCAAGGCCACAAAAAAGCCATGAAGGGCAAACTCCCGTTGGGGAGGATGCCAGCCTTCATGGCCTTGGGTTTAACTTGGGATAGATTCCAGTCCGGGGGTTCATCCCCCGTTTATTTTTTTATATACGAAATCTCGCACAAGTCAAGGGAAAACCCGGACCTCAAGGTTTTGGGTGTGCCAACAGCCTTCTAATCTTGTGCAAGAGTTGCTCCGCTCGGAAAGGTTTTTGGATAAAGTTGATGACTGACTCCCGGACGCCGCGCCGGACCATGCCGTCTTCGGTGTGGCCGGACATGAACAAGACCTTCATCTCGGGATGCGCCGAGGCCAAACGTTCGGCCAGTTCCCGCCCTCCCATCACCGGCATGGCCACATCGGTGAGCAGCAGGTGGATGGGGCCAGGATGGTTTTGGCCGATCTGCAAGGCCTCCTGGCCGTCCCGGGCGGTCAGCACCGAGTAGCCTCTGAGCGTCAACATGCGTTGCACCACGTGGCGCACTCCAGATTCATCCTCCACCAGTAAGATGGTGCCCGTGTCCTGGAGGGAGTTGAGGGCGGAGGCTGCCAGCTCAGCCGATTTCGCGGCCTTGGCCACCCGGGGCAGGTAAATGCGGAAGCTGGAGCCCTTCTGCGGAGTGCTCTCTACCAGGATGTGGCCGCCGCTCTGCTTGACGATGCCGTAAGCCATGGAAAGTCCCAGGCCGGTGCCTTTTCCCCGTTCTTTGGTGCTGAAGAAGGGCTCAAAGATGTGGGAAAGAATCTCCTGGTTCATGCCGACGCCGGTGTCGGCCACCTTCACCACCACGTAGGCGCCGGGAGCGACCTCCGGGTGTCGCCGTGTATCCTTAGGGGCCACCTGGACATTGGCCGTCTCGATGGTGAGGGCGCCGCCTTGGGGCATGGCATCCATGGCATTGATGGCCAGATTCATGATGACCTGCTCTATGTGGCTCGGGTCGGCTTTTACTAGCCCCAGTTCCGGTGCCAAGATCATGGCGACCTGGATATTTTCGTCCACCAGCCGGCCGAACATCTGCACCAGGCCGGTGATCAGGCCATTGAGGTCGAGAATCTGGGGTTGCAGCATCTGCTTGCGGCTGAAGGCCAGCAGTTGGCGGGTCACGACGGTGGCCTGATCCGCGGCTTTGAGGATGGCTAGGACCTGCTGGCGCTGCGGGTCCGCCTCCTGGAAGTCCGCCAACAGGAGTTCACCGTACCCGCTGATAACGGTGAGCAGGTTATTAAAATCATGGGCCACGCCTCCTGCCAGCCGGCCCACCGCCTCCATCTTGGCCGTCTGGCCGAGATGCTCCTGGCGCCAGCGCAGCACCGCTTCCACCTCTTTGCGGGAGGTGATATCCGTGGCGGTGCCAGCGATACGATACACTTCCCCGGCCTCATTCCTGATGGGGAAAAAACGGGCGGCGATCCAGCGGATGGCGCCGTCCGGCCGGCGGATACGGAATTGCGGAAATTCCCTTTCCGAAAAATCTCCGGTCATGCGCTGCTTCAGGCCTAACTTGACCGTCTCCCGGTCTTCCGGCACCACGCTCTCCAGCCAAGAGCGGGGCTCCTGATACAAGCTGGCACAGGAGCGGCCCCACAGGCGTTCGTAGGCCGGGCTGATATAGTGCACCCGCTGCCAGTCGCCAGACGCGAGCATGATGGCGTCATCGAGATTTTCCGCCAGGAGGCGGAAACGTGCCTCGCTTTCCCGCACGGCTTCCTCCGCCTGCTTGCGGGCGGTGATGTCCAGACCCAGTGACAAGACGCAGGGGGAGCCGTCTATGTCGCGAAAGGGGTATTTGTAGACCTGGAAAGTCCGGCCGTCCGCGGTGGTCCTGTCAAATACCTGGGAGGTTTGGGTCTGGATGATTGAGGGACAGGGACAGCCTGCGCAGGGGGCCGGCAGTTCATGAAAGGCCTCGTAACACTTCTGGTTTTGAGCGTCCCCAAAGATCTCCCGGCAGCGGCGGTTGGTGAAGCGCACGGTAAAATCTTCCCCTTGCAGATAGATGGAGGCGGGTAATGCTTCCAGGAGGTCGAAGAGGCGCTGCCGTTCCTGCCCTAAGGCCTCTTCCGCGGTCTTGCGGGCGGTGATGTCTTCGATCATGCCCACGGCAAATGCGGGCGCTCCCGCCGCGTCGCGGATCAGGGAGACTGCCAGGTTGCACCACATGACCTTGCCGTCTTTGCAAATATAACGGTTCTCCAGGTGATAGTGGTCCCGCCCGCCGGCCATCATGTCCTCGAAGTGTCTCAGGCTCACCTGCAGATCCTCTGGATGGGTGAGGTCGGCAAAGGTCTTGTCGCACAGGTCCGGGAAGCAGTAACCCAAACTCTTTTCAAAAGCGGGGTTGATGGCCAGGATTCGCCCGGCGGTGTCAGTGAGGGCGATGCCGATGGCCGCTCCCTCGAAGATGGCCCGGAAGCGGGCCTCGCTCTCCGCCAAGGCCGCCTCGGCTTCCTTGCGTCCGCTGACGTCGATGCCCGTGCCGATGATGTAAGCCACCTGTCCCTGCTCGTCCTTGAGGATGCTGTTGGACCAGGAGATGAGGCGGCGGTTGCCCTCTTTGGTTACCCAGTGGTTAACATGAGTATTGGGAAAGTGACCGGCCGAGAGTTCCTTAAAGACCTCTTTTACCCCCTGGATTTCCTCCGGCACCAGAAACAAATCGAAAAAGGGTTTGCCCTGCACCTCTCGAAAGCTATAGCCGGTGGTTTGTTCGCAGGCGTTATTGAAGCTGATTATTCTCCCCTCGCGGTCCATAACCACCACCAGCGCCCCCAGGGTATCCAGGAGGGCGGTGACGAAATCCCGCTCCCTGCGCAGGGCCGCCCCGGCCTCCTTGCGGGCCGTGATGTCCTCGGCCAGGCTCACCATCCCGGTGACCTCGCCATTCTCATCATATATGGCGGCGACGGAGATGCTCACGTCAATCCAGGCGCCGTCTTTGCGTCGGCGCCGCAACTCCAACCCCGTCAATTGTTCCCCTTGGCAGACCCGCCGAAAGAGGGTCCGAACTTCCTGCCATTGCTCCTCAGGCACCATGAGCAGAGGACCGCCCAAGAGTTCTGCGGTTCGCCAGCCGAAGATGCGCTCCGCTGCGGGGTTAACCCCCTGAATGATGCCCGCGACATCCAGGTGGAAGATGGCCAGGGGCGAGGCTTCGATCATGGCGCGTAATTTTTCATTGGCCGCCCTGAGGGCCTCCCGGGCCTGTTTCCTCTCGGTGATATCCCGGAGCACCACCTGCACCGCGGGCCGGCCGTGATACATGATGCCGCTGGCGATACCTTCCACCTCCACCACTTCACCGTCCAGGCGCAGAATTTTCTTTTCCTGAGCGTTGAGTTCGAGGCCGGCGCGAATTTTTTGAATGCGGTCCTGGACCGCGTCGCGATAGTCGGGGTGGATCAGATCTAATTCCATTTGACCCAAGAGGTCTTCCCGGGTGGCGGCGCCGAAGAGCTTTACTGCGGCTGGGTTGACAAAGACAATCTTGCCCTGGACGTGCACCACGATGGCGTCGGGAGAGAGTTCCACCAGGCTGCGATAGCGTTCCTCGCTTTGGCCCAGGGCTTCCCGGGCCTGTTTGCAGGCGGTGATGTCAGTATAGGTGGCCACCGCGGCGATGATGGAGCCCTGCGGGTCCCGGACAGGGGTGGCGTTGACATTGAGATGGATGCGCTGGACGCGGTGGCCATCTCGGCGTTCCAGGAATTCCTCTTCGTCCACCACGGTCTCGCCCAGACTCAGGGCGCGCCCCAAAGGAATAGCCTCCGGCGGGCGGGCTCGGCCATCGGGATAGGAGCGCGGAATCTGCCGGAATTCCTGCAAATCGCGCAGGGAACCAGGAGCTTGACCCCAGATCGCCTCGGCGCGGCGGTTAGTCAGGATAATGCGCCCTGACGGAGCCTCAGCAATGATCACCCCGGCGGGCATCTGCTCCAGCACGGCCTGCTGGAGATTCCGGCTGACTTGCAGTTCCCTGGTCAGGTCTGCCAGCTCTGCGGCTTGCCCCTGGAGAGTTTCGTTCTGGACCCGCAGTTCCTCGCCCCGAATCTTCAGTTCCTCGTTGGAGATCCGCAACGCTTCCGAATAGGTTTGGACCTCGGCCAGCAGACGCTGCTGCTCCGCTTGGGCCTGCCGGTGCTGGGTGAGTTCCTCTTGTAGTTGTTGGTTGGCGGCAAGCAGTGCCGCGGTGCGCGCTTCGACCCGGAATTCCAGTTCTCCCTGGGACCGCTGCCGGGCCTCCTGCCCATGGCCTTGGTCCAGCTTAACCCCCCGTCCGGTCTTGAGAGTCGCCTGGGCTTCGGCCAATTGCCGCCGCAACTCGTCCACTTCAATGAGCAGTTCCTCTCGGGTTTTGGTTTTGCTGGCATCATCCATGTAAGCTGTCCCTGGTCTGGACATTTCCAGGCAATGAGGAGCACGGTCAGCATCAAAAGAGGCTGGAAAGGCTGCTGTGCAGGCTTGGGCCTACCGGTCCTCCGCCTGAGGCCGGGCGCATCATCTTTTTTAAAATATTAACTCAACCTTAGCTACGATGATAGAAAAAATAACGTTATTCCATGGTTGGCATATCTGCGCAGGAGTTGCGGGGCTGAAGCGGGTACTGAAGCGGGATACTTGCAGTCAGACGCAAGAAGGTGGATAATGACACTCAGGAACTCTCATACCTACAGGGAGGATTTATGAGCCGTAAGGTGGAGAAGATCACGGTGGATATGCAGGAGGGCCGTTTGCTCCAGGATCTGGAACGGTACCGGGATCAGGCCCTGGAGATGGGAGCCACCCATGCCAAGATCGTCAGGGCCGCAGACATCCCGGTGGATGAGCGGGTGACCCTCAAATGCCAGATTCCCCGCTGCTTCGGCTACGGGGTGAGCGCCCATTGTCCCCCCAATACCATGAAGCCGGCAGAACTTCAGGCGCTGCTGGATAAATACCATTGGGCCGTGTTCTTCGTTATGGACGTGCCGCCGGAGGTTATCGTCCGGGACAAGGCTACCATCAAAGAGCGGGTCGCAGCCTATCAATTGATCTATAAGATCGTCAACGAGGTGGAGTCCATGGCCTTTTATGGCGGCCACTACCTGGCCTTCGGCTTTGCGGCCGGGTCCTGCCGCCATACCTTTTGCGGCCAGCAGGAGGGCTGCCTGGCCATGGAAGGGAAAAAGTGCCGGTTTTCCTTGAAGTCCCGGCCATCCATGGAGGCCGTGGGTATCGACGTTTACAAGATGGCGGCCCAGGCCGGCTGGGATATCTATCCCATCGGCAGCGGGGCTAAACCCGAAGATATGCCCAAGGGGACTTTGGCAGGCATCGTTATCGTGCAATAAAGTCTGCTGCATTCTTCCCCCCGAGCCGGGGGCAGCTTGCCCAACCGGCGGGGAGCAGGGTATGGCAAGTGCAGCGCAGGCGGCTGAACCCTGTTGAAATATGCAACAATACAATTGACATGAAATGCGCAATCTCATAGAGTTTGAAACAGTTCGCCGGCAACCTGGTATGCCCCAAAAAATATCTGCTTGACAAAAAAGGGTGCATATAGACATATACAAAGTAGAACTTGAGGAAATGAAGACGTGGGTTTTGAGAATGTAACTATTTATAAATAAACAGCAATTTCAATGAAAACCTTTCTTCGATCCATAAGCCAATTTTCACAAGAAGGATATGTTATGTCCGACAAAGTTTTGGGATCGGTGATGGTTGTCGGCGGCGGTATCGCCGGGATGCAGGCCTCGCTTGATCTGGCCAATGCGGGATATTTCGTCCACCTGGTGGAAAAGAGCCCGGCCATTGGCGGCGCCATGGCGCAGATCGACAAGACCTTTCCCACCAATGACTGCGCCATGTGAATTATCTCGCCCAAGCTGGTCGAGGTCGGCCGGCACACGAACATTCAACTTCTTACGCTTACCGAACTGAAAGACATCACCGGCGAGCCGGGTAATCTCACGGCCACCCTGGAAAAGAAAGCCCGCTACGTCGACACCGCCAAGTGCACCGGCTGCGGGACCTGCCTGGAAGTCTGCCCCATCCGCTATGAAGTGCAATTGCCGGAAGCGGAAGCCCATGCCCGCACCGCGTATGCCAAAGTTACCGACGAAGATGTGGTGGCGGGCATTATCGGGACCTACCGGGATGAGCCTGGCAACCTGCTCCCCGTTTTGCTGGACATCAACCGGCAGTTCAACTGGCTGCCCCGAGCTGCCCTGGAGCATGTCTCGGATGAGCTCAAGATCCCCTTGACCGAGATTCTCCGCGTCGCCAGTTTTTATAACGCCTTTAGCCTGGTCCCCCGGGGCAAGCATATCATCAATATCTGTATGGGCACGGGTTGTTTCGTCAAGGGCTCGCCCCGTCTGCTGGACCGGTTGGAGAGAAAGCTGGGTCTTAAGCACGGCCAGACCACGGACGATCTTATGTTTACCCTGGAGGTGGTCCGGTGTATCGGCTGCTGCGCCCTGGGGCCGGCCATGCGTATAGGAGACGCCACCTTCGGACGGCTGACCCCTAACCAGGTGTCCCAAATCATTGATTCCTACATCGAAACGGCCAGCTTATGAAAATTACCAATTTGCAGCGGCTCAAGGAGATCAAGGAGCAGGGTCTGGCTCTGACCTATCCCGACAAGATTAAGATCATGGTGGGGATGGCCACCTGCGGCATCTCGGCCGGGGCGGATAAGGTCTATGCGGCCCTGGCCCAAAAGATCGAGGAATTGGGCCTGGATGTGGCCCTGACCAAGACCGGTTGTATCGGCTTTTGCCAGCGAGAGCCCTTGGTGGACGTGATCTATCCCAAGAAGGTGCGCTTGAGCTACCAGGCCATGACGCCGGAGAAGGCCGAAGCCCTGGTAGAGGCCATTAAGGCCGGGGAGATTTTCCCGGAACAGTCCTTGTGCCGGATCGACCAGGAAGAATTTTTGGTGGAGGGCGAGGTCAGACCTTATGCCAATCCGCATCCGCCGGAATTGCCCCCGGAATTCCCCAAGTATGAGGACCTGCCTTTCTTCCATAAGCAGGTGAAGATTTCCTTGCGGAATTGCGGCTTCATCGACCCGGAGAGCATCGAGGAGTACATCGCCCGGGGCGGGTACCAGGCCTTGTGCAAGGCGCTCACGGCAATGACCCCGGAAGAGGTGATTGCCCAGGTCAAAGGCTCGGGTCTCCGGGGCCGGGGCGGGGCTGGCTTTCCCACCGGCATGAAGTGGGAGTTCTGCCGAAATGCTCCGGGAGAGGTGAAATACGTCATCTGCAACGCCGATGAGGGGGACCCCGGGGCCTTTATGGACCGGGGCATCCTGGAGGGCGACCCCCATGCCGTTATCGAAGGCATGGCCATCGGGGCCTATGCCATGGGCGCGCAGGAAGGTTACGTCTACTGCCGGGCCGAATATCCCCTGGCCATCGATCATTTGAAAACCGCCATCTCCCAGGCCGAGGCCTACGGCCTCCTGGGGGAAAAGATTTTCGGCAGCGATTTTTCCTTCAAGTTGAAAATCCGGGAAGGGGCCGGAGCCTTTGTCTGCGGCGAAGAAACTGCGCTCATCGCCTCCATCGAAGGCCGGGTGGGCGAGCCCCGTCCCCGGCCGCCCTTTCCGGCCCAGAGCGGTCTTTGGGGCAAGCCCACCACCATCAACAATGTCAAGACCTGGTCGCAAATTTCCCCCATCGTGGCCCGGGGAGCCGAGTGGTACGCCTCCCTGGGGAGCGGCGCCAGCAAGGGCACCACGGTCTTCTCCCTGGTGGGCAAGGTCAACAACTCCGGGCTGGTGGAAGTGCCCTTGGGCATCACTCTGCGGGAGATGATCTACGACCTGGGCGGCGGCATCATCGGCGACCGGAAAATCAAGGCGGTGCAAACCGGCGGCCCCTCGGGCGGGTGCATCCCGGAGGAATTCCTGGACACCCCGGTGGATTACGATTCCCTGGCGGCCTTGGGGTCCATTATGGGTTCCGGCGGCATGATCGTCATGGACGAAAACGATTGCATGGTGAACGTCGCCAAATATTTTCTGGAGTTCACCCAGGATGAATCCTGCGGCAAATGCACCCCGTGCCGGGAAGGAACCTTACGGCTCCGGGAGATGCTGGAGGCCATCACCGAGGGCCGGGGCCAGGAAGGCGACATCGAGAAGCTGGAGAAGATGTCGCTCCTGATCAAAAAGACGGCGCTGTGCGGCCTGGGAGCCACCGCCCCCAACCCCATTCTCACTACCATCAAATATTTCCGGGACGAATACGAGGCCCACATCAGGGACCATAAGTGTCCCGCCAAGGTCTGCAAGCCCCTGATCACGTTCAGCATCCTGGAAGATAAATGCACCGGTTGCCAGCTCTGCCGCTTGCGGTGTCCTGTCGAGGCGGTGGAAGGCTCCAAGAAAGAACCGCATCACATCATCCAAGAAAAGTGCATCAAATGCGGCACCTGTTTCGAAGGCTGCAAATTTGATGCGGTAGTGGTGGCTTAGCTATGGAAAAAGCTCTGATCAATTTGACCATTAATGATCGGCCCATTGAAGTGGAAGCAGGGACCACGGTCCTGGAAGCCGCCAAGAAGCTGGGCCTGAATATTCCCACCCTGTGCTATTTCGAGGGCCTCAAACCTTACGGGGGCTGCCGCCTCTGCGTGGTGGAAGTCACTGCCGGCCCGCGCACCCTGCTCACCACGTCTTGCACCTACCCGGTGGCCGAAGGGCTGGTGGTGCAAACCGACACCGAAGAAGTGCAGGAAGCCCGTAAGTTTGTCATGGACCTGCTGCTGTCCCGGTGTCCGGACGTGCCGGCCCTCCAGATTATGGCGGCTGAGATGGGGCTGGGGGAACCCAGCTTCCCCAAGGGCGAGAGCGACTGCATCCTGTGCGGCAGGTGCGTGCGCATGTGCCAGGAAGTCCAGCACGCCTCCGCCATCGGCATGATGGGCCGGGGCGCCAAGCGGGAAGTGATGACGCCCTTCGGGGATTTTTCCCAGACCTGCCGCACCTGCGGCGCCTGTCTCTTTGTCTGCCCCACCGGCCATATCAACGACCTGGCCAAGATCAGCGGCAAAACCCCGAAACCCAAGTTCTCCGAATTCAATGCTAAGCTGGTGTCCCAGGGGAATATCAGCCGGCTGTATCCTCAGGCGGTGCCGGCCACGCCTTCCATTGACCCGAGCAACTGCATCGCCATCCAGACCGGGGACTGCGGCCTGTGTTCCCAAGCCTGCCCGGCGGGCGCCATTGATTACCAGCAGCAAGACGAAACCGTCAAGCTGGATGTGGGGGCCGTCATCCTGGCGCCCGGTTTCAAACCCTTTGACCCCACCGGCATCGGAACTTACGGCTACGGCAAGTACCCCAATGTCTATACCAGTATGGAGTTTGAGCGCATCTTGAGTCCCGGCGGCCCCTACGCCGGCCACGTGGTGCGGCGTTCCGACCACAAGGAACCCCAAAAAATCGCCTGGCTCCATTGTGTGGGCATGCGGAGCGACCGGGAAGGCGAGTACCCCTACTGCTCCAATTTCTGCTGTATGGCAGCCTTGAAGCAGGCCATGATCGCCCGGGAACATCTGGGCGAGAACCTGGATATGGCCCTGTTCTACATGGATATCCGCACCCCCCGGAAGGATTTCGAGAAATACATGGTGCGCAGCAAGGAGCAGGGGGCCCGGTTGATCCGGTCCCGGGTGCACAGCGTAACCGCGGTGGGTGAGGATGGCGACCTGGAGGTCCGGTATGTCACCGAAGCGGGCGAGGTCCATGACGAAGTCTTTGATATGGTCGTCCTGTCGGTGGGGATGGTAATTCCTCCGGATACGGTGGCCCTGGCCGAGAAGCTGGGGATTCCGCTGAGCCCCAATAACTTTGTGGAGACCAGTTGTTTCACGCCGACCTCGACGTTACGTGAGGGCATCTATTCTTGCGGCGCCTTCAACGGCCCCAAGGATATCCCCCAGTCGGTCATGGAGGGCAGCGCCGCGGCGGGAGCGGCGTCCAGGACGTTGGCTGCCGCCCGAGGCACTTTAACCAAAGAAAAGGTCTATCCCCCCGAAGAGGAGGTCGCGGGAGAGCCGGTGCGGGTAGGGGTGTTCGTCTGCAGTTGCGGCCTGAACATCGGGGGCATCGCCGATGTGCCCGCTTTGGTAGAATACGCCAAGGAAATCCCCGATGTCGCCTATACGCAGGCCAATCTCTTCAGTTGCTCCCAGGACGCCCAGTCCCAAATGGCCGAGGTAATCAAAGAGCAAAATCTGAACCGGGTGGTGATTGCGGCCTGCACTCCCTCCACGCATCAACCCATCTTCCAGGACATGCTCCGTACTGCGGGTCTCAATAAATATCTCTTTGAGATGGCCAACATCCGCAACCAGTGCACCTGGGTCCATCAGAGGGTGCCGGAGATGGCCACGGAGAAGTGTAAAGACCTGATCCGCATGGGCGTGGCCAAGGCCCGCCTGCTCCAGCCCCTGGAATACCTGTCGGTGCCTGTCAACAAAACAGCCCTGGTGGTGGGGGGTGGTTTGGCCGGCATGACCTCAGCCTTGGGCCTGGCGGATCAGGGTTTTCAGGTGCACCTGGTGGAGAGGCAAAAGCAACTGGGCGGCAATGCCCGCAAACTCTACGCCACCTGGCGGGGCGAGTTGGTCTCCACCCGCCTGGAGGCTATAATCGGCAAGGTGACCTCGCACCCCAACATTTCGATCCATTTCGATGCGATTGTTAACGAGGTGGAAGGCGTGGTGGGCAACTTTACCTCCACGCTCTCCAATCAAGAGGTCATCCAACACGGTATTGTGGTTCTGGCCATCGGCGCCGAGCCCTACCGGCCGGAAGGCGAGTACCTCTATAATCAGAACCCCAATGTGCTGCTTTCCCTGGACCTGGATGCGGAAATCATGGGGGAAACCGAACGCCTCAAGCAGGCCCAGGCGGTGGCGTTTATCCAATGCGTCGGGTCCCGTACCCCCGAGCGCCCCTATTGCAATAAGGTGTGCTGTTCCCATTCCGTGGAAAATGCCATTAAACTCAAGACCATGAATCCGGACATGGATGTCTATATCCTTTACCGGGATATGCGCACCTATGGCGAACGGGAACTGCACTACCAACGGGCCCGGGAGTTGGGCGTGGTCTTCATCCATTACCGTCTGGCGGAACCGCCCCAGGTGGAAGAAGCCGATGGGCGCCTCAAAGTTACGGTGGTGGACCAGATCCTGGGCAAGCCGGTGAGCCTCAAGGTGGATCTGTTGACCCTGGCCAGCGCCATCATTCCCCAGAATAACGCCCCACTGGCGGAACTCTACAAGGTGCCCCTCAATGCCGAGGGCTTCTTCACCGAGGCCCACGCCAAGATCAAGCCGGTGGAGGCTCCCACCGAAGGGATCTACCTGACCGGGTTGTGCCATTATCCCAAGCCCGTCCAGGAGTCCGTGGCCGAGGCCCTGGCCTGCGCTTCCCAGGCCACTATGGTGCTGTCCAAAGACTCTTTGATGATGGAGTCCATCATCTCCACCCCGGTGGACGCCAACTGCGACGGCTGCGCCTTCTGCGTGGACGCCTGTCCGTACCACGCCATCACGCTGGTTGAATATATGAAAGGCGGCGATATCAAGAAGACCATAGAAGTCAACGCCATCCAGTGCAAGGGCTGCGGCTCGTGCATGGCCACCTGCCCCAAGCAGGGCGTCTACGTAGCCGGATTTACCCAGGAACAGCTGGACGCCCAGGTGGAGGCGGCCTTGGGATTGATTTAGCAGGGCGTGGTGGGGGGCGGCCCCCTGGGCGCCATAAATTGCGCTCCTACGGCAGATAGAGAGGTGTAAAATGGAAGACCAGTACGAACCGCTGATTATCGCCTTTTGCTGCAACTGGTGCTCCTATGCCGGGGCGGATTTAGCCGGGGTTTCCCGGATTCAATATCCCCCCAACGGGCGCGTCATCCGGGTGATGTGCTCGGGCATGGTCCACCCCAACCTGGTGATCAACGCCCTCACCAAGGGGGCGGACGGCGTCCTGGTATGTGGGTGACACCTGGGCGAATGTCATTACCTGGAAGGTAATAAAAAAGCCAAGGACAGAGCGGAAGGAATTGATTTAATGCTGGAAGACTTCGGCCTGGAGCCGGAGCGCTTCCGGCTTGAGTGGATTTCATCCTCGGAAGCCCAGAAATTCGCGGATGTTATGACGGAGATGACCGAGCAGTTGAAGGCCCTGGGCCCCAGCCCCTACAGCACCAGGGCATGATGACGCGACCGAAGCGAAGAGAGAAAATGGGGATGGCAACCGGGAGGCTGAGGCTTTCTTGGCCATTTCGCCTTCTAGCCTTTGTCCCTGTTGATCTTTTCTTTGAGATGGAGGAGTAAGCTCATGGATGTACCCTTGGCCAGAAAGGTCGACGGTAAAAAATTCATGTGGGACGGCGCCGTTTACGAAAGCGACGAGCAGGCCCACCAGATTATGGAGGACTATGCCAAAGACGGATTCGAGGTGGAAAAGTTTGTCGAGGATGGCCAATTCCTGGTTTATTCCCGGCGAGTAGCCAAGGCTGAGAAATCAGGATGCTAAGGGGCCAGGGAGAGCGTTCAGGCGGCAGCACCTTGGAAGCTGACTGTCGGACCCTTATGAAGGAGGGAAAAAAATGCCAGTAACAGTAGTGGAAGATTGGTTGAACGCCTGCTCCGGTTGTGAGATTTCTATTCTCAATGTTGGCGACCGACTGTTGGACCTGTTACCGCAGTTACAATTTGTCCACATGACCGCTTTGGTGGATCACAAGTTCTATGGGCAATTGGGCGATGGCACGGCTATGGATATTCCCGAATCGGTGGTGGCCATCCTCTCAGGCGGCGTGCGCAACGAAGAAATGAAACACGAATTAGAAGAGATTCGCAAAAAAACCAAGTTTCTCATTGCGTTAGGAAGCTGCGCCTGCTATGGGGGCGTGCCGGCCCAGGCCAACATGTGGAAAAATGAAGACACCTTCGAGAAGGTGTTTCGCCACTGCGTTACCACCGACCCCGCTCCCGACCCGGAAGACCCCAGTGTGCCTAAATGGACCCCCACCTGTGCCGGGTTAGATGAAGTGGTTAAAGTGGACATTTACATCCCTGGTTGTCCGCCCCACCCCGACTGGATTGTCGAGGCCATCAGCGCCCTGCTGGAGGGCAAAACCTCCTGGAGCCTGCCGGAGCGCAGCGTCTGTGACACCTGCCCGGTCATCCGGGAACAGAAATCCGGCGGCGGCCCGGTCAAGCGCTGGTTGCAAAACATCGAATTCAACCCGGAAGAGGGCCTGGAGAAGATGCGCTGCATCAACGAGCAGGGGTTCCTTTGCATGGGGCCGGTTACCCTGGCGGGTTGTGCCGGCAAGACCGGAGTGCCCCGGTGCATCCAGGCCCGGACCCCCTGCCGCGGCTGCTTCGGTCCCATCCGGAAAGGGGCCCGGCCCATGGTGGACATGATGGGGGCTCTGACCTCGGTAGGGTTGGATCCCAAAACCCTGGTAGACCGGCGAGCCATGATGAACCGCTACATCGGCGGGCATGGTTATCTGACGGTAATCCCGGCCCGGCCGGCAAGATGAGGAGGTGAGGAGTATGGGTAAAGTCATCAATATTCAGCCGGTGACCAGGATTGAAGGCCACGCCAAAGTAGCCATTACGCTGGACGACGCGGGCAATGTCGCCGATACCAAGTTCCACGTCCAGACCTTGCGAGGTTTCGAGAAATTCTGCGAAGGCCGCCCCGTGGAGGAAATGCCCCGGACGGTTTGCCATATCTGCGGCATCTGTCCCTGGGCTCATCACCTGGCTTCCGCTAAGGCGACGGATATCTGTTTCGGGGTGACTCCTCCCCCCGCGGCGGTGAAACTGCGCCGCCTTATGCAGAACATCGCCTACATCAGCGACAAAATTCTCCACTTTTACTTCCTGGCGGCCCCGGACTTCGTCATCGGCCCTGACGCCGACTATTCGGTGCGCAACGTGGTGGGCATCGTGCAGGCCGCCCCGGACATCGCCAAACAGGTGGTGCACATGCGGCACCTGGGGGCGCAAATCCTGGAGCACTTTGCCGGGCGGGCCATCCATCCCACCTTTGCCGTGCCGGGGGGGGTGAGCAAGCCCATGACCGAGGCCGATCGCCAGTATATGCTGCCCCTGGCAAAGGAGCTGTTGGAGTTCTCCAAATTTTCCCTGAATTTCGCCAAGGAGAACGTCTTTCCCAAGTACCTGGATGCCATCAAAAACATCGGCGTCATCGAGGTGGGGTATCTGGGCACCGTCACCGACGACGGCGCCCTGGATTTCTATGACGGCAAGCTTCGGCTGATGAAGGCCGACGGCTCCTATGACGATTTCGCCTTCGATCAGTACGTGGATTACATCGGCGAGATGGTGGAGCCCTGGTCCTACCAGAAGTTCCCTTATGCCAAAAAATGGGGCAAACTTGACATGTCCCTGGACAACCCCGTAGGGGTATACCGCACCAACTGCCTGGCTCGCATCAACGTGGCCGACAAGATGAGCACCCCCCTGGCCCAGAAGGAGCTGGAGGAGTTCCGGGCGGCGTTCGGCCGGCCGGCCCACCTTACCCTGCTGTATCATTACGCCCGGCTCATCGAGATGCTCCAGTGCGCCGAGGAAACGGTGGAGCTCCTGAACGATCCGGAGATCACCAGCACGGATATCCGGGTGCCGATTACCCCCAGGGCCGCCCATGGCATCGGCTGCGTGGAAGCCCCCCGGGGCACCCTGATCCACGACTACACCTGCGACGACCAGGGCATGATCACCAGCCTCAACCTGATTGTCGGTACCACGCACAACGCTGCGGCCATCAACATGTCGGTGAATCAGGCGGCCAAGACGTTCATCAAGGCGGGAGCCTATGACCAGGGAATCCTGAACAAGGTGGAAATGGCCATACGCGCCTACGACCCGTGACTGAGCTGCGCCACTCACCGCCTGGATGGCGGTGTTGCTGTCGAAGTCACCATCTACAACCAGAAGAACGAGGTGATCGACCAGCTTAGCAATTAAGTGAGCAGTTAGCGGTCAGCAGTCAGCAGTTAGCAAAAGCAAAGAAAACCGCGGCCACAGAATATGAGATGAGATATTCTGTGGCCGTCTATTTTGAAAGCCTCAAAACAAAGGGCGGCATCTACCGCCGGCCCGGCGAGGGTTATTGCGGGCCGGAAGGCAGGCCGTAAAAACGCGTGCGGTTCACAAAGGAGATGGCGATCAGCCCTTCGTAGCCCATGTCCTTTAAATACTCATGGGCCTGGGCCTCATCCACCCCTAAAGCCTCGGTGATATCCTGCAATTGTAATAACTTACCCTTGCGCCGCAGCAGATTCTTGACCCGGGCCCGGAAAAACTCCTCGGTGAGAATCTCCGTCAGAGTGTGGTCATAAGCGGCCGGATTGGGCATGTGACTGGGATAGGCGGTTTCCCAAGGCCGCCTCAGGCTGACCCCCAGGACCCAGCGTACCCGGGAAACCTTGAGGGCGTCGTAGAGGGCCTGGAGCTTGTTCTGCATTTCGGCATCCCGGTTTATGGGGCCGAGCCGCGCCATGGTTTTCATGAAACTTTCCACGGTATTGACAAACTGATCCGGTTTGATGATATCGCTGTGGGCCAGGGCGATGCGCTCTCTTTCCAAGCCGCACAATGACAAGAGCTTTTTCAGCACCCACACCCGGCTCCAGGTGTGGTCGATGCCATAACTGTGGTGGCATTCTTCCGGATTGCAGCCGATGAGCAAGAGGCCGTTAGCCCCTTCCAGGAAAGACCGCCCCATGACCATGGGGTCGATCTGTCCCAGGCAGCGCACCGGCAGGAGGTAAAAACGCCGGTCGTAACTCAATTTCCGGAGCCCGGCCTGGTCGGCGCTGGCCGCGCCGCTCCACTGACAGCCGAACCCCATGACCTCATCAGCCGCCAGGCTGCCGGCCAGAGCGGTCACCCGGGCCTCGTGCTGGGACGTGGTGCAGTTGGCGAGGGTGAGGGCCAATTCCGGGCAGGAGGCGACGCAGGTGCCTTCACCGGTGCAGAGCATGGGGTCCACCATCCGGGGGACGTTGTGACCCAGACCTTCCACGGGGCCGCTGATGGGCTGGATGGCCATGCAGTCGCAGATCTCCCGGCACAGGGTGCAGACCGTGCATTTGCTCTGATCTACCATGGAAATAATCTGGGGGGCGAAGAGCTCTCCGGCCTGGGCCTTCTTGACCAGGGCGGCGGTTTTCTTGGCCACCCGGGCCCCCTGGCTCAGGGCGCCCCTGAGGTCGCAGGGCTGGCTGGCGGACCCGACGATGAGTTTTTCCCCCAGGACCACCTGGTCCGGACGGACCATCTGGGGCGACCGGTCCAGGAACGCTTCTTCCTTGACCTCTAGACCTAAAATTTGCGCGGTCTTCAGGGCTTCGGCCCCGGGAGTGCGCCGGGGTGAGAGCACCAACAGATCCCAGGGCATATCCTGCTCGGTCCGGTCGGTGGCCCGGTTGTAAGAGATGTAGTCATTCTTGATGGTGGGATGGACGTGATTGTCATAGGGGACCAGGGCAATGCCCAATTCCCGGGCCCGGGCCCGGTCGAAGGTCCCCAAAGGCGCAGGCATGGTGCTGTCATAGAGGATCGCCAGCTGGGTCTCGGGGGAGTTTTCCCGGAGATAGGTGGCCGTGTTCCAGGCGCTTTTCAGGGAAAGGGGCGCCGCAAACGGCTGGCCCGCGTCCAGATCGTCGATCCAGAAAACGATCCGGCCCTTTAGGGGAGCACCCTCGCGGATCATTTCGTTGATGTCCACCTGGCAAATGACCCGGTCGCGACCATGACCCAGTTCCTTGAGTTGATGTTCGATCTTCCAATCCAGGGCGGCGATGATGGCCCCGGCTTTGAATTCCACGCTGTCCTCGCCCTCCGGCGCGGCGAAGGTCACGGTGTAATCGCCAAACTTGCCGGAGACCTGCTGCAAGGCCCCCACCCGGGTCTGGTTGACCAGGGGGCTGGCCTCGACCTCCTGGATAACGCGGTCCAGGTGGTCATAATAATGGTATTCGCCCAGGTAAAGCGTTTGGGCGCGCGCCATTTCCTCCGCAGGGTCGTAGCTGAGGGGCAGGAGGGTGTCCACGCCCTCGGCCGCCAGTTCCTGGGCTGCGCCGTAGGCCGCGACGCCCCCGCCCAGCACCATGACCGGCCCCTGATAATCAATGCGCATGCGGGGAACCGGTTCCAGGGTTTCGAGCCAGGCCTGGGAGGCCCGGATGAGCTTGGCCCCTTTTTGGGCCAATTCAGCCGGCGAGCCGCTATGAACCTGGGCGACGTGGTCCCGGAGATTGACCATGTCAATCTGGGTTTCCGCTAACCCCAGGGCTTCCAGGGTCTGTTCGAATTTTTTATGGAGGATGCGGCTTTCACATCCGGCTACGATGAGCCGGTTAAGGCCCTTTTCAGCCACTATCTCCTTGATCCGGTCCAGACCGGGGCGGAGACAAGAAAACGGCAGGACCTCCACATGGGCCACCCCGGGGGACTCATGCAGCAGTTGGGTCAGGACCGCAGGATCAACCTTGGGGACAATACGGTCCCCGCATTCACAGAGGAAGATCCCTAAACGGGGCTCCGCCGGATTTTGTTTGACGGCTTGCTGTTGGCTCATATGTCACCTCCCTCAGTGGGCGAAGCCATGACCGGTGCGTCGGGACAGGTCGCCCCGGACGGTATCCAGGCGCTTTTGCAGGGCCCCGGTGGGACACACCGAGACGCAGCAGCCACACCCGATGCAGGCGCTGTTGGGGATCCGGTAGGGGGTTTCCAAGACCTTTTTTACCCCCCGGGAACCGAAGGTGAGGGCCTGCACCCCCACCACTTCGCTGCACACCGCCACGCAGCGGCCGCACCGGAGGCATTCCTCCTCGGGGTTGCTGATGGCGAAGCGGGTGGAGGTGACGCCATACTCCGCGGCCAATTTCTTGATTTCCTGGGATGCCGGGCAGTCGGCCAGGAGCATTTCCAGGACCCAGCGCCGCACATTGAGCACCCGTTCGGAGTTGGTGAACACTTCGAGTTCCTCGATGGGCGGGTTCAGACAAGAGGGCAGAATCTTGTTCCGCTTGCCGTACCTCACCTCGACTACGCACAGGCGGCAACTGCCCCAGGGCTTGATCGCCGGGTGGTAGCACAGGGTGGGAATCTTAATATGGTATTGCCGGGCCGTCTCCAGGATGGTCCAGCCGGGTTTGGCCTGTACGGGTTGGCCGTCGATGGTGAAGTTGATCACTTCGGACTGAGGATTGTCAACGGAGCTCATCTGCTCACCTCCTACTCCACGACCACAGCATTGACGGGGCAGATATCCTTACAGGCCCCGCAGCGGATACAAGCGTCCTGGTCAATGGTATGGGGTTGGTTTTCCTGCCCGGAGATGCACTCCGGGGGACAGGTTGGGACGCACAGGGCGCAGCCATTGCAGACACCGGGGTCAATGCGGTAGGTAATGAGGTCCCGGCAGACCCCAGCCGGGCACTTGTGGTCCACGATGTGGGCCAGGTACTCATCCCGGAAGTAGCGAATGCTGGTCAACACCGGGTTGGGGGCGCTGCGGCCCAAACCGCACAGAGACCCGTCCACCAAAGCCTTCCCCAGACTTTCCAGGGCGTCGATGTCCTCCGGGGAACCCTTCCCCCGGGCGAAATTGTTCAAAAACTCCAGCATGCCCTTGAGGCCCAGGCGGCAGGGCAGGCATTTGCCGCAGGAATCTTCCTCCAAAAAGCGCAGGAAATACCGGGCCACATCCACCACGCAATCATGATCGTCCATGACGATCATCCCGCCCCCGCCCATGATGGACCCGGTCTCCGCCATGGAATCGAAGTCCACGGAGAGTTTCGTATCGGAAGACTTAAAGTCCGGGTGATGGAAGTGATAATCCGCGAATTCTTCCTTAATCTCGTATGGAATTATGCCGCCCGATGGCCCCCCGGTCTGGACGGCCTTGAACCGTCGTTGGCCGGGTACGCCGCCACCGATTTCTTCCACCAGGGTTCCCAGACTGATGCCCATGGGCACCTCCACCAGGCCGGTGTTCTTCACCTTACCCACCAGGGAGAAAATCTTAGTGCCGGTGCTGTGGAACACCCCCAGATCGGCATACCATTCAGCGCCCCGGGCGATGATGTGAGGGACGTTGGCCCAGGTTTCCACATTATTAATTATGGTGGGGCGGCCCCAGAGGCCTTCCTGGGCCGGGTAGGGGGGCCGGGTTACCGGTTCGCCCACGCGGCCCTCCAGGGAGGCAATAATGGCGGTCTCTTCGCCACAGACATAGGCCCCGGCGCCGCGATTGATCTGGATATCGAAGTTAAAGCCCGTGCCTAAGATGTTTTTGCCCAGCAACCCCAAGGCCTGAGCTTGGGTAATGGCTGCCGAGAGGTGCCGGATGGCGATGGGATATTCATGCCGGACATAGAGAAATCCCTGGTTTGCCCCAATGGCATACGCGCCCAGGGCCATGCCCTCGATAACCGCATGGGGATCGCCTTCCATAATGGCCCGGTCCATAAAAGCTCCGGGATCGCCTTCCTCGCCGTTGGCGATGATATAAACCGGACCCGGATTTGCCCGGGCATTTTCCGCGGCCTTTTGCCACTTATGGCCCGTGGGGAAGCCGCCGCCGCCCCGGCCCCGCAGGCCGGAAATTTCCACGGTGCGGATGACCTCGTCAGGGGACATGCCCGTCAGGGCTTTGGCTAAAGATTGGTAAGCTCCGGTCTGGATCGCGTCATTGATATCTAACGGGTCAATTACCCCCACTTTCTTGAGGATGATCTTCTGTTGCAGGCGGTAAAAGGGGATTTCGGCTTCAGATCTGTACTTGGTGCCGTTATCACTATACAACAGCCTCTCCACCACCCCGCCCTGGACCAGAGTGGTTTGCACAATCTCTTCGACGTCCTCGGGTTTTACCCTTACATAACAAAGGTCGGCGGGAGTCACCGTAACGAGAGTTCCCTGGCTGCAAAAGCCATGGCACCCGGTCTCTTTGATGAGAGGCTGGACCTTGATCCCTAACCCCTGGTTCTGGATGGTTGCCTGCAAAACCTGGGAAACCTTATCGGCCCCCAGAGCCAGACAACCCGGGCCCCGGCACACCCTGAAAATCGGCCTGTTGGGGTCATGCGCCTGGACCAGGTGGTCTTGCAGGGCCTTTAATTCGGCGACGTTGGTTAATCTGTGCATCTGAGTCCTCCTGGCGGCCGGGCTTAGAGTTCTTCCAGGCGCTTCTTCAGGGTAACCATGTTGGCTTCACCCAGATAGTCATTGTCAACCATCACGACGGGAGCCAGGGCGCAGGCGCCCACGCATTTAACGGTGTCCAGAGACAAATGCAAGTCTGGGGTGGTTTGGCCCCGGGCCACCCCCAGTTCCCGCTCACAACCTTCCACCAGGCGTTCGCCCCCCTTCAGGTGACAGGTGGTGCCCAGGCAGACCTTGACCTCGTGTTCGCCCCGGGGTTCCAGGCTAAAGGATTTATAGAACGTCGCGACAGACCAGGCCTGGGTCAGGGGCACCCCCACGTGATCACAGATCAAGGTCAGGTGCTCGGAGGAAATATAGCTGAATTCGGCCTGCACGTCCTGCAGGAGGTTGATTAGATGCTGCGGATGCCGGGGATATTGTCCCAGAAGGGTTTCAATGTCTTTGCAGGCGGTTTTCATCCCTTTAGCCTCCCAAAGAAAATAGTTCTTTTTGACTTAATAAGCAATATATGTGCCATCGCTATAACTTATTGAATTTGCAATAAAAACAATTTTTATTCTCCGGATTGTGTGTCAGAGTTGAATTGGTCTGAAACATTTATATTATTGTAATTATTAATATAATAAATATTTAATGCAACATTAATGAAACACAGGCTGAATCTGCAACGTGTGGGGAGGCTCCGGGAGTTAGAGCAGATCATAGAGCTTCATTTTGCGCCACAGGGAGCTGCGGCTGATGCCCAGGACCCGGGCCGCGGCCTCCCGGTTGCCCCGGGCCTTGTGCAGGGCTTTTTCAATGGCCAGGCGTTCGCTGTCCCAGCGCTGCTGATGCAGCTTGGCCGGAGGCGCCGGCGTGCGAGCGCGGGGCGCTTCCAGTTCCGGGAGCAGGTCTTTGGTGATCACCGCACCTTTGACAAACACAAAGGCGTATTCCAGCACCCGCTCCAGTTCCCGGATATTGCCCGGCCAGGCATAGTGCTGCAGGATGGACAGGACCTTGGGGTCGACCCCCCGCACGTTTTTCTGGTATTTGCGGTTGAGGCGGGCCAGGAGATGGTTCACCAGGAGCGGAATATCCTCCGGCCGGTCCCGGAGCGCCGGTAAATAAAACGGCACCGTGCGCAGGCGGTACAGGAGATCCATGCGGAAGCGTCCCTGCCGCACCTCCTCCAGCAGGTTGCGGCTAGTGGCGGCAATGATCCGGGCCTCCATGGGCTGAGGCTGAGAGCTCCCCACCCGTTCGAAGACCTTGGATTCCAACACCCGGAGCAGCTTGGCCTGCAGTTCCAGCTTGAGTTCGCCGATTTCATCCAGGAACAGGGTGCCGCCTTTGGCCAGTTCAAACCGGCCCACCTTGTGGCTGATGGCTCCGGTAAAGGCGCCCTTGACGTGGCCAAACAATTCCGATTCGATGAGGGTCTCCACCAGGGCCGAACAACTGAAGGCCACGAAGGGGCCCTGGGCCCGGGGGCTCTTTTGATGGATGGCCTGGGCAAAGAGGTCTTTGCCGGTCCCGGACTCCCCCTCAATGACCACCGTAGCCTCGGAGGCTGCGACGTCCGGCAGCATGTCCAGCAGTTTGAGCATGGGGGGGCTTTTGCCGATGATCTCGACCTCTCCGGAAACGGGGGGACGATTCTGCCGCCGGGGCAGGGCCAATCCCAAGGATTGGAAGGTTTCCACCCCGCCGACAATGGCCTCCCGCTTGTTGCGGATGGGGGCGGTGCTGATGAGGAGATTGAGCCAGATTCCTGCTTTGTTCCTGATGCGCACGTCCTGATCTTTACGGGTAATGCCGTCTTCCAGGCTGGCTTTCAAGGCGCAGCCGGTTTTGCAGCGGTCGCCTTGCAGGACCTCCCAGCAGTAGCGGCCCAGGACTTCTGCCGGGGTAAAGCCGGTAAGTTCCTGCGCCGTCCGGTTGAACGCGGTGATAATCCGGCGCTGGTTGACGATGAACAGGCCCCGGTCAAAGTTATCGAAGACGGCGTCGGGCGCAACCCCCAACCCGAAGTCGGACCAATCCGGCGATGATTTGGTGGGGGTATCATCATGAAAGGCCAGCACGGCCCCGACAATTTCCTGGTCCTGGCCGTAGAGGGGAGAGAGGGAATATTTCAGAAACCGCGTCTGGTCCGGCGCAAGAGTGACCTGGGTGAGGATCTGGGCGCGCATGACCCCGGATGCCAAAGTTTCCAGAAAAGCTAACTCGGCCTGGGGGAGATAGGCTGCGGGGAAGAGTTCGTCTAAGGCGAGTATCTGGCCGTGCTCCAGCCGTCTCCTCAACAGCCTTTCGGCCTGGAGGGTGGACGACAGGATGACCTGTTCCGGGGAGAGGATGAGGATCCCATCTCCCGGGGGCAGGTCAGCATAATCTTGCTGGCCCTCGCTCACCTTGCGCCTCGGCCGGGTTTGGCCACGCCCGCCAAGCCCGGCGATCTGATGGTTGCCTGGTCTGGGAGAACGACTGAATATTTTCTATTTTACTGACAAGTTAGCAATATTTCAAGAAGTTCTTCCGGGCAGCCGTGACCTGCAGGGCAAGGTAAAGGAGATCATGGGAGGGTATTCCTCCAGGCAAAGCTGACCTGCGGCTTGCAGCCGAACCCCGCGTCACGTGCCCGTCCGGCCACGGGATTTGAATTCCCGGTGGCACGCATTCATGCAAGCCTGCAGGTAGCGGAAATTACTGCGCCCGGCCAAGTGCCCGGAAGCAAACCAAGACAGCCTTTCTTTCAGCGCATAACTTCATCGCGCTGCATGAGCCGTTCTATTTCTTGATCCTTGAGGACGACCTCTTCCCCCCGCAGCATGCGTTCCATTACGGGCAGCAAATGCTGGGCGGCCAATTGGTTGGGCAGATAGACATAGTCCACCCCGGTCTGATAGAGGGCGACGGCCCGGGATGGGCTTTCCGCAGTAGCGATCGTCTTCGCCTGAGGAGCAATCTTCTTGATTTGGTTGATTAGCTTGAGATTATTCGTACCCACCAGGATCTCATCGGGAATGGTAGAGATGACGATCTTGGCATCTTTAATACCGGCATGATGCAGGGTCTCCGTATTGCTGATATCTCCGTAGTGGATTTTGACGCCATGGAGCGGCAAGCGCGAGAGGACCTTGGGATTGAAATCCACTACGACTATCCGGTCCTTAATTTCGGCCTCCAGGTTTTCGATTTCCTGGATTAAGGCGCTGGCGACCCGGAAAAACCCCAGGATGGCGATGTCCTTGGGGGCCGCCTCCGGCCCCGTCGCCTCGCTGTGCAGATCCCGGAAGCCGACATATCCCAGGGCCGTGCTCAGAAACCCCTGGATCTTCTGGTTATATTTGATCATATAGGTCGAAACGACGGAGGTCATGACAAACACGAAGACGATGATGGTCTGGATGTCCCGGACGATGTGGTTCTCCTTCATGCCGATGACGCCGATCACCAGGGCGAACTCGCTGAGTTGGGACAGGTTGATGGAGGTCAAGAGACTCACCCGATTGCCGTTTTTCAGGAAATAAAGGACCGGAAAGACCGACAGAAACCGGGAGGCGACCAGAAAAAGGGCCGCGGCGCCCGCCACCTTAAACATGCCCAGATTAAGCAACGGGTTGGGAATAATCATCCCCAAGGCCACAAAAAACAAAGTGATGAAGAAATCCCGGATGTTGATTATTTTAGCAATAATATCAAAGCTATAAGGAAAAGTCGAGATAGCCACCCCCGCGATCAAAGCACCCATTTCCATGGACAGACCGAAAAAACTGGCCAGACCGGCAATGAGGAAACACCACCCCAGGGAAGCCACCAGGATGAGTTCCGGGACTCTGGCGATTTTCCGGAATAAATAACAGAGCACGTATTTGCTCAGGACCAAACTAATCAGGATGAGCAGGCCGGCCTCGGCGAAATCCTGCAAGATTGCCAGGATCTGGGGATTGGCCAGAGAAGATTGGAGGCTCAACACCACGATGGCCCAGATATCCTGAAAGACCAGGACTCCCAGGGTAAGCCGCCCGGCCAGGGTATCCAGTTCGAATTTTTCATAGAGCAACTTCACCACAATGGTGGTGCTGCTTAAAGCCATGCAGACGGCCAGGTAGAGCAGGTCATACTCCCCACCCATGACCTTGACGCCGAAGATTTTATACTCATAGGGGGCGCCGATGGTGAAGCCCAGCAACATAAAAAAGCCCAGGCCCATGGCGGCGCACAGGATAAATTGAGCAATACCCGTAGTTATCAGAGACTTGCCCGACTCTTTCAGCTTTTTGAGGTCCATCTCCAGCCCGATCATAAATAACAGGAGTATCAGGCCGATCTCAGCGATGATCCGGATGTCATCCTTGCTGTGGACTAAACCGAAGCCGAATTGAGGGCCAATGGCCGCGCCCGCGGCAATGTAGGCCAGCAGGAGCGGCTGTTTTAAGAGATAAGCCACGTATCCCAACACCGTGGCGGCCAGGATGCTGACGCCGATGGCGCTTAACAGACCGTGGCCCGGATCGTCGTTGCTGGCCCAGGCGAGTTCAGGGGCAAGCAGCAAAAATCCCGTCAGCAGGCAAGGCAGGGCTGTCCGGATGAGCCTGAACCGCGGCGTCATTGTCCGATTTATATGTGGCATTTTTGGTGGGCAAAGCCTCATGATCACCTCATTCCTTAAGGTGAATTTCGACCGGTTCTCAGGAATTCTTTGAGGGGCCGCGGCTCAGTTGTCCCGATCGGCAGAGTTCGCTGTGCTTCCGATCAATGTCCCTCATACCGTAAAAGGCTCTTTTTGTAAATGGGGAATCGGCGAGCCCCGGAGTCGCACTGAGTCCGGGGCTTAGGCCCTTTTGGCTGAGTTGAGGTGAAACGTTGACCTGACCCGTGCGGCCGTTTCCGGGTCAGATGTCATTAACCATTTGAATCAGGCGGGCATGAGACGTATACTTTCTCATATTCATGGTACATTATGGCCTCAGGAGGAGAACACAGCCATGCAGCGTTTGATCCTGTTACTTGCGCTCTTAATCTTTGTGGCGGTGGCTGGTTGTTGACCGGGGTCCAAGGCGCTGCGGTCAGGCAGCCAGCCATGCGGCCCGGCAACCGGGTTTAAAGCCAACTCTCAAAGTATCGAACCCTCTACGCCAACCCAAAAAACTTATGCCTCAGGGCATGCCGGGGTGCTGACCGGGAATTCTTAAAATCGCCGGATTTTCGCAGCAATTAATACAACATTCCCGCCTGGATTGCGTGGCGGTCCAGGCGCCGAATGCCTCCTGCTGGTCAACGCGGGTAGGCGTAATTTATAACCGCCTCAGGTACTCCTGACCACCAGATGCTGTTCAGGCGCCGGAAATTGGGCTTCTCCGAAGGACTCGCGAATGGCGCGGTTCGTATCGAAGTATACTTGCCAGTAATTATCATTGTGGACGTAGGGTCGCACCGCCAGGACCGGTCCCGCCAGGTTGAACTCCAAAATTTCCACATCTGGGGCCGGATCGGTCATGACGTTGGGAATCTGGGCCAAGCGCTCTTTCAGCAGTCTTATGGCCTCGGCGGGGGGCACCCCATGGTTCAGTTGAGCCTTGAGATCGACCCGGCGGTAGGGATTAGCGGTGAAGTTCTGAATGGTTCCAGAGAAGATCTTGTTGTTCCCTACGAAGGTGCGGACATTGTCCAAGGTGTCTATGGTGGTGACATAAAGGCCTATTTCCTTCACCGTCCCCATGACGCCACCGGCCTCAATGAAATCACCCACCTTAAAAGGCTTCAGGAAAATCAAGAAGGCTCCCGCCGAGAGATTTGACATGAGGCCGCCCCACATGGCGCCGATGGCCAACCCAATGCCGGCCAGGAGAGCCGCGATGCTGGTGGTCTGGACCCCGAAGTAGCCGAAGATGGCAATGATCAGGACGACTTTCAGCAGTACGGACAAGCCCGAGCAGAGGTAATGCACCAGGGTAACATCGACCTCACGTGCCCTCAAGGTCCGGCTGAACAGGCTGGCAGCAAAATGGATCAGCCGGATACCGATGATCCAAACGACGATGGCCCCCAGTACCTTGAGACCGATGGCCACCCCCATGGTAAGAAGATTTTGGGTGAAACTTTGGTAATCCATGGTATATACCCCCTTCTGCTGTCAAACTAAAAATCGATTGTAGCCCCGAAAGTCGCCGGGCGCAATTGCTAATCGAGATGCCTCAACTCTGGCACCGGGATCGAAGGCCTTGCTTATTCCTGCGGTGCGCCCTAGTCGGCGCAGTCGTAGTGGACCCGGAGGATGGGTTTGTTGCAGGTGGGCAGGCGGCGACCATGACGTCGGCTTCCTGCTCCGCCTGGGACAGGATCTGCCGGTAATCGCTGCCGGCAGAGACCACCAGCCCCCAAAGGCTCATATTCCTCCCGTGCTGCAATGGTTGAAAGGTGGCGGGCAAGACGCCCGCCCTGACCTGGGTTTTCCTTTTTTTGGCGCTAAAAGCTGAGTGCAGGCAGCTAATAAATGGACCAGCGCTTGAAGGACATGGCCTTGTGCACCCGGGCCAAGGCTAGATTCATGGCCGCATCCCGGGGCATGAGCTTTTTCGCCCTGGATTCTTCCACTACCAGATGGGTGTTGTGGCGCACCTTATCCTCGATAACCTTGAAGACCTCGCTCACGACCAGGATTTCTCCCCGGTATTCCATGGCCGTGCAGATCACCCCCCCCGGGTTGGCAATAAAATCCGGAATGACCAGGACTCCCTGCTCATGCAGGTATTTTTCCGCGCCATAGGTGAGCGGGATATTGGCCCCCTCCGCCACCAACTTGGCCTTCAGACGGTGGACGTTGTCCTCATGCACTACGTCCGGTCGGGCAGCCGGAATCCAGATGTCGCAGTCGAAGTCGATAATGCCGTCCCGGTCGAATTTTTCGCCCAGAGGATACTCAATGACGCTTTTGCCGGTATCTTTCAGCCGGATCAGCTTATCCACGTCCAGGCCTTCCGGGTCATACACTGAGCCCTGGGAGTCCGCCACGCCCACGATGACCGCCTTTTGCGCGGCCAGAAACCGGGCGCTGTGCTTGCCCACGGCGCCGAAGCCCTGAACGGCCACACGGGCCTTTTCCAAACCGAAGCCGCAATGCGTCAGGGCCACCTCAATGGCATGTTTGATTCCCCAGGCTGTGGCGCCGATTTCATCCAGCGGCATGCCGCCCAGTTCAGTGGGGAGCCCGGCCACCTGGGCCTGCTCGTCCTTAATCCAGGCCATGCACTCTTCGTCCGTGCCCATGTCCGGCCCCATGATATATTCCCGCACATTCCGCAGGGCGCCGGCCAGGGCCCGGATCAGACGTTCTTTCTCTGGTTTGGGAATCTTTGGGTCGGCGAAGACCACAACCTTGGCGCCCCCGTGAGGCAGGCCGGCCATGGCGTTTTTGAGGGTCATGGTGCGCGCCAGCCGAACGCATTCTTCGATGGAAACGTCGGTCGCCATGCGGATGCCTCCGATAGCCGGCCCCATGGCCACATTGTCCACCACCAACAGGGCCTTTAAATCCACGGAGGGTTCAAATATCTGAATGATTTTTGCCGGTCCCAAGTTATCCGCAAATCGCAGGATATCAGCCACAAATAAGTTCCCCCTTAAGGTCTGACGTGAAATTATATGGCATATGGGTAATATACGGCTTTTTTGGCAAAGGTCCAGCAGGCTGCCCCCTGATCTCCTCTTTCAAGACCATTTTTTCAGACCAGCGTTCTCCGGCTTGTTAAGGCCCGGCTTCGGACTTACTATGTAACCAAGGAGCAGGAACAGTTTTTTCGCCATGGCAAGACCTCAGATAATTTTCCACTCAACGGGGTGCATCCGAGAACCATGAACGTAGCGCAGCTTATGGCACGATGCCTGGAAAACGAGGGGGTGGAGTTCATTTTCGGCCTCCCCGGCGAAGAGATCATCCACCTGGTAGATGCCCTGAATAATACGTCCATTCGATTTATCCTGGTGCGTTCCGAACAGGCGGCAGCCTTCATGGCGGACATGTACGGCAGGGTCACCGGCAAGGCCGGGGTCTGTCTTGCCACCCTGGGTCCCGGAGCCATTAACAGCGCCCAGGTGGGGTTAGGCCGGATCTACGACGATGAGCTGGACGCCGCTGCCGCAGCCGCCCTGATGGCGCATCTGGATAGCT
>DZCR01000101.1 GCA_022736495.1 Desulfobacca acetoxidans
CCCTGTCCCTCCCCCCAAAATCACCCCATCAGCTCCCGTATCCGTTCCCGGTGGGTTTTGAGTTTGGTGAGTTTCTCGGTCCAGCCTTGGAGTTTTTCCTTTTCTTTGGCCACCACTTCCGCCGGGGCCTTGGCCAGGAAGTCTTCGTTGCTCAGTTTGCGTTGGGCCTGGTCCAGGTCTTTGCCCAGTTTTTGCAGTTCCTTTTCTAGGCGGCGCGCTTCCTCGGCGAAGTCGATGATACCCGCCAGGGGGAGGAAGAGGTCTACCTGGTCCACCACGGCTTTGGCTGCGGCCGCGGGCGGGCCGCCGTCGGCGTTGCAGTGGAGTTCCCGGACCCGGGCCAGGATTTTGATGGCCTGTTGGTGGCGGCTTAAAGCGCCGACGGCTGCGGTCTCGGGGCTCTGGAGGAAGACCTCAACCTGGGTGGCCGGGGGCACGTTCATTTCGCCCCGGATATTGCGGATGGCGGTGATGGTTTCCATGACCAGGCGCATTTCCGCTTCGGCCCCGGGGTCGGTGTAGACGGGGTCCGCATGGGGGTAGGGGGCGATCATGACGCTACCCTGGGCGCCGGGGAGTTTCTGCCAGATTTCTTCGGTGATGAAAGGCACGAAAGGGTGCAGGAGGCGCAGAATGGCGCTGAGCACCTTGAGCAGGAACGACTGGCAGCGGCTGCGGGTGGCCGGGTCGTCTTTATCGTAGAGTTGGGGCTTGATGAGTTCCAGGTACCAGTCGCAGAACTCGTGCCAGATGAACTGATAGAGCACGTTAGCCGCCTGGTCGAAGGCATAGGAGTCGAGGGACGACCGGGTCTCGGCGATGACCTGCTGGAGGCGGCTCATGATCCAGGCTTCGACGGTACTCAGAGGCTGATTGTCGGCAGCAGTCGCAGCGTCAAAACCCTCCAGGTTCATGAGGGTAAAGCGGCAGGCGTTCCAGATTTTGTTGGCGAAGTTGCGGTAGCCGGCGATGCGCTCTTCGGACAGCCTGACGTCCCGGCCCATGGCGGCAAACGCGGCCAGGGAAAAGCGGAAAGCGTCGGTGCCGTATTTATCCATAAGCTCCAGGGGATCGATGACGTTGCCCTTGGATTTGCTCATTTTCTGGCCTTCCGGGTCTCGTACGAGGGCGTGGATGTAGACCTCGTGGAAGGGGACCTCACCCATGAAATGAATCCCCATCATCATCATCCGGGCCACCCAGAAAAACAAGATGTCAAACGCGGTGATCAGGACGGTGGTGGGATAGAAGAGTTTGAGTTCCGGGGTGGCGTCGGGCCAGCCCAGGGTGGAAAAGGGCCAGAGGGCTGAGGAAAACCAGGTATCCAGGACGTCGGTTTCCTGGACTAACTCACCGCCGCAGGAACAGGCCGCGGGGTCTTCCCGGCTGACGATGACCTGACCGCAGGCGGCGCAGGTCCAGGCCGGGATGCGGTGGCCCCACCAGATCTGCCGGGAGATGCACCAATCCCGGATATTGGTCATCCAGTCATTATAGCTTTTGTCCCAGTTGGGGGGGATGAGCCGGGTGCGGCCGTCGGCCACCGCGGCCAGGGCCGCGTCCGCCATGGTCTTGACGGCCACGAACCACTGCTTGGAGACCAGGGGCTCCACCACGGTCTTGCAGCGGTAGCAATGGCCTACGGGCACGGTGTAGGGCTCAACTTTGGCCAAAAGGCCTTCGTCTTTCAAGTCTTTGAGTATTTGCTCCCGGCAGGAAAAGCGGTCCAGACCCGCGTATTTGCCGGCAGCCGGGGTCATCTTGCCGGCTTCGTCGATGACCTTGACCGCGGGGAGGTGGTGGCGCCGGGCCACCTCAAAATCGTTGAAATCGTGGGCCGGAGTGATCTTCAGGGCGCCGGTGCCGAAATCCAGCGCGACGTAGGCATCAGTGATGACCGGGATGGGGCGCTTCATGATCGGCAGGCTCAGGGTGGCGCCGTGGAATTTTTTATACCGCTTGTCCTCGGGATTAACAGCCACTGCGGTGTCGCCCAGGAGGGTTTCGGGGCGAGTGGTGGCTACCGTTACGGACCCGGAACCGTCCGCCAGGGGGTACTTGATGTGATAAAGATGGCCGTCATGGGGTTCGTGCTCCACCTCCAGGTCGGCCAGGGCGGTCTGGCAGCGTGGACACCAGTTGATGATGTAGTCGCCCTTGTAGATCAGGCCCTCTTCATAGAGGCGCACAAAGACCTCCCGCACCGCCCGGGAAAGCCCTTCGTCCATGGTGAAGCGCTCCCGGCTCCAGTCGCAGGAGCAGCCCAGGCGCTTGAGCTGGGTAATGATCTGCCCGCCGGATTTAGCCTTCCATTCCCAGACCCGTTTAATGAACGCGTCCCGGCCCAGGACGTGGCGGTCCTTGCCTTCCGCGGCCAACTGGCGCTCCACCACGTTTTGGGTGGCGATGCCGGCGTGGTCGGTGCCCGGCATCCACAGGGCGTCGAAGCCGTCCATGCGCTTAAACCTGACCAGGATGTCTTGTAAGGTGTTGTTGAGGGCGTGCCCCATGTGGAGGACGCCGGTGACGTTGGGCGGCGGGATGACCATGCTGAAGCCGGGCTTGGCGCCGTCGGCCTTGGCATGGAAAAACCCTTGCCCTTCCCAATACGTGTACCATTTCGCTTCGATCCGCTGGGGATCATAAACCTTTTCCAGAATTTCAGCCATGGTGATCCTTGTGAAAGATATTTGGGGGAGAGGGCTAAGGGCCGACGGCCCTTACCCCCTCCCCCAATCCTCCTCCCCCAATCCCCATAAGGGGGAAGGTGGAGTTTATAGTCACTAACTATTGAATATCATTGCTAACTAACATGAAGGGGGCAAGTTGTCAAGGGAATTGGGGACCTGGCCGCTAGAGGCTTGACGGGGGCCGATAGATTTGGTATGACCAAGTGGTCATGATAGAAGAAGCGGCTTTTTCGACTTTTCGGCACTTGCCGGCGGATAAGCAGCAACGGGTGCTGGGCGCGGCGCTGGCGGAGTTTGCCGAGCAGGGGTATCAGGCCGCCTCGCTGAATCGCGTGGTGGCCAAGGCGGGCATCGCCAAGGGCTCGCTTTACCAATATTTTCCCAACAAAGAAGGGATTTTTCATTACATCTTCCAGCACGCCCTGAAGATGGTGCGGCGCACCCTCACTCGCGTCAAGGCAGAGACCCTGGAGGAGAATTTCTTCGTCCGGCTGGAAAAATCCCTGCTGGCCGGAGTGCGCTTCTCCCGGGAGCATCCCAAAGTTTTCAGCCTCTATCTCAAGATCCAGTTTGATAAGAACGTGCCTTTCCGGGATGAATTTCTGGCCGCGGTGCGTCGCCACGCCGCGGAATATTTCGCCTCCCTGGTGCGCCGGGCCCAGGTCCGGGGGGAACTGCGCCCCGGCGTCCCCCAGGCCGCAACGCTCTTTCTTTTGGACGCCCTGTTCGACCGATTCCTCCAGGCCGTGGCCGTGCCGGCCTTAGACGTCACTTTGGGGTTGCACCAGGCTACGGATGAGACGATCCATACACACATCAGGGAACTCATCAGCCTCCTGCGGGAGGGCCTGATGGCCTGATAGTCCATAGCCGTAGGGGCGGACCTATGTGTCCGCCCTCAAAGGCGCATACCCAGGTGCGCCCCTACAGTAAATAAATTTTTTTTGCAGAACAAATGACCAGTCGGTCATAAAGGAGGAGCGCCCATGAATTTGCCAGGTATCCAGGACCCGGCCTTGCAACCCATATATGAGAAGGTAGCCGCAGGGCGGCGCCTGAGTCGGGAGGACGGCTGCACCCTGTTCGGAAGCTTCGACCTGCTGGGGGTGGGGCATCTGGCCCAGATGGTGCGGGAGCGCCTCCATGGCAACAAGGCCTATTACATTTATAACCAGCACATCAATTATTCCAATATCTGCGTCAATGGCTGCAAGTTCTGCGCGTTCGGGCGCAAGGCCGGGGAAGCCGGGGCCTATGAGATGAGCCTGCCGGAAATCTTTGCCAAGGTGGAAGAGCGGGCCCATGAGCCCATCACGGAAATCCATATTGTGGGCGGCTGTCACCCCGACCTGCCTTTTAGCTATTATCTGGACATGCTCCGGGGCATTAAAGCCCGGCGGCCAGAGGTGCACCTCCAGGCCTTCACCGCGGTGGAGGTGGCCCACCTGGCCCAAAAGGCCGAGATGAGCGTGGCCGATACCCTGTTGGCGCTTAAAGACGCAGGCCTGGGGTCGCTGCCCGGCGGCGGCGCCGAGGTCTTCAGTCCCCGGGTGCGCTCCAGCCTCTGCCCGGAAAAACTCTCGCCGGAGGGCTGGGTGGAAGTGGCCCAGGCGGCGCACCGGTTGGACCTCAACACCAATGCCACCATGCTCTATGGCCACATGGAAAGCGTGGCGGAGCGGGTGGACCATCTTGTCAGGCTGCGAGAAGCGCAGGATGAAACTCAGGGGTTTTTGGCCTTCATCCCCCTGGCCTTTCATCCTGCCAACACAGGGTTGAGTGATTTGACCGGCCCCAGCGCCATCGATGACCTGAAGACTCTGGCCATCTCCCGCCTTCTGCTGGACAACTTCCCCCACATCAAGGCCTTCTGGATCATGCTGGGGGCCAAGTTGTCCCAAATCTCCCTGTGTTTCGGGGTGGACGACATGGACGGCACGGTGATGGAAGAGCGGATCACCCACATGGCCGGGGCCCAGACCCCCCAGGGCCTGACCCGCGCGCAGCTGCAAGCCCTGATCCGGGAAGCGGGCTGCGAGCCGGTGGAGCGGGATACACTGTACCGGGTGATTGGAGAGTAATCAGAAGCCTATCAATGCTCAGGGTCGGTGAATGGATAGTACCCCGGGGTTAATAATCCTGTTTGTTTCCCTCTCCCTCAATGAGGGAGAGGGTCAGGGTGAGGGGGAAGCGACATGAGGCTTGCCATGCACAATCTCTTAAAAGAGAACAAGCGCCTGGATTTTTCCGAGGCCTGCCGGTTGTGGGACCTGGACCTGCTGGAATTGGGCAGTTGGGCAGACCGGGTCCGTTGGCGCCTCAACCCCGCGTCCCGGGTCACCTTCGTCATCGACCGCAATATCAATTATACCAATATCTGCATTTCGGGCTGCCGTTTCTGCGCCTTTTATCGGGCGCCTCAAGCCGCCGACGGCTATGTGCTTGATTGGGATAGCCTGGAGGCCAAACTTGTTGAACTCAAGGACCACGGCGGCAGCGGGGTTCTGCTCCAGGGCGGTCTCAATCCCAACTTGCCGCTGGGTTATTACCTTGAACTCGTGAGCTTCATCAAGAACTCCGGCCTGGCCGTGCACGGTTTTTCGCCCCCGGAAATCCATTTTCTGGCCGAACAAACCGGCCTGAGCCTGGCAGACCTGATCCGGTGCCTGATGGACGCGGGGTTGAGCTCAATTCCCGGGGGTGGAGCCGAAATCCTGGTGGACCGGGTGCGCCGCCAAATTTCGCCTCGAAAATGCTCCACTCTGCAGTGGCTGGAGGTTATGGCCGCGGCACACCGGCAGGGCTTGAAAACGAGCGCCACCATGATGTTCGGGCACCTGGAGACTCAGGAAGAACGGGTGGAACATCTCTTCCGGATTCGGGACCTCCAGGACGAGACCGGTGGCTTTACCGCGTTTATCCCCTGGACCTACCAGCCTGGGGGCACGGATTTGCAGGGCGAGACCAAGGGTGCGGTGGAATATTTGAAAACGTTGGCCATTTCCCGCCTGATCCTGGATAACGTGCCCCACCTCCAGGTCTCCTGGGTGACCCAGGGACCCAAAGTGGCCCAGGTGGCTTTGAAGTTCGGCGCCGACGACTTCGGCTCCACCATGCTGGAAGAAAACGTGGTGGCCGCCACCGGCGTGGGCTTTCGCCTGCAGCGGCAGGAAATCGAAACCCTGATCCGCCAGAGCGGCTATGAGCCGCAGGTGAGAGATCACCGTTACCGCTTGTTACCAGGATGAAATTGCTCAGGCTCTCCCCCAAAATACCCGCCAACGTAAAAGTGGCGCTTATTGCCCGAGTGGCGGCCCACCGGCCCTTCGTGGCCCGCGGTCTCCAATCTCTGGGCACTGAGGTTTACCAAACCCCCTATGGCCCCAGCCGACCGGTGCATTTTTTTGCCCACGCAGGCCTCAGCTTCGCGGTCCTTTCCCGGCACGGCGAGGCTGGCTACGAGATTTCCGCGCCGTTTGTCAATGCCCGGGCCAATCTCTACGCCTTAAAGGCCCTGGGGGTGGAAAAGATTCTGGCCTGGGTGGCGCCGGGATCACTCAATAAGGAAATGGCCCCGGGGGACTTGGTGATCCCCCACGATGTGCTGGATGAAGGTCGGGGCGGGCCCCAGACTTTCTATACCGGGGTGGGCTGGGGCTTTATCCGGCACAACCCCGTGTTCTGCCCGGAGCTCAGGAAGGCCCTGCTGGGGGCGTTGGCCGGGGCGCCGTTCACGGTGCACGACCGGGCGGTCTATGTGGCCACCACCGGGCCGCGCCTGGAGACTGCGGCGGAAGTCCGCAAATTTGTCCTCCTGGGGGGCGAGCTGGTGGGCCAGACTCTGGCCCCCGAGATCTTTCTGGCCCGGGAACTGGAATTCTGTTACGTGGGCCTCACCTACGTGGTGAATTATGCCGAAGGCTTGGTGGAGCGGCCTTACCAGCCTGGGGTGCTCTTCGAAGGGCTCGCCACCCCCGAGGAAATGGAGAAGGTGCGGGCGGTGGAAGCGGCCTTTCCGGACCTTATCATCCGGCTTCTCCCAGCCCTGGCTGCAACCTCCCGGGACTGTCCCTGCCCGCGGCTTATGGAACGCTACCGCCTCCGGGGCGACCTCGGTGAAGATTGGCGGACCTGGTTAAGATAAGGGAGGCGCAAGTTTAAAACCCTCCCTTATAGCACCGATTAAGGTCGGGGCAACAGAAACCTTCAATGAGTAATGAGTGAAATGATTGCACACGTGAGTACATGGGTTTTGCCGGTGGATCAGCCTCCTATCCGGAATGGGGCGGTGGTGGTGGAAGCCGACCGGATTTTCGCGGTGGGTCCGGCGGCTGAGGTTCTGCGCGGCTTTAAGGGCCTGGTCTGTGAACATGGCGACGGGGCGATTGTGCCCGGGCTGGTGAACAGCCACGTCCACCTGGAGTTTTCCGCCCTGGCCGGAAAGGTAACCCCCCAGGTGCGCTGGGAGGACTGGCTGGTTGCAACCCTGGCGGCCTATGGCAAACTCTCGCCGTCTGAGGTTGAGGCCGGCATCAGACGCGGCCTTGAGGCGTTGCGGGACAGCGGCGCGGCGTTAGTGGGGGAGGTGAGCAACACCGGAGCTTCCTGGCCACACCTTGAAACCAGCCCCCTTGCTTACCACTTCTTCTACGAGTGCCTGGGGTTTCACCTGATGGAGCCGTTTGACCTGCCGGAGGCGTTTCCTTTTTTCGCCCAGCCAGAGGTTACAGGGACCCAATGGATTTCGGCTGCGGCCCATGCCCCGTATTCCGTGTCCGCCCCCTTGTTTAAGGCTGTGGATAAATGGAACGCCGCCCGCCTGGCGCCCCAGATGGTGCATCTGGCCGAATCCCGGGCGGAACTGGACTTTCTGACGGGCGGGAACGGCTTCTTCGAAGCCCTGCTGCAACAGCGAGGACGCTGGGTGCCGAATTTCCAGCCTCCCGGGGTGAGCCCGCCGGCTTACCTTAACAGCCTGGAATTTTTGGGTTCCCGGACTCTGACGGTTCATGGGGCCTGGCTCTCCGCCGCGGATTGCGGCCTCTTGGCCGCTACCGGGACCTGGCTGGTACTCTGTCCCCGGGCCAACCGCTACACCGGCGCGGGAACGCCGCCGGTGCCGGACCTGCTTCAAGCCGGAGTGAACCTGGCCCTGGGTACCGATACCCTGGCCGGCAACTGGGATCTGAATCTCTTTGGGGAAATGCTCTGGCTGCATCAGAACTTTCCGGCCTATCCCGGGGATTTGTGGCTGCGCCTGGGGACCTTGAACGGCGCCCAGGCCCTGGGGCGGGACCAGGACTTCGGCAGCCTTATGCCCGGCAAGAAGGCCGCTTTGGGGTTCATCCCCTTGCCGGGCCGGGGGGAGTTCTGGAGTGAACTCTTTAGCGCGGGGGCGGCCGGAAAGTGGCGCTGGTTGGGATGAGGAGGGTGTCAGCTTCCAGGTGTCAGGTGTCAAGTAAGTTAGACCGGTGGGGTGGCCGTCTCTGGCCGCCAACCGCCGCCGAGTATCAAGGGAGACAAACATGACGGCCAAGGCTCGTTTGGGGCGCATTGCGTATCTGAACGTGCTCCCCATCTATTTTGCCATGGAGCACCTCTTTGGCGAAAACGGCTTTCACCTGGTGCGGGGCACCCCGGCGGAGCTCAACGCTTTGATGCGCCGGGGTGAAGTGGACCTGGGCTCCATCTCCGCCATAGAGTATGGCCGCGCCTTTCGGGATTATTTGTTGCTGCCGGATTTGTCCATCAGTTCTAAGGGGGCGGTGGGCAGCGTGCTGTTGTTCAGCCGGGTGCCGTTTTCCCGCCTGGACGGGCGGACCATCCGGGTCAGCGCCGCTTCGGCCAGCGGCGCCGCTTTAGTCAAGGTCCTGATGGCCAAGCTCTTTGAGGTGCAGCCGTGCTACCAGCCCGGCCAGTTGGCCGATGCGTCCCTGGAGGAATGCGCTGCGGTTATGGCCATCGGCGATGAGGCCTTGGCGCTCAAAGCTGCCGGCGTCATGCCCTTTGAGCTGGACCTGGGGGAGGCCTGGCAGGAGCTTACCGGCCTGCCCTTCGTGTTTGGGGTCTGGGCCGTACGCCGGGACTTTGCCCAGGCGCAGCCCGGGGCCACCGCAACCCTGCACCGGCTTTTGCTCCGCTCCCGGGATTGGGGTCTGGGATCGCTGCAGGAGTTGAGCCGCATTGCCGCGACCTCCTTTAACATGAGCCCGGCCCAGGTTTTGGCCTATTTTCATCAGCTCAATTTTTTCCTGAGCCCGGAACACGAAGAAGGTCTGGCGATATTTTTCCATTATTTATATAACTTGGGTGAATTGGACGAGGAGCCGCAGTTGGAATATTTTAACAGTCATGTAGGGTGTGCACTGCGCACCAATGCTGTCTCGAATAAAAAGCAGTAATGGAGGGCCGGCCCTGCCCGCCGTGTATGATGCTTCTGCTAAAGCTGACAGCTTTTAGCTGACCGCTACCCCAAAGGGGAATCCATGGGTTATCGCAACTTACAAGAATTTATCGCCCGGTTGGAGCAGGCCGGGGAGTTGGTGCGCATCAAGGAGCCGGTGAGCCCATATCTGGAGATCACCGAGATCACCGACCGGGTCTGCAAGGCCGACGGTCCGGCCCTGTTGTTCGAAGAAGTTCCGGGTTATGCCATGCCGGTGCTGATGAACGCCTTCGGGTCCATGCGGCGCATGTGTCTGGCCCTGGAGGTCGAGTCCCTGGATGACATCGCGAGGGACCTGTTGAGCTTCATGGAGGCGGAAGCCAACACCCTGATGAAGAAGCTCAAGTTGCTTCCGAAACTGGCCCGTTTAGGCCGGATGTTCCCCAAAGAGGTGAGCAAAGCCCCGTGCCAGGAAGTGATTTTCCAAGGGGAGGATATGGACCTGACCAAGGTGCCGGTTTTGACCTGCTGGCCCGAGGACGGCGGTCCCTTTATCACGCTCCCGGTAGTCTTCACTCACCACCCGGAAACCGGGCGGCGCAACGTCGGCATGTACCGTCTCCAGGTCTATGATGGCCAGACCACCGGCATGCACTGGCACGCCCACAAAGGCGGGGCCCAGCACTACCGAATAGCTGAGGCCAGAGGCGAAGCCTTGCCGGTGGCGGTGGCCCTCGGGCCTGACCCTGCGGTGACCTATGCGGCCACTGCGCCTCTACCCGAAGATATTGATGAAATCCTCTTTGCCGGGTTTCTGCGGGGGGAGCCGGTGGAAATGGTGCCGTGCGTGACTCAGCCTCTGTCGGTGCCGGCGGCCTCCCAGATCGTCCTGGAAGGCTACGTGGCCCCCGGAGAGCGGCGGGTGGAAGGCCCGTTTGGCGACCATACCGGCTACTATTCCCTGGCGGACGACTACCCGGTGTTGCACCTCACCGCCATCACCCAGAGGCGCAGTCCCATTTATCCCGCCACCATCGTGGGTCGCCCCCCCATGGAAGACTGTTTCATGGCCAAGGCCACGGAGCGCATCTTCTTCCCCCTGATGCAAAAGACCTTGCCGGAGATGGTGGACATGAACCTGCCGGTGGAAGGGGTCTTCCACAACCTGGCCTTTATTTCCATCGACAAGCGCTATCCCGGCCACGCCCGCAAGGTGATCCACGCCATCTGGGGGCTGGGCCAGATGATGTTCACGAAAATTATCGTGGTGTTCGATAAGGAAGTGGACGTGCAGGACCTGTCCCAGGTCTTGTGGCGTCTGGGAAACAACGTGGACCCGCGGCGGGACGTGGTGTTCGCGGATGGGCCGGTGGATGCGTTGGACCATGCCTCGCCTCTGCCCCGCTACGGCTCCAAGATGGGGATCGACGCCACCCGGAAATGGCCCGAAGAAGGCTTTACCCGGCCCTGGCCCAAGGTGATCGATATGGACCCGGAGGTCAAGCGCCGGATGGACGAAATATGGCCCAAATTGGGCTTAACCTGAGGGTGAAAATGGCTCACGCCAAGCACCCAAGATGCAAAGGCGCAAAATGAACCGCTACGTGGTGGCCCTTACCGGGGCCTCGGGGATGATCTATGCTCGGGAGTTGTTGGCCTATTTCGGGACCCGCCCGGACCTGGAGGTGCACGCCGTGATTTCCGGGGCCGGGGAGCAGGTGTTGGGCCTGGAGTTGGGGATGAGCCCTGGGGACCTGGCCCCCAGGGCCATCTGGCACCGGGCGGACGACTTCACTCCGGGGTTGGCCAGCGGCTCGTTTCGGGCCCGGGCCATGGTGGTGATCCCCTGCTCCATGGGCTCCTTGGGGGCCATCGCCCAAGGGGTGGGGCGCAACCTGATCCACCGCGCCGGTGAGGTTTTCTTAAAAGAGCGGCGGCCCCTCATTCTTGTGGTCAGAGAGACTCCCTTAAGCCTCATACACCTGCGGAACCAGGTCCGGGCCGCAGAGGCGGGGGCCACCATCTTCCCGGCCTGTCCCGGCTTTTACCATCAGCCGCAGAACCTTACGGAACTGGCCCGCCAGTTTGCCGGGCGCATCCTGGATCACCTGGGGCTGGAGCACCAGTTAACTCGGCGCTGGGGGGAATAAATCTTGTTTTTGTTTTTCGCTGGTGGGGCAGGCCTCCGTGCCTGCCTGAGAGGATGCCGGGCGGGACGCCTGCCCCACCGAGAGATCTAAAATGCCGCGATTCCTGCGCAACCTTTATGAACTCCTGGAAATGATCAAAATCGGCCACAGCGTGCTGGCTCTGCCCTTTGCCTTCATGGGGGCCATCATGGCGGCTCGGGGTTTGCCTGACGGCCGGACGATTTTTTATATCCTGGTTGCCATGGTGGGAGCCCGGAGCGCGGCTATGGCGTTCAATCGCCTGGCGGATGCCCGGTTCGACGCCGCCAATCCCCGCACCGCCGACCGCGCCCTGCCCGCGGGCAAGATCAGCCGGGGAGCCACCGCCCTCTTCATCGCGGTGAGCGCCGCCCTCTTCATGGGGGCCGCCGCCCAACTCAACCGGCTGTGCTTCGTCTTATCTCCCCCGGCTCTCCTGGTGATCCTGGGCTATTCCTTCACCAAAAGGTTTACCGCCGCCTCCCACCTGGTCCTGGGGCTGAGTCTGGGACTGGCCCCGGTGGGGGGCTGGCTGGCAGTCCGGGGTGATCTCAGTTTGGCGGTCCTGGTCCTGGCCGGCGCGGTACTCTTCTGGGTGGCGGGATTTGATATCCTCTATGCCCTGCAAGATGAGGATTTTGACCGGCGAGTGGGGCTGTTCTCCCTGCCGGTCCGGGTGGGACAATCCTGGGCCCGGCGTTTGGCGGCCCTTTGCCACCTGCTGGCAGCCCTGGGTTTTGGCGTTACCGGGCGGCTGGCCGGCTTGGGACCCATCTATACCGGGGCCGTGGTAGTGAGCGCCATGATCCTTCTGGTCCAACACCTGATGTTGCGCGACCGGGAGCCGCTGAGATTGCCGCCGGCGTTTTTTACCCTTAACGGGCTGGTGGGCATCGGTCTGGGACTGGCCACCTGGATCAGCCTGGTGATATAAATACGCTTTTTTTTAATCAGCCTCCATATTTTCTCCTTGACAAAGAATTTTTCTGCAACTTATAATGGAGTCGCCCTCATTGGGGGAAAAGGATAGGTCTTGAAAAGGTGAGGAAGGAGGGGACGGTAGGGTAAAGATAACTTTCGGCCAATTCGAGATCGCCAACCGTGTTTAAAAAATTAAGGGGGGGACCAATCATGAAGAGAAAGACTTACGTATTGGGTGTGGCAGTGCTCATGGCT
>DZCR01000102.1 GCA_022736495.1 Desulfobacca acetoxidans
AATATCGCCAACCTGGGACGCAAACCTTATATTCCCCTTCATTCTTATATCATTCAAGGAATGGCAGATATAGGATTTTTGATGAGAGGAGAAATTATCTGGAATAAAGCTTCCAGCGCCTCATCCTCTACTGCTTGGGGTTCTTGGCGTTCGCCTGCGAACCCGACGTTACGGGATGTGCACGAATACATCCTGATTTTTTCTAAAGAAGGGTTTTCTCGAAAAAATCCGGACCGAAGGCAGTCCACCATCTCCCGCGAGGAATTCTTGGAGCTTACCAAAAGTGTCTGGACTTTCCCGGCAGTCTCTGCCAAAAGCGTGGGCCATCCCGCCCCTTTCCCCATAGAATTACCTTATCGTCTCATCCAGCTCTATACCTTTGAACATGAGGTGGTGCTAGACCCCTTTATGGGCAGTGGTCAAACTGCCATCGCAGCTATTAAAGGCAATCGGCATTATATTGGCTATGAAGTCGATTCAGACTATATCCGCTTGGCTGAAAAAAGGATAAATCAATTCCGCCATGAAGTTATGTCCCCCAACCTCCTGGACCTCGTGGCCGAAGATTCTCAATCATAAGAAAATGTAGGGTGGGCACAGCCCACCTTACACGGAACTATTGATGGATAAAATCGTCATCGAAGGTGGAATCCCTCTTTCAGGGGAAGTTGAAATCAGCGGGGCCAAAAACGCCGCGCTGCCCATTATTGCCGCAACACTGCTGGCTCCAGGGGAGCACCGACTTTATAACGTGCCGCCCCTGGCTGACATCCGCACCATCAAGAGACTTTTGGGTCTCATGGGCGTGCAGTTTGAAGACGGCGACCCGTTGGTGGTGGATTCCAGCCGCCTCACCGGCTGGATGGCCCCCTACGAAACCGTGAAGACCATGCGGGCTGCGGTTCTGGTCCTGGGGCCGCTGGTGGCCCGGGCCCGGCAGGCCAGCGTCTCTTTGCCCGGTGGCTGCGCCATCGGCGCCCGGCCCATCGACCAGCACTTAAAGGGCCTGGAGGCCATGGGGGTGAAGATCACCCTGAACCAGGGCTATGTGGAAGCCAAGGCCAAACGGCTGCACGGCGCCGACATCACCCTGGACCTGCCTACGGTGACGGGCACGGAAAATCTACTGATGGCCGCCACCCTGGCCCAGGGCACCACGCGCCTGATTAACGCCGCGCAGGAACCCGAAGTAACCGACCTGGCCCAATTCCTCACCCTCATGGGCGCAAAGATTGATGGCATCGGCACCGACGTCCTCACCATTCACGGGGTGGAAGAGCTTACTCCGACCGCCTATACCATCATGAGCGACCGCATTGAGGCGGGGACCTACCTGGCAGCCGCGGCCATCACCAGGGGCCAGGTTACTATCACCAATGCCCCGGTGCCTTTTATGAGTGCAGTGCTGGAAAAATTTCAGGAGGCCGGGGTCAGGCTCAAAACCGTGGATGACCGGATCATGGTCGAGCCGGGGGGGTCCCTTACCGGCGTGGACGTGAAGACCCGGCCCTACCCCGGGTTTGCCACGGACATGCAGGCGCAGTTCATGGCGCTCATGAGCCTGGCCAAGGGCGCCAGCGTGATCACCGAGACGATTTTTGAAAACCGCTTCATGCACGTCAGCGAGTTGCAGCGCCTGGGCGCGGACATCAGTGTCACCGGCAATCTGGCGGTGGTGCGGGGCTGCAAACAGCTCCAGGGAGCGCCGGTCATGGCTACGGACCTGCGCGCCAGCGCCTCCCTGGTCATCGCCGGGCTGGCCGCGGCCGGCAGCACCGAAATCCTGCGGGTCTACCACCTGGACCGGGGCTACGCCCGCCTGGTGGAAAAGCTCTCGGCCCTGGGAGCGCGCATCAGGCGGGAGGCAGCCTAGAACTTGGGGGAGGCGGGGGACTCACTTACGAAAAATCCCCCGGTCCTCCCCGCAAATTTTAGCTCATAAGCTCATGAAAGCTTTCGATAGAAGAGAAGTCCGGGTGGCTTTCGGCGTCTTGCCGGGAGCTGGATTTGGCCTTGAAGTAAGGGTATTTAATGCCGAAAGCCCGGGCCGCGGTGAGGGCCGCGGCGTTGTCATCCACCAGCAGGGCGTGGTTGCCGTTGAAGCGCAGGCGGTCGTGGAGCACCTGCCAAAAACGCACCTCTTCTTTTGGGGCACCCAGGTCGAAAGACGAGACCACTTCGTCAAAATAGCCCAATAGCCCGGTGTGAGTCATCTTGAGATTCAAGGTCTTGTAGTGCGCGTTGGTCACTAGGGCTACCCGTTTTTCTTTTAATCTCAAAAACTTGAGAAAATCCTCCGTATCCGGATGCACCTCGATGAGGTGGCGGATGCCTTCCTTCAAGGCCGGGATATCCAGGTCCAATTCCCGGGACCAGAAGTCGATATCCGTCCAGTTGAGGGTGCCTTCCTCCCGCTGGTAGCGGGCGAAGACCAGGTCCCGGGCCAGAGCCAGGTCCATTCCCTGGCGCTGGGCGTATTCTTGCGGCACCAGGGTTTCCCAGAAATAATCGTCAAAGTGTTTATCCAGCAGGGTGCCGTCCATGTCCAGGAGCACCCAGGTTATCTCATGCCAGGGGAAGGCCATCAGGATTAGATTCCTTTCTTAAAGTCGCTCACTCTATGTATAGAAATATCTGTCAATTTTCAACCGCTAAGCCCCTTGACCCGACAGATAGTCGTGCTTAATTTAACTAACAGTAAAAGGAAAAACCCCTGATATTTTCACATATTAAGGAGGAAACACAACCATGGCTATTTTTTTCAGGGAACCGGGTTGGAATCCTTTCCGGGAACTGGAACAATTGCAGCGCCGCATGGACCGTCTCTTCCAGGATACCTATGGAACGGAGCGCCCATCGTGGCGGGCGGGGGTATATCCCCTGGTGAACCTCTCGGAAGACAAAGATCATTTCTATGTCCGGGCCGAATTGCCCGGCGTTCAGGCCGCAGACCTGGAGATCACCCTGCAGGATAATAACCTGATCTTAAGGGGTGAGCGCAAGATTCCTGCGGAAGAAAAGCAGGTCAACTATCACCGCCGGGAGCGCGAATCCGGGTTTTTCCGGCGGATCGTGGCCCTGCCGGCGCAGGTTGCCGGAGACAAAGTGGAAGCCACCTGCAAGGAAGGCATCCTGACCATCAAGATGGCCAAACCGGAACAAGTAAAACCCCGCAAAATCGAAGTAAAGGTTGCATAGAGGAGGTTCATCCATGGCTGAACAAGAACTGCAAGTCAAGGCCAAAGAAGAGGTTCCGGCCAAAGGAGAACGAGTCCGTCCGGGCCGGGTCTTCGTGCCGGCGGTGGATATATTCGAAACTCCCGACACCCTGGTCCTGGTGGCTGATATGCCTGGAGTTTCCGGTGATAAAGTGGCCCTGGACCTAAAGGAAAATCATCTTACCATTTACGGGGAAGTCGGCCCACCTTTGGGTCCCGGAGAATCTATGGTGGATCAGGAATACTTCACCGGCGACTATCAGCGGGACTTTCACCTGGGCAGCCTCATCGATCAGAGCAAGATCGAGGCGACCATGAAGGATGGGGTCCTGCGGCTGGTGATGCACAAAGTGGAAAAGGCCAAGCCCCGGAAGATTGAGGTGAAAGTCGCCTAAAGCGCCAAGCGCAGGCCCCGAGGCGTAAGCGGCGCCCGGGGCCCCCTCCCCTGCCCGCCTGAGGCGGGCCAAGGGGCCTGATCAGGGATGGTTGAGGGTTTTATTATCCTGGCCATCCCTGATTTTTTAGTAATACTCAGGAGATTCCCCTTGTTCCAGGTCGTCGAACCGGGTGAACTTGGCCTCAAAATGGAGCTTCACCGTTCCGATGGGGCCGTTGCGCTGTTTGCCGATGATGACTTCGGCGATGCCCTTGTTGTCGGCCGAGTCCTTGCGGTAGACCTCATCCCGGTAGATGAACATGACCACGTCGGCGTCCTGCTCGATGGCGCCGGATTCCCGCAGGTCCGACAATTGCGGCCGCTTCCGCTCCCTTTTTTCCGGCTCCCGGCTGAGCTGGGACAGGGCGATCACCGGCACCTGGAGTTCTTTGGCCAGGCCCTTCAAGGAGCGGGAGATTTCCGAGATTTGCTGCTCCCGGCTGGTAAGCTCGGCCCGGCCTTGCATGAGTTGGAGATAGTCGATGATGATCAGCCCCAACTTGCCGTCGGCCTTGAGGCGGCGGGATTTGGCCCGGATGTCCAGGACGGTGGCCGCGGGGGTATCGTCAATGTAAATGGGGCAATCCAGAAGGATGCCCGCGGCTTCCTGGAGCTTGCGCCATTCATCCCCGGTCAGGAAGGCAGCCCGGCGAATCTGGGAGGCGTCCACCCGGCCTTCGCCGCTGAGCAATCGGCGCACCAGTTGCTCCTTGGACATTTCCAGGGAAAAGAAGGCCACCGGCACCGGGGGTTTGGATTTATAGGCGGCGTTAAAGGCGATGTTCAGGGCCAGGGCGGTCTTGCCCATGCTGGGGCGGGCCGCCAGGATGATGAGGTCGCTGGCCTGGAACCCCGCGGTGTAATTGTCCAGGTCGGTGAACCCGCTGGTTACGCCGGTTAAGGAGCCGTCTTTGCGCCCCCAAATGGCTTCCAGGGTGGCGATCTCGCTGTCCACCAGAGCGCTCAGCGGCGAAAAGCCCGGCCGCACCTTGGCTTCGGCCACCTGGAAGATTTTGTGTTCCGCGGTGTCCAGGAATTCGGCAATGTCTTCCACCGGGGCCAGGCAGGCGGAGGCAATCTCCTGGGTGCAGTCCAGCAGGCGCCGCAGCACCGCCTTGTCTTTGACCAGGTTGGCGTATTTCTCGGCGTTGGTGGCAAAGCCCACCTGCTCGCTTAAGCCCGCCAGAAAGACCGGCCCCCCCACTCCCTCCAACTGGCCTCGCTCTTTGAGGAGGGCGTTGACGGTCACCAAATCCACCGGCTCGCCTTTGCCATAGAGGTCAATCATGGCCTTAAAGATGCGGCCGTGGGCCTCCCGGTAGAAATCTTCGGGCACAATTACATCGGCGACGCGGTCCAGGACCTCCGGCCGCACCAGGATGGCCCCCAACACGGACTGTTCGGCCTCGGCGTTGGCCGGGGGGGTGTAGCCGACGGGGGCGGAGGTTTCCGCAGCGGCAAGGCGCCTGCTAGGTTTGGGCATACGGTCTTGCTCTCAACAACATAAGTGGTTCGCTAAAAGGGTTTCAGCCTGGATTTCCGAACGTCAATCAGTTGGGCCGGACCGGAGCACGTGGTCCGCCATCGCTGCATGATATTACCTCAACCGGTAAAAAGATTGCAAACGGGATTTGGGGCCGGGAGAGGCGATGGCAGCGTATTGATGGGATAGCCGGATGGCGATCTCCCCATGATAGAGGGAAGTTGACGGAAGGGACCGATGTCTTTATCAGGTAAAACCCCGTATTTCGTTCTGACAGAGAATTAGTTTTGTAAATCCAAATAGTTAGCTATCCTGGGTTTCTTCGCTTTCGTGTGGGTTCTGGAAGGCAACGCCTGCGCCCGGCGCTAAGTCCGCATAACACTGCGCCTAGAACGAGCTCAGACTTGCCCCTGGCCGCCTGATTCCCTAACTGTGGCCAAAAAAATGTGACCGTTACCTAACTGATATCTGTTTTATAACTAAATAATTTTCCTAGATAAAATTTCAAAGATGCGATAATGAATATTATCTAGTACACAAAAAATATTCCATACTCTCTTCCAATTTATAATACCAATGCTTATTAAAGTTATAGATTTTTTATCTCATTCCCTTTTGGCATGAGATATCCTGGTTATGGAGGTGTCCTCATGGTACAAGTAGATATTCCTGCAGCGTTTGCAATTGGGACGATGTTCGCAGATGCGGCCCGGAAACAATTACAAAACGGGGGGCCCCAATATTATTATAAAATATTACTAAAAAATAATATCTTTCAAATATTTTTCTTCAGTTGGATCCCGGTTTACTTCATTCTCAACTACTTTGGTTGGGAAACTACGCATATGTGGTGGCATGAAGATTCGGTCACGGCTTACCCATTTTTTGTCCCCATCTTCCTGGTAATTTTCTTTGCAGCAGGGAACGCCGGATTTCTCCTGGGCCACCATCTGGTCACCAGCGGCAAGATCGTGGCCAATAGAGTGGTGTATGTCGCCCTCTTCATTTATTCGGCGGCCTGGATTTTCGCGCAAACGGACAGCACCTTCCGGCTGGGCACCTTTGCCCAGTGGCAAGCGGGCAACGCTCCCTGGTTTTACGAAGATCCGACGTTTTTGGCCATGTTGATCATAAGTTTGCTCATTTGGGGAATTGCCCTGGCAATATTTCTTCTCAGGCTTATCAAGGAGGGAAAAGGGTTGGGGGCCTGAAAATTTTTATGGGCGCACAGTATCAGGGGTGTCCCTTATTATTGGTGGTTGACTTATGCTGGCATTCGTAGTGGTCTTGGGGGTACTGGTTTTCGGGTACCTCCTCCTAAAAGCCAATTCTCTGTGGATATACCGATTTTTTGACCGGGCCCGGCGCCACGAGACGGGGTCGCTTCCCAAAAGCTATGAGGTGCCCAGGTATTTTGCCCTAAAACCTGTGGGGCAGGTGGACACCTCCAGGCGGTGGTCCGGTTGGGACGGCTGGTACTTTTTCATCCTGCCTGATGATCACCAAATTCCCATCAAGATGGTGCGTGCCAGCCTGATGACCGGCCTCTATGGCTTGGAGGGCATCGATTCTTACGAAAAGCTGCCTGGGGGACTATCTGCCTTCGACGTGGTGGAATATTTGATTTTGGTCCCCACGGAAGAGACGAGCAGCGGTGGCGGGAAAAAGGCGAATCGTTTTTCCCAACACTATCTATCAAAGGCGACCAGTTTAAGCATGAAGCCGCATGAGTTGGAGGTCGCGGTGGCCGGCAAGGGTGGGCCCGGCGTGGGAGGGGAGTTGTCCGGCAAAATCCAGGGGGCCTGGCCGCACTATCAATTTCAATTTAGCAACCCCGAAATCGGGATCAATCTCGACTTGACCTATCAAGGGGAAAGCGTCATCTGGTGGGCTGATCTGCTCTTTTTCACTTACTTTGCCGCTTTGGGGAGGTTTACTGGAACCATAACCTATGCAGAAGGTCCGGGCCTGGAGAAGATTTATGCCTTGGAAGGGAGGGGCGGTTTTGAACACGGCTTTGCCCGGAAGCCCTGCAATTTTGACTCTTTCTGGCTTCCCATCAGGTGGTTGCAAAAACTTTTCCCCTCCCTGCGGCCGGTTCGCTATCACTACGAGTTGTTTGTGGGGGATGGACCGCATCAGGGCGGTTTTATGCATGTCCGGGCCTTTGGGATCAACTGGCGCAACCGTGGCGGGTTTTTCGTAAACGGCTGCTACCGGGAACTCGGCAATGTTGAGGTGGAATATCTGAGCTACCCGGAGCCGGATCTGCTGCCTATGGGATCCGGAGTTCCCCCTGTGAAATTTTACCGAAGTTGGAAAATCAGGGCAGATACCGCGGCGGGCAAATTGGAGTATATCGGGGTGCGGGAATGGCCGCCGGCGCGCATCGCCAGCAACATGATGTACTACAATTTTTCCTATGAAGGAACTTTTCAGGGGGAGCGGATCAGCGGTCGCGGCTACGGCGAGTATGTCCATATATAGGCGAATAGCCGGCCGCTGCATGGAGGGGAGGATGGACGAAGGCTTTTATAAAAAGATGTTCCTGGTGGGGGCGATTTGGAACGTGGCGGGCGGGGTGGTTATTGTCTGGCTCACCGGCTGGATTTTTGCCTCAGCCCGGCTCAGCCCGCCTGAGCCCTGGGCTTACTACTACTCCTGGATTGCCCTGTTCGTGACCTTCGGCATCGGCTATTACCTGGTTTACCGCGACCTGTATAGGAACAAGAACCTGGTAATGCTGGGGATTATCGGCAAGCTCAGTTTCTCTGTCATCTTTATTGCGGGTATGATATCCGAGCCCGGAACGATTCCCTGGTTCTTTCTGATCCCGGTCATCGGGGACCTGGTCTTTGTGGTGCTATTTTGGCGGTTTTTAACCTTTGCCAGACAAATGGGCACATGAAACCAGGGCTGGCGCAAACTTGGCCTCCCCTGAGAGCTTACAAAAAGTACCGCAGCAAAGATATGGAATTGCCATGAAATCATCTTATGATGTGGTTATTGTCGGCTCGGGATTTGGCGGAGCCATTACCGGCTGCCGGTTGGCCCAGGCCGGATGTTCGGTCTGCATCCTGGAACGGGGCAAGCGCTGGCGCAAGGAAGAATTTCCGCGCACCACCGGGGAGATCGCTAAAGCTTTCTGGCGCAAGGGCAAGACCCCTGGCTTCATTGACTACCGGGTTTTTAAGAATATCGATGTCATTCAGGGAAGCGGGGTCGGCGGCGGGTCACTCCATTACTTCAATGTGCATCTTAGAACTCCGCAGCAAATCTTCAACCAGCCGGAATGGCCGGGCCAGATCAACCGCGCCTTGATGGACCCTTACTATGACCTGGTGCAGGATATGTTGGAGGCGGTGCCATTAACCCCGCCGGAAGGCCTGGACATGCCGGCCAGGACCGAGGCATTTTTTGCCGCGGCCAAGAACGCCGGCCGGCAGCCCGAACTCCTGCATATTGCGGTTTACACGGGCAAGTCCCGGGAGAACCCCTATAGCGGCGTGCCGCAAAGCCCTTGTGATTACTCCGGCAATTGCCTGTTGGGCTGCCAGGTCCATGCTAAAAACACCCTGGATCTGAACTATATCCCCCTGGCGGAAGCCTACGGCGCCGAGGTTTATCCGCTGCACCTGGTGGATAACCTTGAACCCCTGGGCGATCAAGGTTACCGGGTTCATTTTGACCGCATTGATCCTGATGATCCGCAGCGCGGCGAGCCGGGTGCGGTAATCGGCAAGCAGGTGATCCTGGCGGCGGGGACTTTGGGGACCAGCGAACTCTTGCTGCGCTGCCGGGAGGTCCATCGCACTCTCTCCGCCCTCAGCCCGGCCCTGGGGAACCGATTCTCCGGCAATGGCGATTTTCTCCTGGCCGGGACCATGGGTGCCAACCGGGTGGTGGACCCGGCCCGAGGCCCCAGTATTACCGCGGTGGCCGACTTTTCCACCTCGGCCAACCAGATCCATATCGAAGACCTGGGCTTTCCCGATCCCTTTATCTGGATGCTGGAGGGCGCTATACCCAGCGCCGGCCGGATAAAAAACCTGGCCCTCTCCCTGAAAAATTACCTCTTGGCCAGCCTGGGGTTACATGGCGGGTCGAGCCGGATCAGTTTCGAGTTGGAAAGGCTCTTCACCGGGGGGGAGACTGCCAGGTTTTTACCGTATCTGGGCATGGGAACCGATGCCGCGGATGGCCGGTGCCGGCTGCAGGACGGCTGGATCGACATCGCCTGGAGCCATCGCCGGAGCCGGCGGATGTTCCGGGAAATGGAAACCGCTCTGAAGGCCCTGAGCCTGGGGCTCGAGGGCTCTTATGTCACCAGTATCCTGTGGCAATGGCCCCTGAGGAAACTGCTCACCGCCCACCCTTTGGGCGGGTGTGTCATGGGGGAAACCCGGGAGCAAGGCGTGGTCGATCCCCGGGGCCAGGTCTGGGGCTACCCTGGTCTCTTTGTGGCCGACGGCTCTATCATCCCGACAGCCCTGTCCGTTAATCCATCCATGACCATCAGCGCCCTGGCCGAAAGAATCGCCTTTTGGATGATACAGGGACGGGAGCTTAAGCCCGGCGACCCCCAGGCGCCGGCTAACAAAATCGGCTGACTTGCAGGTAAAACCAGGAGGGAGGCAGGCCATGGCACGTTTGGCATCACCCCTGAAGCATATCAAAGACCATTACACCGCGGTGATTATCGGCTCCGGGTATGGCGGCGCCATCGCCGCCTCCCGCCTGGCCCGGGCCGGCCAACGGGTTTGCCTGTTGGAACGGGGAAAAGAGTTTCAGCCGGGAGAATATCCGAATAATGAGGTGGAAGCCTTGGCCGAGATGCAATCCGATGTGCCCCAGGCTCACCTCGGTCCCCGTACCGGCCTCTATGATTTTCGCTTCAATGAAGACATTAACGTGGTGCTGGGGTGCGGGTTAGGAGGAACCTCGCTGATCAACGCCAACGTCTGCCTGCCTCCCGACCCCCGCGTCTTTGCTGATCCGTGCTGGCCCCAAGAACTGCGCAATGACCTGCCCACCTTGGTGGCAGACGGGTTACGCCGGGCCGAGGAAATGCTCAAGCCCACTCCTTATCCTCAGAATTTTCCACCATTACATAAACTCAAGGCCTTGGAGAAGTCTGCCCAGAGCTTACAGGAGAAATTTTATCGCCCCCCCATCAAGGTGACCTTTCGCGATGGGGTTAATCATGTGGGAGTGCCCCAGCGAGCGTGCCAGGTCTGTGGCGACTGCGTCTCGGGCTGCAACTATGCCGCCAAAAATACTTTGATCATGAACTACTTGCCCGATGCCAGGAACCATGGCGCTGAAATCTTTACCCGGGTGGCCGCCCGGCGGATCGAGCGCCAAGAGGGGCGCTGGCTCGTATATTACCAGATCCTGGACGCCGGCCGGGAGGAATTTGGCGCGCCGCCGCTGTTTGTCAGCGCCGATATGGTGATTCTGGCCGCCGGCACCCTGGGGTCCACGGAAATCCTGTTACGCTCCCAGGCCGCCGGTCTATCCCTCTCCGGCCAGTTGGGATACCGCTTCACGGGCAATGGCGATGTCTTGGGGTTCAGCTATAACGCCGATGAGGAGATCGATGGGGTCGGCTGGGGGACGCATCCTCCGGGGGAGTTGACCCCGGTGGGTCCCACCATCACCGGCATTATTGATAAGCGCCAGGGAGCACAGTTAGATGAGGGCGTGGTGATCGAAGAGGGAGCCATTCCGGGGGTATTGGCGACGTTCATCCCTCAGATTATGGCCCTGGCGGCGAAGACCATCGGCCAGGATACCGACAGCGGCTGGGTGGATGCCATCCAGGAAAAGGGACGTGAGTGGGACAGTTGGGTGCGCGGGCCTTACCACGGAGCTCTGCGCAATACCCAAACCTATCTCGTTATGACCCACGATCAAAGTGCCGGGCGCATGTACCTGGAAAATGACCGGCTGCGGATTGCCTGGCCCGGGGTGGGCGCGCAGCCCATCTTCCGAAGGGTGAATGATCTGCTCAAGCAGGCCACCGTTCCTCTGGGCGCCACGTACATAAAGAACCCTATCTGGACCAAGGTATTCAAGCACGACCTGATTACCGTCCATCCCCTGGGCGGATGCAGTATGGCGGAAAATGCCGAAAACGGCGTGGTCAATCATAAAGGCCAGGTTTTCTCGGGCGCAAGTGGGGTTGCCGTCCATGATTCTCTTTATGTCTGCGACGGTTCCATTATGCCCCGGTCCCTGGGAGTGAACCCGCTTATGACAATATGCGCTTTGGCGGAACGTTGCCTGGCGCGGGTGGCGCAGGAGAAGGGGTGGCAGATCAATTACCAGCTTCCTTCGGTTCCCCGCGCAACGGCAACGCCGACCGCGTTAGGCCTGCAATTCACCGAAACCATGCAAGGCTTTATTTCCCCCGAAGTGAAGGATAATTTTGCCCAGGGAGCCAAACAAGGCAAGGAGGACGGCTCGTCTTGCGCGTTCACCCTGACCATCATTTCCGATGATCTGGACGCCATGCTTACCAAGCCCGAGCACTGCGCCGGCACGCTGGGCACAGTCACGGCGCCGTTCCTTTCCCCGGAGCCGTTAACCGTCACGGGGGGAGAATTCAACCTGTTTGTGGAGGACCCGGCCCACCCCGATACGCGACAGATGCATTATCGCATGAAAATGACGACCACGATGGGCAGGGCCTATTTCTTTTACGGCTTCAAGGTAATCCATAATGACCCGGGATTTGATGCCTGGGCCGACAACACCACGCTTTATAGTACGATCTTTGATGGCGACAATCAGGACAGCCCGATTCTGGGACGAGGCATTCTGGTTATTTCTCCGGAAGATTTCCTGCGGCAGCTCACCACCATCCAGGTGACCAATGCGGCAACCCTGGAGCAACAATTGAAGGCCAAAATCCGGTTTGGCCGCTTCTTTACCGGAGTATTGTTTGACACGTATGCCGGAATTTTTTCGACGTCCAAACCATAAGCCCCGCCAGCCTTAAAGGAGCCTACAAGATAGTCCGGCGGGGATGGTCATGGTGTTTCGGTAGGCGCAGCCAGATCGAATCTTACCGGAAAGTCCTTCAACCGGCGTCTTTGATGCCACCTGCCGTCATGGACTTGGGCTGGAGCACGGTCTGTATTCATGCGACCAGGTAGGAGGAGATAGAGGCCTTTTTATGAACAATTATGGAAACGCTTATTGCCTTAGCTCCGAAAAGGTAACGGTTTGAGCATTAAGACAAGCA
>DZCR01000103.1 GCA_022736495.1 Desulfobacca acetoxidans
ACCACCCAGATCCCGAAATTCTGCCTTGAGGCGGGACGGGGGATCACCGGGCGCATCGGCTGCACCCAGCCCCGTCGCATCGCCGCCGTCACTGTGGCGGCGAGGATTGCCGAAGAACTGGGTGAACCCCTGGGGCATTCCGTGGGATACAAAATCCGCTTTGATGATAAAATAAGCCCAAGGGCCTGTATCAAACTCATGACCGACGGCATCCTTCTGGCGGAAACCCAGACCGACCGGTTCCTGAAAGCCTATGACACCCTTATTGTGGACGAGGCCCACGAGCGAAGCCTGAACATCGATTTTACCCTGGGCATACTCAGAAGCCTGGTGAAACAACGAAGGGACCTGAAACTCATCATCACCTCGGCCACCATTGACACGGAAAAATTTTCCAAGGCCTTCGGCAATGCCCCCATCATCGAGGTCTCCGGCCGGATGTTCCCTGTAGAGATCCTTTACCGGCCCTATTTAGACAAGGATGACGATACCCCGGAAACCGAAGACCAGGGTTATGTTGAGGCTGCAGTCGAAGCCGTCTTCCACGTTCTTTCAACCTCCAGGTCCGGAGATATCCTGGTCTTCATGCCGACGGAGCAGGACATCGGCGAGACCCTGGATCTGATCCGCAGCCGCCGGCTCCCGGGAATTACGGTTTTACCGCTTTTTGCAAGGCTTTCAGCCCAGGAGCAATCACGGATCTTTTCCCGGCAGGCCGGCAGAAAAATCATCGTCTCCACCAATGTGGCGGAAACCTCTCTGACCATCCCCGGAATCAAATATGTGGTGGACACGGGGCTTGCCAGAATTCCCAGCTATTCTCCCCGGACCCGTACCACGGCCCTTCCCGTCAGCCCCATTTCCCAGTCTTCCGCCAGTCAGCGGACAGGCCGTTGCGGCCGGGTTGAAAACGGGGTCTGTATCCGGCTCTTTGATGAGGATGAGTTTAAAAAAAGGCCTTTTTTCACCTCGCCGGAAATCCTGAGAAGCAATCTTGCCGAAGTCATCCTCAGGATGATTTCTCTTCATCTTGGAAATGTCTCAGACTTTCCCTTCATTGACCCCCCTTCATCGAAAAGCATCCAGGACGGGTTTGCCGGCCTTCTGGAGCTTGGGGCCATTGAAGAGAAAAAGGCCCTTGGCAAAAAACCGGGAGGGAAATCCTACGGCCTGACCCCCATGGGGCGGATCATGGCAAAACTGCCCATGGACCCCAAATTATCCAGGATTTTAATCGAGGCGGACAAAAACGGCTGTCTGGAAGAAGCCGCGGTGATCACTACGGCCATGGCTGTTTCCGACCCCAGGCAACGGCCCTTGGACAAGGCCCAGGCCGCAGACCAGAAGCATGCGCTTTTTAAAGACCCGGCCTCGGATTTTGTAACCCTGCTCAATATCTGGAACGCGGTCAAAGCCGCAGAAAAAAAATTAAAATCCCGGTCCGGGCTCCTATCCTTTTGCCAAGACCATTTCCTGAGTTTCAAACGGATCAGGGAATGGGAAGATATTCACGGCCAGATCCTGAATATCCTCAAAGAACACGGCATTGAGGGAAAAGCGGGACCGGCCCTTCCTGCGGGCACAAAGGACTTGAAAGCAAAGGAGTTCGACATCGGCGGCCCCCTTTATATCGCCCTGCACAAATCCCTTTTGGCCGGATATCTGTCCGGCATCGCCCATAAAAAGGAAAAAAACCTTTTTACGGCGGCAAAGGGGCAGCAGATTATAATCTTCCCCGGCTCCGGCCTTTTTGCCAAGGCCGGGAACTGGATCATGGCGGCTGAATTTGTCAAAACCAGCCGGCTCTTTGCCAGGACAGCGGCCAATATCGACCCTGAATGGCTGGAACCCCTGGCCAAAGACCTGTGTACCTATACCTATTCAGACCCCCACTGGGAAAAAACCGGGGGCCGGGTTACGGCAACCGAACAGGTGTCCCTGTTCGGGCTGATCATTGTCAATGGCCGAAAAATCGCCTATGAAAAAATCAATCCCTTGGAATCAGGAGAAATTTTTATCCGCCAGGCCCTGGTTCAGGGGGAAATCCAGCAAAAATTTGAATTCATGATCCATAACCAAAAATTGATGGAGACCCTTGAAACCCTTGAACATAAAACAAGAAAAAAAGACATCCTGGCCTCGGAAGAGGATATCTATCTTTTTTACCGGTCCAGGCTTACCGAACCCTTTTATGATATCCGGTCCTTTGCCCGGTTCATCAAAGACCACCCGGACCCGGATTTTTTAAAAATGACCCTGGCCGATCTCCAGAAATCCGATGTTGACGACCGGGAACTCTCCTTATATCCCGACATGCTGACCATGGAACAGACACGATTCAAGCTCGAATATGAATTCAACCCCGGTTCCAAAAAGGACGGGGTCACCTTAAGGGTTCCGCTTTCCTCTGCGCCCCTGATCTCCGGAAATCGTCTGGACAGGCTGGTGCCGGGGCTTTTTGAGGAAAAAATAGCCGGGCTCATCAAGGCCCTTCCCAAATCCTTTCGGGTGAAACTGGTCCCCATATCTGAAAAAGCCGCCGTCATTGCATCTGAAATGCCAAAAGAAGACCGGCCCCTGTTCTGCCTCTTGTCTTCTTTCATTCAAACCCGGTTTAATGTCCGGATTCCGGAAACCCTATGGTCGGATCAGGATTTGCCCGATCATCTCAAAATGCGGATTTCCATCCGGGATGAAAAGGGAAAAGAAATCAAGTCCTCCCGGGATAAATCGGTTTTAAGCCAATTCACCGAAACTTTGCCGGTTCAACAAGATGATGTTTTGAATAAGGCCCGACAAAAATTTGAAAGACTTGATATCCGCCAATGGGATTTCCCGGATCTCGAAGAATCAATGACCCTGAGTGCGACCCCTCATCATCTCGTAAAGGCCTACCCCGGCCTTAAGATTGAGGCTGATCCGGAAAAAAAGACAAAGACCCTCTCCTTAAGATTGTTCCCATCCCAAAAAGAAGCAGAGACAAGTCATTGTGAGGGCATTAAACATCTTTTCACCCTCTTGTTTCCCGATGATTTCAAAGCCTTGAAAAAAGACATCCAGGCCTCATCCGAAATAAAGCAGATGGCCCCGCTTTTCAATGGCCGGTCCGAATTTCAAAATTCCCTTTTCAACCGGATCACAACCAGTTATTTTGCAAAACCTATCCGGACTCAAAAAGAGTTTGAATCTCATGCCGGACAAGAGATTCCCCATCTTTACAAAAACGGCCGGGAATTTATCAAAATGATTTCAGACCTGGGGAAGGAATACCGCTCTTGTTTTGAACTGATCCAGAGACTGTCTTGCCGGCACAGCGCCATGAAAAAAACTGCGGATATGCTGACCTGCCTTTTCAATGATCTGAAAAATCTTGTACCCCCGAATTTTCCCGATCTTTATACCCATGACAGGATCCGGAACCTGCCCCGGTTTGTGGCCTGCCTCCGGATCAGGGCCCAAAGAACGGTGGACAACCCCTTGAAGGAAGGGAAAAAAATCATGCAGATGGAAAAATACAGCCGCCATCTTCCTGCCTTTCTATCATCCCTTTCCATGCATTCAACACCGGAAAAAGCCTCACTTGTGGAAGAATTTTTCTGGCTTCTGGAGGAATATAAAATTTCTTTATTTGCTCCTGAACTTAAAACCATGGTAAAGGTTTCCGAAAAAAAGCTGGATACCTTTCTGGTTAAAATTTCAACCATGATATGAGAGGGTTAAAGATGTTTTTCCTTGTTATTGTTCAAAAAAACTTTTAAGTAACCCTTATTATGGATAACATGCTTCGGGGTGATGCATGAATGACGACCTTGACATTAAAAAAATAAAACGGTTAAACCTTGTATTGCGGGCCTTCAGGGATATCGGCAGACTCCTTGTCACCCAGCAGGATGACAAACAAAAACTCATTGACGGGATCTGCAGCATCCTGGTGGAGAAAAGAGGGTATTACAATGCCTGGATAGGCCTGATGGATAAAAAAGGCTCCGTTCAAATGATCGCCCGGAAAGGGTTTGACGGTCATTTCGACCCCATGCCCGGCTTGCTTGAAGAAAAACGGTTTATCCGCTGTATCCAAAAAACCATAGAATCAAAAGAGGTCTTTTCCGTGGCTGATCCCGTCACGGAATGCCCGGACTGCATCCTGTCCAAAAACTATTCCGGACGGGGCTCCATGGCGGTCCGGCTCTCCCATGAAGGAAAAAATTACGGATTTCTGATCCTGTCCATCCCCCAGGACCTGAACCAGGATGAAACGGAAAAATGCATTGTTAAGGAAATCTCCGACGATATCGCCTTGGGGCTCTACCGGATTGATCTAGAGGAAAAAAGGAGGACGGCTGAAAGGGAAAAGGAAGAAAGCAACAAGAGGTTCCAGACCCTCATTGATAATGCCTTGAACTGCATCTCCATTTTTCAGAACGATAAAAAAGTTTACATGAATCCGGGTCTTCGGAAAATTCACCGCCTGATCACCAGGGCCTTTGAACCGCCCGGTTTTGACAATGTCTATATTGAGGACCGGGAGCGGATTAAAAAAAATTACAAGGATCTTTTATCCGGGGAAATCCAGCATATTGACACGGATTTCCGGTATCATCCCGAAGGCTTTGAAAAACATTCCCAGGTCCGCTGGGCTCTTGTCAGCGCCCGTAAAATAGATTACCTGGGGATTGCATCCATCCTGACCAATATCATGGACATTACCGATTCCAAGGAAGTGGAAAATTTCATAAGAATCCAGGATAAAATGACCTCCCTGGGCCGGGTCACCGCAGGAATCGCCCATGAAATCAGAAACCCCTTGTCCGGAATCTATATCTACCTGAAAGCCGTAAAAAATATCTACAACAATATGGGGGATATCAACACCGTTCTTTCCATCATCGACAAGATTGAACTGGCCGCCAATAAAATCGAATCCATCATCAAAAGGGTCATGGATTTTTCCAAACCCGGCAAACCTCGGTTCATCATGACCAATATCAATGAAAACATTGATGAAGTGTCCAAACTGACAGCCGTCACCCTGCGGAAAAACGGGATCAATTTCATCAAGGACCTGGACCCGGCCCTGCCGGAATGCTGGAACGAACCCCATCTCATTGAGCAGGTGGTCTTAAATCTCATTACCAATGCGGCCGAAGCCATGAAAGGGGTTGAAGGCGAGAAAACCATTGAGCTGAAAACCTACCGGGGAAATGATTGCATCGCCATCTCCATCAAGGATTCCGGGCCCGGCATCCCCATATCCAGCCAGTCCAAGATCTTTGACCCGTTCTATACCACCAAGACCAACAGCTCCGGTATCGGGCTCAGCATCTGCCACAGGATTATCAAAGACCACGGCGGCTCCCTGCGGTTCAATCCCGGCCTTAAAAAAGGGGCCCAGTTTATTATTGAACTGCCTCTTCAAAGACATGAAAGGCAAGCATGATCCGTTATGCCGTCGCCATTGTGGATGATGAGGAAACCATCCGCGACAGTCTTGAGATGGTCTTGTCCGAAGACTATACCATTTCTTGTTTCCCGGATGCCGAATCCTTTCTGTTGTCTCTGAAAAAATCCTCACCGGATCTGGTTCTCATGGATATCGGCCTGCCGGTCATGAACGGCATCGATGCCCTGAATATCATAAAACAGAAAATCCCCGATCTTCCGGTCATCATGATCACGGCCTTTGAAGATATCCAGATGGTCATCCGGTCCATGAAAAAAGGGGCCTTTGACTTTATTCTGAAACCCATGAACCCGGACATTCTTGAACTCACCCTCAAAAAAGCCGTTGCCTCCATTGCCCTGAGAAAGGAAGTCAAGCTCCTCCAGGAAAAATACCTGAAAGACCACGAACCCGTTTTTATCGGTGAAAGCAAACATATTGAAGATGTGATGGATTTTATCCATATGGTGGCCAAAAGCCCGGACACCCCCATCATGATCATGGGTGAGACCGGCACGGGAAAAGAATTGATCGCCAAGGCCATCCATGCCAGAAGCCCTTTATTTCAAGGGCCCTTCATTGCGGTCAATTGTTCGGCCTTTCCGGATGAACTCATTGAGAGTGAACTTTTCGGCTATGATGAAGGGGCTTTTTCCGGGGCAAAAAAACAAGGCAAAAAAGGACTCATTGAAGAAGCGGACAAGGGAACCCTGTTTCTGGATGAGGTGGCGGATCTGAGCCTTGCCGGCCAGGCCAAACTCCTGCGGTTCCTTGAAAACGGTGAATTTTATAAAATCGGCAGCACCCGAAAATTCAAGGTCTCGGTAAGGATTGTCTCGGCCACCAATAAAAACCTGGAAGAGCTTATGGAAAAGGACCTTTTCAGAAAAGACCTATTTTTCAGGCTCTGCGTGGTCAAGGCGAAAATTCCTTCCCTGAATGAAAGAAAAGAAGACATCCTAACCCTGGCCAGATATTTTTTATTTCAGTTCAATCAGAAGTTTAAAAAAAATGTCGTTGCCCTGTCCCCGGAAGCTGAAAATCTACTGCTTTCCCACCCGTTTACCGGAAATGTCCGGGAGCTTAAAAATATCATTGAACGGGCGGCTCTGATTGCAAAGGCCAATATCCTGACCGGAGAAGATCTTGGAATTCAGGACCCTCTCCCGGCCGAAACCCAGGACTCGGGCGACACAAAAGACATGACCGTCGCCATACCGGAGCAGGGGCTGCATCTGGCCGGGCTTCTGGAAAATATTGAAAAAAAATATATGCAGCAGGCTTTGGCGCTGACCCGGGGCAATGAAAGCAAGGCTGCGCGGCTCCTAAAAATGAATCACCACACCTTTAGATATAAATTAAGAAAAGCCGATTAAAATTTATATTCGGATTTCGGGAAGATCACTTTAAAGCAGGAGCCTTTTCCTTCGGTGCTTTCAACCTCAATGGTGCCGTGATGGGCCTCGACGATGCTTTTCACGATGGCAAGCCCGAGGCCTGTGCCGTTAATATACCGGGTTTTTTCATTTTTCACCCGGTAAAAGCGATCAAAAATATGCTCCTGATCCCCTGCCGAAATCCCCAACCCGGTATCAGACACTTTGATGGCCACACAATCGTTTTTTGTATCGGCCATGACCTCAATGCTCCCGCCGTTGGGGCTATACCGGATGGCATTGGAAATCAGATTGGACACCACTTCTTCGATATTGACCCGGTTGCCCATCATCCGGATCTCTTTTCCGGTTTCCGTCAAGGACAGTTGAATAGACTTGGCAGCAGCGGTTTCCTTGTACGAGACCACCTGTTCCCGGATCAGCTCGGACAGGTTTAAATCCTCCCGGTCCTGGTTAATGAGCCCTGATTCAATTTTGGAAAGGTCCAGAAGTTCAGTTGAGAGAGCGGTTAAAGAAGTGATGCGATCGGAAATCCGGTTCAGAATCTCTTTCTGTTTTTCAGTTAATTCCCCTGCCAGCCCGTCCAGGATCACATTCAACTGCATGAGAACGGAATTCAACGGACTTTTGATTTCATGGGCCACCATGGAAACAAAATCCGATTTCATCTGATCAATTTTCTTCAGGGCCGTGATATCATGGAAAACCGTCACCGACCCAAGGTTCCGGTTCAGACGGTCCCTGAACGGAATACAGCGGATACCGATGATCATATCCTCCTTTCCCTTGGAAAACGGCATGATCAATTCATCGGTAATTTCCGCGAAGGTGTCCTCGGGCTGATGGATCGCCTTTTCGATCATGTCCAGCAACCGGGGTTCCTGAATGAATTCGGATATGGTATGGCCGATGACCGAGGTTTTTCTGCAATCGATCATTTTCAGAAATGCCGGGTTCGCCAAGGCGATCCGCTTCTGGTTATCCGTGGTCAATACCCCGTCGCTCAGGGAATTGATCATGACCCGCATCCGGGATTTTTCCGTTGCAATGTCCTGGAGGGACCTGATAAATTCAATGGCTTTACAGATCACCCCCCTCAATTCCTGAGGGGAAAAAGGCTTCGATAAAAAATCAAAGGCCCCTTTTTTCATGGTTTCAACCGAATGTTCAAGGGTGGCATAACCGGTGATGACAATCACCACCGTATCCGGGTGGCGGGCCTTGAGATTCGTCAGGACATCCAAACCGGACATCCCCGGCATCATCAGATCCAGAAGCACAATATCAAAATGCTTTTCTTCTATCATCTTCAATCCGTTGATGCCGTTTTCGGCGATTTCAACATCGCAGCCCTCTTCCGTCAGCAGCCTTTTACAGGCCGCCTGGATCCGGGCCTCATCATCCACCACCAATATCCTGGGCTGGAAAGAAATATTTTGAACACATGCTTTAATGGAATTCATGGTTTGATCATTCATTATGACGACATCCGACTCACTATATTTTAACGGGTTATGGTTTACACAAAAACGGTCCTTCTTCCGATGCAATATACATGGGAAATTCAATAATAAAGGTGGTTCCCTTGGGACCTGTTTTTTTAACGGAAATGGTTGCCCCATGCTCTTCCAGGATGCCGTAGACGATACTCAGGCCGAGTCCCGTGCTTTTCCCGACTTCCTTTGTCGTAAAAAAAGGGTCAAAGATTTTGGATAAATTTTCATGGGGGATTCCCTTTCCCGTATCTTTCACTTCCAGAAATACCTTTTTTAAAAATTTCTCCTTATAGGTAATCAAGGTGATAACGCCTTCCCCATCCATGGCATCGGCCGCATTGATGATGAGATTGATCAATACCTGGTTCAGCTTGTTGGTATCGGCAAGAAGAAGCATCATGTCCTCGGACAGATTTTTTTCAATGTGAATATTTCTGAATTTTTTCTGGTCCCGGATCAGGGTCAGACTCTTTTCCACCACCTCGTTGAGATGGACGATATTCTTAGCGGTTCCCTCTCTTCGGCTGTATACGAGTAGGCTTTTGACAATTTCCTTGCACCGGTTGGCATCCTCAAGAATACAATTGAGGTCTTCCGTCATGTCCTTGTCCACATCTTTGCGTTCCAGAAGAAGGCCTGCATAAAACAAGATCCCTGTCAGCGGATTATTGATCTCATGGGCCACGCCTGCCGCCAACTGCCCGAGGGAAGCCATTTTTTCCGACTGAGCCAGTTGTTTCTGGGCCAGCTTCAATTCCTTTTCAACCTTGAGCTTGTCCTTTAAATCGTTATATATGGCCATGGTGGCGGATTCATTGCCTTTTTCATCATAAATAATGGCCGCCGACATCTCCACTTCGATTTCCTCTCCCTTGGCATTGACAATGGTGGTTCTGGGAATCAGGAGCTTCCCCTGGCCCCCGATCTTTTCATCCCTCAGCATCCTCATAATCTCCTTGGCCTTGCCCGGAGGATACAATTGCTCGGTATGGCGGATCTTGCCTTCCTCTCCGTTATAATCACCAAACAGTTCCTTGGCCACGGAATTCATTAAATTGATATTTCCCTGCCGGTCGGCGGCAACAATGGCGCTGGCGGAAGAATGGATGACCCGGGTGATGAATTCCTGGGCCCCGTGCAGTTGATTTTCAAGGGATTTGGTCTGGGTGATGTCCCTCATGCTGCCGATGATATAGGCCACCTCGCCATGGTCATCCAGGATGGGAGAAAACACCCTCTCCTCCCACCGGTAATGGCGCTTCAGGGTGAAGCTGTGAACCGTTTTATCCCTTAGAACCTTGGAAATGGTGCATTGCTCTGTTTCACAAGGGGTGTCCTTATACAAAAAGACATGAAAACATTTTTTCCCGTAAATTTCTTTTAAGGACAGGTTATAGGTTTCATAAAATTTCTTGTTGGCGCCCACGAGGGTTCTATCCGGAGAAATGATCACACTGGGGAAGGACAGGGAATCAAAGACCCTTATCCGCCAGTCCAACCCATCCCTTGATATTTCCGGTGATATTTCCGATTCCGTCATTTCCCGGTTCCCGTTCCTTTATAAGGCCTATGGATTTTCAAACACTTCCTTTAATGCCTGTTCCGCCGTTTCACCCCTGCCTTTGGGCAAAACAACGGCAATACTGGCCCCGGTACACCCTGCCTGAAGCACCGGAACGCCGTGCCGGGAAAGGCAGTCCATAGCCCGGCCCATGATCCCGTAACGGTCTCCGAAATGGGGGCCGTAAAAGCTAAGCAACTCAGCAGGCCGTGAATCCGAACAAGAGTCGCTGCCGGTTTCCCCTGTGAGCAGAAACAGGGAAATCCGCCGGTCCGGGGTCATAAAAGCAGTGACATGGGAAAACCGCCCCCCTTCTCCCTCCTGCCGAAACTTTTGCCCAAACCCCGGCAGATCCTTGAAACTAAGCTCATATCCGTTCAGGTTCAGGTCCCTCGCCAAGGTCATCCCATAGGTCTTGATTCTTTCTTCCACGTAAGTGGCGCGGGTTTCCGGATATTTTTTTTTGATAAACAGGGCCAGTTCATCATTTTCCTCCTGTTCAAAAGGAGCATGGGAACCCGGCAGATCAAACCCGGTGGACAGCATATGGATGAGCCCGGGAACATGGTCTTCCTCGGCCACAAAGGTCAGCATGGAATGGGAGGACACCATATAATGGAAGGGCTGTTGATTTGTCCCCAGCATGTCCAGCAAGGCCCCCAGGAATTCAAGGCTGTACCGGTGGGGAAAAACCGACAGGGTGCATACATGGGGAAGGCATTGCCAGTGCGAATTCCTGTTGATCACCTGCCCGAAATGTTTTGAGGCAAGGGTTCCCGACACAAAGGATCTTTTTCCCAGGGTATTGAATATCATGCAGACCATATTCACTTTCCCGGATTCCAGCACCTTATAAAGAGCGGAATGGGACGGGTCCGGAAAATCTTCCTGGGTCACCTGAATAAATTGTTTATTCAGCCGGATCCCATTTATTTTAAATGCCCCTGTCATCTTGAGAGTTTCCCCGGCTTTAGGCAAAACCGAAATGGCGGAGAAGCTCACAGGACTTTTCCGCCGTTCCGGTATTTTCGAATTGAACAATGGGCGTTTTTTTAACAGCCCCTATCCCTTGCAATAATCGTTGACGATTCCCATCAATTTATCCAGGTCAATGGGTTTGGGAATATAGTCATCGGCCAGGGTGGTTTTGCCGTCATGATGGGTGTAGCTGGTCGTTCGAACAGAATCGGCCACCGCGGTCAACATCACCACAAGGATGTCTTTTTTATCCTTGCTTTTTTTGATTTCATCGCACACTTCCCAGCCGTTTTTCCTCGGCATCATGACATCCAGGATCATGAGAAAAGGTTTTTCCTCTTTTATTTTTTCCAAGGCCTCCACCCCGTCATAGGCCTTGGCAACCCTGTATTTCATTGCCTCAAGCTTCATAGAAACCGCTTCCACCAAATCCGGGTCGTCGTCCACAACTAAAATAAGTTTGTTTGTACTCATTGTATGACTCCTTTTGATTCTCTTAAGCGTTTTATCTTTTTTCAAACTGCGGGTCTTGGAAACAACCCTGCTTTTTCAACGATCTGGGGAACCTTTTCCTCCCATTCAATGGCCATGATATGAAATCCGCTGACCCCTTTGACCTCTTTCAGTCTCTGGATGGACTCCACGGCGATCTTAATTCCTTCCTGGGGCTGATCTTCTTTTTTGACCCCCTCAAGGCGTTTGATGACCTCATCGGGCACATCCATGCCCGGGACCTTGTTCTTCATATATTTTGCCATCCCGGCGGATTTCATGGGAGTGATTCCGGCCATCAGATACACTTTTTCATGAAGTCCCCGTTCACAGACCATTTCCATGTATTTTTCAAATTTTTCCAGGTTGAAAATACACTGGGTCTGGATAAAATCCGCCCCTGCCTTGATTTTTTTGGCAAGGCGGCTGACCCTCAGATCAAAGGGTTCTGCAAAAGGATTGGCGGCAGCACCGACAAACATTTTCGGAGGGCAGTCAATATCGGCGCCCCCCTGGAATTTGCCTTCATCCCGCATTCTTTGAACCATCTGCACCAGTTGAACCGAGTCTAGGTCATATACGCTTTTGGCCGTGGCATGGTCACCGAATTTCGGATGATCCCCGGATAAACATAGCATGGTATTGATCCCAAGGGAATAGGCTCCGATAATATCACTCTGCATGGCCAGGCGGTTCCGGTCCCTTGTCACCATCTGCAGGATGGGGTCCATCCCCATCTGTTTGATGATCACCCCGGCGGCCCAACTGGACATCCGGACCATGGCGGTCTGGTTGTCCGTCACGTTCACGGCATCCACATGATCTTTTAAAAGGGCTGCCTTTTCTTTTACCTTTTCAGGACGGGCCCCTCGCGGAGGGCCGCATTCCGAGGTCACAGCCAGGCTTCCCGACGCCAACACCCTTTCAAGTCTGCTCTCAGTCTTCATAATGCCAAATCCTTTCTGACTATTTTTCTGGGGCCGCCGCCGCCGGAAGGCCGCCAGTC
>DZCR01000104.1:0-3865 GCA_022736495.1 Desulfobacca acetoxidans
TCCACGGATTTTCCCTCGTCGCTCAGGGACTGGATTTTCAGCAGCCGGGCATCGACATAGGCCACCCTGGAAGACATGGATTGAATCATCCGGTTCAGGGCCAGGGCCATGCCGTGAAACTGATCCTTTTTACGAAGATTGACGGATACGGTCAGATCCCCGCCGGCCACCCTTGCGATGTCCTTTTCAAAACGGAACATGGGCCCGGCAATCCTGTGGGAAATATACAGCAGCACCGCCACGGCGGCCAGGGTAATCAGCCCCAGGGTGATCAGGTTGGTCAGGATCACCGCCGGCAGGATGGCGTTTCCGGTATTCCGGATCTCAAGCCCCGACTCGGCATAGGAGGAGGTCAGGGTGTCCTGGGACAAAACAAAGAGCAAGGCCGTGGACAGAATAATGCCCACCAGAAAAATCAAACAGAATTTCAAAATAAACCCGGTCTGAAATTCTTTTTTGATAAAGATCCGGCTTCGCTTATGGGCTTTGGCTTGTTCCGTCATGGGATATCCTTTCATATTTTCTCATATTTTCGTCCGGTTTACGGATTGGGTTGATGGATGTTCACTCTGGCCTTTTTTTTCACCTCGCTGATCCATTCATTCAAGGCCTGGGTCTGTTTTTCCGCTTTCAGTTGCCGGGCAATATCCGGCTCAATCCGCTCCAGGGGCGGGAGGGTGTCATCTTCGTATTTCAGCCCGTCATAATAGGCCTTGATGTCTCTGTCTGTAACCGTGGTGCGTTGACTGATGTCCTTATTTTTTTCTTCCATGAGGTTTTTGATAAGGGTGGCTTCCCAGTATTTTTCTATGGCCTGGATAAACTCAGACTTTTTTCCCAGCCCGAGGCGCATGGCTTCCTGGATCAGAATCTCTTTCTGGATCAGGGTGTCCAAAAACTCCGCCCTGGCCTCCGGTGTTGTTTTATATTCCCGGGTATAGTCCAGTTCCCGGGCCAGTTTAGACTCATATTCCTCCCGGGTCAGCTCATAGCCGTTGATGGTGGCGATGATCCCGTGCGGCTCCCCGGCCTTGTCTCCCCGGCACCCGGCCAGGATAAACACCAGAAAACAAATGATGCAGACCAATGACAGGCTCTTTTTCAGACCGGAATCCATGATCCCCCTCCTGTGGGCAATAGCGGTTTATACATACCCGAGGTTTTATTCAATGGGTTCCAAAAGGTCAAGATAGGAAATGGTTAGGATCTTCCCTGGTTTAATGAGCCGCTAACACGGACTTAATTAAGGCCTAACAGGAACCCGGTTAATATGCACCTGTTTTGGGACGGATATAAACATGAATAATAGGAATGCGCTATGAATCAAGCCAGGGGTAAAACAAAGGGATTTAAAGGGCTCAGGGGCCGGGAAGGCTTTTCCTTCATCGAACTCATGGTGGTGGTGATTATCCTGGGGATTCTCGCCGGCGCCATTATCCCGCGCTATATGGATAAAACCGACAAGGCCAAGGCCGTAAAGGCCAAAGTCGATATCAGCGCCATTGAAACCAGCCTGAAAATGTACAAACTGGACAACGGCATGTATCCAACCTCGGAGCAGGGCCTTCTGGCCCTGGTTGAAAAGCCCTCCACAGATCCCGTCCCCCGGAACTGGAGTGAAAAAGGATATTTTGAAAAAAGCAGCCTGCCCAAGGACCCCTGGGGCAATGAATATATGTATTTATCCCCGGGCATCCACAACGATTATGATATCGTCTCCTACGGGGCCGACGGGGCCGCCGGGGGAGAGGGCATCAATAAGGACATCACCAGTTGGGAAAATGACTAGTGCAGGCCGTGAATCCGGGTTCTCCTTTGTTGAGCTGGTGGTGGTCATCACCCTGATTGCTGTTTTGATGTCCTTTTCGATTCCCTTGTTCCGGGATGCCCGTCTTTTTTCCGGCAAGTCCGAAAATGCCTCGGGCCTGGCCCTTCTCATTCAGTCTTTGAAGACCAGGGCCGTTGAACGGGACCGGGACTTTTTTCTGCATATGGATCTCCATACGGGGCAGGTCTGGGTCACCGACAGCACAATGGATACAAGCGCCCGGGAAAAAGCCCGGCAGGAAGGGATCTCCCATGGGGATGGGCTCAGGATTCTGAGCCTGGAATTTCCGGGGGGCCGCGGACGGGATCAGAACCGCCATACCCTCTGCTTCAGACGCCAGGGCTATTCGGACAGGGCCCTCATTCATCTGAGGGAGAAAGACGAAGATATCACCCTGGGCGTCCGGACTTTTTTGACCCGGGTGGAACGGTTTGACCGGTATGTCTCCTATGATGACTGCATCTAAAGCCGGGTTTACCCTCATGGAGGTCATGGTTTCCATGGCCATTATCGCCCTGGTCCTGGTTTCCCTGTTCCGGTTGCAGTCCGGGGCCGTTGACCTGGCCGAGGCCGATCAATTTCAGAACCTGGCGCCCTTGGCGGCCAAACTGAAACTGGCCGAAATCGAAGCCCGGCTCGGTGAACACACCGGGGAAACAGAGGATGTCGAGATTTCAGGCGATGGGTATCAAGGGTCATGCCGGATAACGGATGTGGATTTCCCGGAAATCATGCCGGACAAAGATCAGGGACGGCTCAGAAAAATAGAGATGGTGATCGCCGAACCCCGGGGAGGCCGACGGTCTTTCCGGCTGACCACCTTTCGGTATGTACCCGGAAACTGATATGGACAAAAAAGGATTTACCCTGATGGAAGTGATGGTCACCCTTGTGGTGTTTTCAATTGTCATGCTGACCCTGTTCTCCTCCTTCCAGGCCTTTGTCTCGTCCGGAGATTCCATTACCCGGGGCATCCATGAGGCGGAAAGGGCGAGGACGGCCCTGGAAAGGATGCGTGAAGACCTGGAACAGGTCCATATGGTTCAGCCGCCGAGATACGCGATCCCGGCCTTTAATGCCCCGCCTGATCCCTTCCGCATGGTAGGGTCCCGGACCCGGGTGGGCGGCTCGGTGTTTTCCAGGCTTGAATTTACCACCTTCAGCCGTGTGATCACCAGCCCTGAAGAGGCCCAGGGCATTTCAAAGATTACCTATTATGTCCGGCAGAACCCGGACAAGGGCTTTGACCTGTGCCGGTCGGACCGGGAGCCGGGAACACCCGGAGAGGAGGACCCCTGCCGTGATCCCGTCCTCATGGAAGAGATTCAGGCCTTTGATATCGAATATACGGATGGCCGGGAAGAAACCGGGACAGACTGGGATTCGGATTCCGCCGATGCCGGGCATGCCCTGCCGGTCAGCCTCCATATGACGGTGAAAACAGGGGCCGGGGTTTTTGAAACAGCGGTGTTCCTGCCCGTTGCCCGGGGGCCCCTTGAATAAACATCTGCAAAATGAACAGGGCGCCGCCCTGATGGTGACCCTGGCGGTTGTGGCCATCCTGCTGACCCTGGCCCTCCGGCTGGCCCAATTGACCGGAGACGCCGCCCTTCACACCTCGGCCAAAAACGACCGGCTGGCCGCCGGGGAACTGGCCCTGTCGGGGATTCACCTGGCCATGCTCATCCTTGCCCGGGATGCGGCAGACAATGATACGGATTCTCTCCAGGAGGCCTGGGCCGACCCGGATACGATTCAACAGGCTGTTAAAGACCTGGGGATCGACGCCGGCAGCCTGGACCTGACCATTTCCGACGAGCTGGGCAAGATCCAGTTAAACGCCCTGCTAAAGCAGTTTCCCGGCCATGAGATCAATACGGATCAGCAGGCTCTGCTGGAACGGTTTTTGCTCCTGTCCCTGCCCTCCACCCGGAAGGACGGCAGCGGGGGCCCGGCGGAAATCGTCAATGCCGTCAAAGACTGGCTGGATTCCAAGGATGATGACGCCGTCACCGGGCTCTCCGGTGCGGAATCCGA
>DZCR01000104.1:3965-6019 GCA_022736495.1 Desulfobacca acetoxidans
GGAAAAGGCGGCCTTTGACCGGAAGATAACCTATTCCAGCCATATTTTCAGGGCCGACTGCAGCGCCGTGGTCAACCATTCCCGGGTCCGCCTCTCGGGAGTAATCCAACGGGAAAGAGAAAAAGAAACCGGAAAATGGATCAGCCGGATGATCCAATTGGAAAAGACCTAGGCCATGACAGGACTATTTTTAATCATCGAAGTGGGTGACAGCCGTATTCAGGCCTTTGCCGTTGACGACGCCGTAAAAAAGGGGGGGTCGGTGCAGGCCTTCTGCGTTTTGCGCAGGGACCTGCCGGACCCGGTGGAAGATGAGGGCTTTTTTGATTCGGCCCTGGATCTCCTGTCCGGGGAGATGGATTTTAAAACCGCTTCAAGCGTAGCCCTGCTGCTTCCCTCCAGCCTGTTTTTTTTCCGCCGGTCCGAGCTGCCGTTTAAAACAAAGGCCAAGGTCCGGCAGGTGCTTCCCCTGGAATTGCGCCCCACCTTTCCCATGGAAAACGAAGCCTGCCTCACGGATTTCTTTATCCCGGACGCGGCCTTTACCCAGGGTCTGACCCCTGTTTTTTCAGCCTCGGCCAAGGAATCGGACATCAAATCCTATTATGACGGCCTGATGCGGCTGAACCTCAAACCCGCCATCCTCGCACCCGCCGGAACAACGGCCGCCGCCTGCTTTTTGAAGACGCAAAAGAATGCGGACCATTTTGTCTTCCTGGACAGGACCGATGATGACATCACCGCCACCCTGGTCTTCAACCGGATGCCGGTCCTGGCCCGGACCTTTTCCCCCGACGGAATGACCCCGGAGGACCTTCGGAACGAAGCCCGCCGGATGATCCTGGGGTTTCAGCAGAGAACCGGCCTGGACACCCCTTTTGATATCTTTGTCTCCGGCGCAGGTGAGGGGGAATTCTCCCGGGAAGCCCTATTTCAGTCCGCCCTTTCCCCCAACCGGGAAATGCCGGGCCTGTTCAATTTTTGCAGGGGACGGTACGGTTCCGACTCTTTTTTCAAACGCCACGCCCCCCAGATCCTGTCTGCCGGCATCCTGGCCGGCCTGGTCTTTGTTCTTCTCATGACCAATATCTACGGCCGGATCCATGGGCTTGAAAAAGCAAGGGACCAGAGAAAGCAGATCATTGCCTCGATTTTTGCCCAGACCTTTCCCGATAAAAAAGCCGGGAACACGGATCCTTTCCTGCTCATGCAATCCCTTGTCAAACAGTCGGCGCAAAGCAAGGGGACCCCGAATCCCGATGATCCCCTGGTGAACCATAAGGGGATAGATGCGGTCAGGATCATCTTTGAGCTTTCACAACAGATTCCCAAATCCGTTGATGCGGAATTGTCCACCCTGATGCTGGAGAATAACCGGATGGTCTTAACCGGGACCACGGAAAATTTTAATACCGTGGATCAATTAAAGGGGCTCATTGAAAAATCCCCCCTGTTTAAAAAGGTGGAGATCAGCAGCGCCGCAGCCGGCAAGAACATGGGCCGGGTGGATTTTAAATTCATGGTGGAATTATGAAAATGCCTGAGTTATCCAGACGGGACAGGACCATGCTGGCAGCCGGTGCCGTCTTCCTGGTGATTTTCTGCGCCGCCCAATTTATCTATCTTCCGGCAACGGACAAGCAGGAGGCCCTGAAAAAAACCATTGCAGCCCAGGATGAGGCCGTGGGTCAGATGAAAACCCTTCAAAAAACCTTCCAGGACCTTTCCCTGGCCCTGGATCAGCAAAAAAGCATCCTGGAAAAAAGACCCGGCGACTTTACCCTGTTTTCTTTCCTGGACACCCAGGCGGAAAAAAGCGGGGTTAAAAAAAATGTGGCCTATATGAAACCCTCCACCCAGGATATGGAAAAAACCGGTTATACCATTTCCAGGGTCAAGGTCAAGATAGAGGAAGTCCACCTGAAAGGCCTGATGGACTTTCTTTACCGGATTGAAACCTCGCCGGACGGGGTGTTGATCACCTCCCTGTCCCTGTCCAAAACCGGAAAAAAGGGGGACCGGCTGGATGCGGTCTTTGATGCCGAAACCCTGAT
>DZCR01000104.1:6119-12277 GCA_022736495.1 Desulfobacca acetoxidans
CGGATCAATATAATATGAAGATCTCCTTTGATGCCGGAGGACGGTACGAATACCTTAAAACCCAAAATTCATCCAGGGCCGGCCTGGTATTGCTGAATTTTACAACTGAATTGCCGGGCAATCCCGAGGCTGAAAAACTGGGCCTGTCCAAAATGGAATTTAACCGGGTGGAACTGGAATTTACCCTGGATAATAAACGGATGATCCTTACAAAATGCTCGGCACGGGGGCCGCTCATGAGCCTGGACCTGGAAGGCGAGGTGTCGACGGCGGAACCCCTGGATATCCGGTTGAAAGGCCAATTGAATCCCGGCCCTTCCTTTGTTTCAAAACTCAGCACCCTGGCCCCGGTGAGGGATCTTTTCCGGGATACGCCGGGCAAGGGGATTCCCATCAGCATATCCGGCACACTCCGTCATCCCGAGATAGGATTCAGGTAAGCCATGAAATATCTGTTCATCCTCCTCCATCTCATCCTCCTGACCCTGGCTGCGGCCCTGGTGGTGGAGTCCGCCTATCAGCGGATCGGTATGGAGGGCGCCCCGCCGGCACAGGAGGCGGCCGGAGCCCCCCCGGCCCTTGAGGCAGGCAATAAAAAGAAACCCGCCGATTCTTTTAACCGGCAGTATAGCGTCATCGGCTCCAGAAACCTGTTTCGTGTCCTGACGGACGATGCGGCCGCAAAAGGGCCTTCCGCAAAAAACCCGGCCAAAACACCGGAAGCGGTTAAGCCCACATCGCTTCAGCTCACGCTGAGGGGGACGGTGACGGGCCTCCCCCAGGTCCATGCCGTGATTGAGGATAAAAAGACAAAAAAACAGGACTTCTACACCGTTGGCGATACCATCCAGGGCGCCCTGCTCAAGGCTGTGTCCAAAGACCATGTCATCCTGGAACACAATGGAGAGGAGCAGCGCCTGGACATGACGGTCGAAACCGCCCTTCCGGCGGGCAGGGCCTCGGCAAGACCGGCGGCTCAGCCTCAGGCCCCGGAGTCCGCCCCGCAGGACGCCGGTTCCCAGGAGGATGAAGCATTGGAAAAGGAAGCACCGGAGGCCCCGGCAGAAGCGGCCCCGGCAAAAAAGGCCTCAAAAGCAGAGGCCCCTGAACCCACCGGACAGGCAGGACCTGGTAAAGATAAGGACAATGATGAATAAGCAAAAAAGATCATGGATGGAGTCGGAGAACCGAAAATGGATGAAATGGATACAGGCCTGTTTGAGCCTGGGAACGGCCCTCATGCTGTTTGTATCGGTCTGCCTTGCCGAACCGGTTTTGGAATCCACCGGAGATAAGCCCGAATTCGTCTCCTTTGATTTCAACAATGTGGATATCAATCTCTTTATTAAATTTGTCAGCAAACTGACCCAGAAAAATTTTGTCGTGGACAGCAGGGTTAAGGGAAACGTCACCATTATTTCCCCGACCAAAATTTCCATCCCGGATGCCTATAAGGTGTTTCAGTCCGTGCTGGATATCCATGGGTTCGCCGCCGTGGAATCGGGCAGCGTCATCAAGATTGTCCCGGCCGCCAACGCCATGTCGGATAATCTGGATACCCGGCTTTCAGAAAGCCTGGAAACCTCGGCGGACAAACTGGTCACCCGGATTATCCCCCTGCAATACGCCAATTCCGACGAACTGAAAGCCCTGTTGACCCCGCTGGTGCCCAAGGGCCATATCCTGTTGTCCTATGGGGATACCAATATGCTGATTGCCACGGCCACCCTGTCCAGCATCGACCGCCTGTTGAAAATCATCGAAACCATTGATATCGAAAGCGTTGGCCGGAAAATTTCCGTATTGCCCTTAAAACATGCTGATGCGGTCAAGCTCGTTAAAAACCTTTCCGATATTTACAATGCCCGGGAAAAAGACGCCAAAAACAAAAAGGCTGCTGAATTCATGGTCAGATTTGTGGCCGACGAGAGAACCAATTCCGTGATTCTCCTGGCCGGGGAACTGGAAACCCGGCGGATCAGCCAACTGGTGGATATCCTGGACAAGAAGGTGCCTGCGGGAGAGGAGCGGGTCCGGGTCTATCCCCTGGAGCATGCAACGGCCGAAGACCTTGCCAAGGTCCTCCAGGAAATGCCGACCAAGGGCGAGAAAAAAGCCGAAGGCGAGAAGAAGACCCCGCTCTTTTCCGATGAGATTAAAATCACGGCCGACAAGGCCACCAACAGCCTTCTCATTATTGCGGACAAGGAGGATTACCCCATCCTTGAAGAAGTGATTAAAAAACTGGATACCCCCAGGGCCATGGTGTATATCGAATGCCTCATCATGGAGGTGAATGCCGACAAGGGCCTCAGTTTCGGAACGGAATGGCGGGTATCGGAAGGCTATAACGGCAATTCCGGCGTGATCCTGGGCGGGTTCGGGGCCACCGGGGATTCCGGCTTTACCGATTCCTCTTCCGCTGCCGGGGGGACTTTGCCCAAGGGATTTTCCGTGGGGGTCCTGGGTAAAAGCCTGAGTATCGGCGGCGTCACCTTCCCCTCCCTCCAGGCCGTGATTAAGGCCTACCAGAGTGATAAAACCGTACAGATCCTGTCCACCCCCCAGATCCTGACCACGGAAAACCAGGTGGCCACCATTACCGTGGGCAAGAATGTGCCCTTCCAGACCCGGTCGGCGGCCGAATCAGGGACGGCAACCTATAATTCCTTTGAATACAAGGATGTGGGCATCACCCTGAAAATAACCCCGTCCATCAGCAAGGACAGGCTGGTCCGGCTGGCCGTGTTCCAGGAAGTCACCAAACTGGATTCGGCAAACCAGACCAGCGCAGACCGCCCCACCACCCTGAAACGGCTCATTGAAACCAATATCATTGTTGAAGACGCCAACACCGTGGTGATCGGCGGGCTCATCGATGAAAGCCTGACCAAATCGGTGGGAAAGATGCCTTGCCTGGGAGATATTCCTTTTCTGGGATATGCATTTAGGGATGAATCCACCGGCAGTGAAAAAACCAATCTCTATGTGTTTTTAACCCCCACCGTGGTGAAAAGCCCCCTGGAGGCCAAAACCATTTATGATAAAAAAAATGAGGACATCCAACAGCTCGGAAAAGAAGAAATCAAATTATATAAGGACAAAGCGCCGGTCAAGGGCCTGCTGCCGGAAACGGGAAAGGTCGGCCCATGATTGAGCGTTTTTTGGATCTGCTTTCAAAAGAGGCGCCGCTGACCAGCGAGAATAAAGACCGGATCAGGGCCGTTTACGCCAAGGACAGGAAAAAATTCCTGGAACCGGTCTGCGATACCCGGCTGGTGTCCGAACCCCAGGCCCTCAAGGCCCTGGGCCTTCTCTACGGAATTCCTTTCATGGAAGAGCTGCCCATGGATCATCTGAACCATGAGTTCACCCGGATCATTTCCAGGAAATTCTTAAAAACCTATTCTGTGGCGCCCGTGATCAAAGACGGGCAAAAAGGCATGATCGCTGTGAATGATCCGTCGGATTTAACCGTTGCGGATGAGACGGCAAGGCTGGCGGGGATAAAGGCCTATTCCCCGGTGCTGGCTCCGAAAAACCAGATCCTTTTGCTGATCAATATGCTCTATGACCATACCGACGGCAATGTCCAGCAACTGGTCGATGATATGGAAGAAAATGATTCCCTGGTCATCGAGGATATGGAGGAAACCGCCGATCTCCTGGATGATGCCGGGGACGCCCCGGTCATCCGCCTGGTCAACCAGATGATTTCCAAGGCGGCCAAGGCCGGGGCCAGCGATATCCATATCGAGCCCTTCCAGGAGGTGCTCAAGGTCCGGTACCGCATCGACGGCATTGTCTACGAAATGATGACCCCCCCCAAGCTGTTTCAGTCGGCCCTGGTCTCCCGCATCAAGGTCATGGCCAAGATGAATATTGCTGAAAAAAGAGTGCCCCAGGACGGCCGGGCCCAGGTCCGGCTCGGGAACCAGGAAATCGACCTCCGGATTTCAACGGTGCCGACCACCTATGGCGAGCGCCTGGTCATGCGGCTTTTAAACAAATCCGGGTCCTTTATGAGCATTGCCGAATTCGGATTCTCACAGGAAAACGAGGCCCTGTTCCGCCGGATCATCCGGCAGAACCACGGGATCGTCCTGGTCACCGGCCCCACGGGAAGCGGTAAAACCACCACCCTCTACGCCGGGCTTTCGGAAATCAATACCCCGGACAAAACCATTATCACCATTGAAGACCCAGTGGAATATAATTTACAGGGCATCGGCCAGATTCAGGTGAACCAGAAAACCGGGGTGACCTTTGCAAAGGGATTGCGGTCCATTGTCCGGCAGGACCCGGACATTATCCTCATCGGTGAGATCCGGGACGTGGAAACGGCGGAAATCGCAATCCAGTCGGCCCTGACCGGACACCTGGTGTTTTCTACCCTGCACACCAACGATGCCCCGGGTGCGGTCACGCGACTGGTGGACCTGGGGGTGGAGCCCTATCTGATTTCCTCATCGGTCAACCACATCATCGCCCAGAGGCTGGTCAGGGTCCTCTGCCCCCGCTGCAAAGAGGCATATCACCTGGGCGAACCGGATATCAAAAGCCTGAACGGCATGGGAGAGGAGCTGATCGGCCAACAGGTGTTCAAGCCCAAGGGGTGTGCCGGATGCTTTGATACCGGTTATTCGGGACGGCAGGCCATTGTGGAGATCCTGGCCCTGGATGATGAATTGAAAACCCTGATTCTCCAGACCTCGGACGCCAACCGGATCAGGGAGGCGGCCCTGAAAAAGGGCATGATCAGCCTCCGGCGGGACGGCATGAAAAAGGTCATGGACGGAATCACCTCCATCCGGGAGGTGCTGCGTGTCACCCAGGAATAGAAAATGGATCTTCCCGGCCCTGGTCCTCCTCGGTACGGCTTTTCCAGGCACAGCACCGGCGGAGGAAACGGCCCATCCCCTGATTCAATTTTACCAGGACCATATTTCGGCCGTGGACGGGGACCGATGCCCCATGAACCCTTCCTGCTCCGCCTATGCGGCCGAGGCCGTCAAAAAGCACGGCCCGGTCATCGGGTGGATCATGGCCTGCGACCGTATTGTGCGGTGCGGCCGGGATATCAAAAAAATCACTCCCGTGGTGACGGTCCATGGGGAAAATCTATATCACGACCCGGTGGAAGCCAATGATTTCTGGTGGTTTGAAAAACCGGAAACAAAACAGGAATAACCTTGTGGGTAAAATAAAAAACCTCTGTCTGATCCTCATCCTTGCGCTGCAGTTGCCGGCCGCCGGTCCCAACGCCTTTGGCAAGGATCTGGTCATCAGTCCGGACATGCAGTTCGACTATGCCCTCCAGTGCTATCAGAAAAAAGACTATGAAACCGCTGTCGTAGAATTCAAGCGCTTTGCCCATTTTTTCCCCGGGGACAGGCGGGCCGGGGAGGCCGGATTCATGGGCGCCATGGGCCTGTATCAGTTGAAACGGTTCCGCGAAGCCGCCGGGGCCTTCAATGACATCATCCTGGCGGAAGGGAACTCGGTTTTTAAGGAAGAGGGCTATTTCATGCAGAGCAAGGCCTTCATGGGCATGGGCAACCTCGGCTATGCCCGGATCGTCTTGCAGAATTATCTGAAATTGACCGGGGACGGGGCCGCCAGGGACCGGGCCCATTCCATGCTGGCGGACCTGGATGTGCAGTCCTCCCGGGGCATCGACCTGAAGGACCTTGAGGATGCACGGGAAAATCTTTTGAAAATATCCCCAAAGGGGTCAACGCAGTATATGGCGCAGGACCGGGCAGACACCCTTGAAAAGGTCCTGGCCGCCCCCCGGAAAAACCCAACCCTGGCCGGCCTCCTGGCCGTGGTCCCCGGCGCAGGCTTTCTCTATTGCGAACGCTACCAGGATGCCCTGGTTTCCTTTTTATTGAATACCGGCCTCATGGTGGCCGCCTACGAGGCCTTTGACCAGGGAAACGAAGCCCTGGGAGGGGTGATCGGCCTTGTGGAAACCGGGTTCTACGCCGGGAATATCTACGGGTCCATGACCGCGGCCCACCGGTACAACCAGAATGCCACCCTGAACATCCTCAATACTCAATTCAGCCTGACCTCGGGCCTGGATATGGAAAACAAGGCCTGGTCCATCGGCCTGAAATACGATTTTTAAAGGGGTCTGTTCCGGGAAAAAGAGA
>DZCR01000105.1 GCA_022736495.1 Desulfobacca acetoxidans
TATCTTGCTATTGACTATTACATCCGGCAATTTTTATGAATTTTGCAAGAGGCTCGAGTGATTGTCGGTTTCTGCTTCTATTCACCCTTATAAAATCCATTAAAGTGGGTTGATATGGATATGTTAGCTCGATCTAAGACACAGGCGACATTTAAAGTTTTATCCCAAGGGTCAGGTCTAATCTGGTCTCGGTTTATGATGTATCAGCTCAAATCCCGGTCAATACCATTCATGCGCCATAGCGTTAAGGGCTTAAGGTCAACTCAATTATGCAGCCCCAGGGCTCCCAGCAAATCTTGCTTAATCTCGCCGGGGTTCAGCAAGTGTCCCGCCAGTTTGCCGAAGAAGGTTACCCGGGTCCAGGCCAGGATGGGCACTCCGTGGGGGTTGAGATCGATGAAATACTGGTCTTCGGCGTCGGAGTGCGGCGGGCGGGAGTTCACCATCACCTTGCGGCCCTGGCCGGTTAAAGCGCCGATGCGAAAGACGAGTTCTTGGGGTTTGGGAGCCAGAACCAAAACCCGCAGGTTAGAGCCTCCCGGCAAAGGCCCCAAGGCCCCTATCCTGACATTGTATGCCAGGGATAAAAGATCGTATACCGGTGCGGTCAGGGGGACTTCCCATTTCTTGATCCACTCGCCGCCGTCGATCTGGCGCCGAAGAGTCAGGCGCTGGTGCTCGTAGTCGAAGCGGTACTCCTTGACCCAGTGCTGTCCCTTGTCCATAAATTCTTCCCGATAGAGCAGGGGCGCCAAGCGGCCATCCCGATAGACCATCTCGGTGGTGTATCTTTCGGGCAGCCAGCGGCTTAACAACCGCCACATCCCCTGAGCGGCCCCGAAAAACTCCGCCTGATAATGTCCCGGTTTGGACTCTTTCAGGACCAGATGAACCCTGGCCACATCTGACCAGGGACCCAGGCTCAGCCGGTAGTGCAAATCTTCCCGCTGGTCCGGCAGAGTGGCGGCGGCCCCCGGTGGCGGCGCCATGATTACGTGCAGCAAGATAAAAATTATGAGGAACAGACGGGCTGGCATCAGTCGTTATCTTCGTCCGGGTCTTTCGGGGGCGGCGGGCTCCAGACTCCGGTATAAAAACGGTCGGCCCACCATTTCTGCAGGTCTTCAGGGCCGGCGCTCTCCACCAGGTTGTAACGATAACTCTCAATGAATTGGACAATCCGCTGGTAGGCCGCGTTAACCTGCTGCATGCGGGCGCGGTAGTTGGCTTCTTCGCCGGCCGGGGCCCGGTCAGGATGCCAGCGGCGGGCCGCCCGGCGGTAGGCGCTCTTGACCTCCTTTCTGGTGGCCTTGAGATCAAGGTTCAAGAGCCCGCGGGCTTCTTCCAGGGGCATCAATGGATTGGGGTTGGGAGCGGGCAAGATATGAATCCGCCTTGAGAAATTAATCAGTTACTTGTCGGCGTATTATATCTCCGATTGACTTTGCCGCCAATAAGGGATCAGGTCCCGGCCAACTAACCTTGTCTTCTTGCAGAAATCATGGTAAAAATTTAAGCTAGTTGCAGTTGTTAAGGAAAATCTGTCACCGTCCGCGGCGATGCCGCCTGGTTTGGAACAAGGGGAAAGCGGAAATTTCATGCCTAAAACCAAGACCTCAGCCATGCCCGCCCGGGAACTGAAGCAGACCCTGGAGCGCCTTACCGATGAGATCATGGCGCAGCACCAGAACCAGGACGCCTTGGTGCTGGTAGGGATCAGGACCGGCGGGGCCTTTTTGGCCCAACGGCTGGCCGCCAGCATTACCCGACGGACAGCACGGCCGGTGCGGGTGGGAGTTCTGGATATCACGCTCTACCGGGACGATTGGACCCAGCTCAGCCACAAACCCCTGGTGGGCAAGACCGAACTGCCGGGCTCCATTGACGACCAGGAAGTGGTGCTGGTGGACGATGTCCTGTTCACCGGGCGCACCATCCGGGCGGCTTTGGACGCGCTCATCGACTACGGGCGGCCCCGGCGCATCGAGTTGGCGGTGCTGGTGGATCGGGGGGGACGGGAGCTCCCCATCCAGCCGGATTACGTCGGGCGAATCCTGGAGTTACCCCCGGAACAACGGGTCAACGTCTATCTGAGTGAGATGGGGCGTTCCGACGAAGTGGCCATCGAGTCGGGGCCTCCGGCAAGGCCATAATGGAACGACGGAAACAGGGCAAGGGCCGGGCCGGGGTGGTGACGCCTCTCGCCCCTGAGGCTGAAGCCCGGCTGGCCGGTCAGGTGGCCGGGGTTGTCGCGGCTTTAGAGTCCGGGGCCGATCTGGCCGCGCTTGCCGAGCAGCTTACCCCTGATCCCCAGGACGCCCAATGGGATATCCGCCTGATGGCGGCGTTGGGGGCTCTGAGCCATCCGGCCATGCCGGCTCTGCTGGCCGTACTTTTTGGCAAAGCCCGGGACAAGGACCGGCGCAAGGCCCTGAAAAAGACCCTGCACCTGCTCAAGACCCGGGGAGTGGCGGTCCCGGAAGACCTTCTGCCCAAAGAAGCGATAAGCGTTGGGGCGCCACGGCCCGGAACCGCCGCGGCCTTTGTGACCCCGATCTTCGGCAACGGCGAAAGCTACGTCATTCTGGAAGGCCCGCCGGAGATTTTGCGCGGCAACTTGCTGGTCTCCCTCATCAATGACCGGGAAGGCTTCCGGGAATGTGTGCTGTTGAATCTGAAGCGCAAGCAGCAGGGAGAATTCTGGGAGCATTTCCACGAGCAGGGGTTTAAGGATTTGTTATCCCCGCCCCCGGCATTTGCGGTCGCGAGGCTGGAAGCGGCCTATACGGCCCACCCCGATTCTCCCGGGGCCTCCCAGTACGGGGCCTTGCGGGAAAAGATTTTTCAGAACTGGGGCGGCCCGGAGGCCGCCCCGGATTTGGACTCGGCGCTGCCGGCCGTCAATCCCCAGGAGCAGCCCCGGCTCCTGGAGGAGGCCCGGAGACTGGCCATGGATCCCCTGTTCCATTCATGGCTGCCGGGGCCGGAAGAGATTGCCCCTTGGTTGAGCAAACTTCAGGAGGTCCAGGATAGCCCCCTGGTTTTGTCGGATCAGCAAAAGCAGGTGCGGATTGACGCAGTGTTGGATGAAGCCACCCAGGCCCTGTACCCGCCTGGGACCCGGGCCGATTGGGGCCGGCGCCTGCGGACCATGGCCTATTACCTGCATTTGCTGAAACGGGAGGAAGATTCCCAGGTGGCTCAGGCTGCGGCGGCCGATCTGGCCGTTCCGGACCGGAGCCCGCTCACCGGAGAAAACCCCTTGCTGAAGGGTTTCGTGCAGTTGACTCTGCACCTGGCCTGGGAAGCCCAACAACCCCAGCAGCCCCAAGAACCAGGCGCGCCGTCGGGGCTAGTGGCCCCACCCGGTGAAGGTCTCCTCATCCGGAGGTAACCATGATTGAAAGCTTGAGCGTGAGGACGGGGAGCCACACCGAAATGGTGGATATCACCGGCAAGATTCAGGAGGTGGTGCGCGCCGGGGGGGTCGCGGAAGGCGTCTGCCACATCTTTGTGGCCCACACCACGGCGGGCCTGACCATTAACGAGAACGCCGATCCCAGCGTCCAGGCCGACATCCTCATGGTTTTGAATAAGACCATCAGCGACCGGGAGGCCTACCGCCATGGCGAAGGCAACTCTCCGGCGCACATCAAAGCGTCCCTCATGGGCCCCGACCTCACGGTCCTGGTGCACCATGGCAATCTGCTTCTGGGCACCTGGCAGGGGGTCTATCTCTGCGAATTCGACGGGCCCCGGACCCGTAAGGTGCATATCAAAATTATGGCAGGGTAGATGACGGATACCCGGGAATTCTTCGGCGATGTGCTCCTGGATGGCCAGCCCCTGGAGGCTTATCATGAGGGCGCCGTCGCCATCCGGGATCGCAATCTTCTCAAGGACTTTCTGGAATACACCCATATCCGCCAGGGATTGCTGGCCCCCTACAACACCGCCTATCCCCTCATCGAGCCCCGGGAACTCTTGCCGTCCTTTGAAAAAAATTTCTCGGAATACAAGCATCTGCCCAGCTTCAGCATGGTGGCCTTCAACCGCCCCCTCTCTTATCAGGAGGAAATTTTTCAGTTTGATGTCCTCCATCCCCCGGAAGACGGCAAGCGCCGGGCTATCCGGGAGAATCTCGACAAGATTACCCCCCACCTGGACCGGGATCTGAGGCCGCTGTTCAAGCAGCAGTTAGGCTCCGGAGATATCACCGAGATGGCGCACTATGAGGAATTGTTGCCGTTTATCTTTCATATGGATCGGGCCCACGTCATTGCCCGGGATCCGGCGGGGGATTTTCGCCTCCTGGGAGTCTATGGCTCCTTTCCCTCGGACCTGGACACCGAACTCAAGGCCCTGGGGCGCAGGCTGGGTAAATTTAAGAAGTTGGACAACATCACCTATGAACGAGAACGGGAATTCGTCTATCAATTTCTCATGGAACTGTACGGCTTTCCCATAGCCTCGGAACGGAGGACCTCCGCGGCGCTATTCGGCCGGCGACTAAGCCGGCTCAAGGAGCAATATCTCATCAAGGTGCTGGGCGCGTCGGACCGGACCATCACCAGCCTGTCGGGGTTCGAACAGAAACGTTACCCCCTGGTGGAAAAGGTGGCGCTCATCAAGCTTTCGCCGGGACTGGCGGAGGTCCACCCGCATCTTAAGGACGGGGGCTTTTACGTGGACCCCAGGCGACGGGTAGTGATCCTGAAAGTGACCTACCAGCAGCACAAGTACGACCGCTACAATGTCCTGGAGGACCGGGCCCTGTCTATCCTGCGTCAGGAAATCATCCATCCGTGCCACGGCGGCCGGGAGGGAAATCTCAATATCTTAAAGGACACCAAGCGCACCTTAAAAGAGCTTACCGATATCGTCCGGGGTGAGCATATCGGTTCCATTACCTACCGGCGTAGTGAGCTCGTCACGTCCACCAAGACCCACGAGGAGCGCCTCAAGTTTTTGTCGGCCTGGCTGAGCAAAAACCAACGGCGGCTGGGGGCTTATGGCCAGGAAACCTTTGAGGCTGCCAATAAATTACTGCACAGCTACATCTCGAAGCGGGACCACCGGGACGCGTTCAGCAAGCATCGGGAGTTGCATCGTGAAGTGGTGCAGCGCCTGGCCTACTTAAACCAGGTCCAGCAACTGCAGCCTCTGGAAAAGCTGGCCCGGCCCGGGAAGAATCAGCAGAAGGCGGGTCCCAGCCGGCGTTTGGCGCAGGCCTTAGCCTTTCTGGAAGAACATCAGTACGATTTGCCCTATTTCTATCCTGACCTGTTCAACAAGGCCTGTCATCTCTTCGACCAGATTGAGAGCTATCCCTATTTCAAGAAATTGCTGGCGGAGGGGGGCCCGCCGGCCAGTTCACCCCGGCGTCGAGTCTGGGAGATGCTGATCCGGGGGCAAGAGCTCATAGCGAACATGAAGAAGCAGCATTGCTGGATCGGGGGGGAGATCAAACGAGGCCACCCATTTCCGGTGCTCTCCCGCGAGCCCGAGCCATCCCCGGCTCCCAAGACCGCCTGACGCGGGAACGAGACGGGCTCTTGGCAATTAAGGTTGGTAACTAGTTATAGTTGTTGCCAAAAGTATTTACTTCTCCCCCCTCACCCTAGATCTCCACCGCTGGGGGGAGAGGGGATAAGAGGAAAGAACTTGTGGCAAACGCTCGATCATTTTGTTTGAGGCTGCTGGAAAAATGGAGGTGGCGGCGAAAGTATTTTAGGATACGGCGTTTAAAAGCTTGCTAATTCCCTTTAGTTTGAGATATAATAATTTTCATGAAAAATCCCGCCCAGCCTGTAACCCGCATTCGAGTATCCGGCCGCGCCGTATTGTTAGGCGTCGGGGCCGGCCTGTTGGGTTTGGGGCTGGTGGGGCCAAGGAGGATGATGCGGTCATAACCCGTGTCCCCCACTACCGAAACTTTCAGGCAGGGCCGCTTGCGGTTCTGCTTTTTTTTTGGGGGGCAGGGATGGCTGGGCCTGGGTTAGGTCTCTGAGGCCAGGCGGATTTTTCCCGAGGGAAATTTGGGCACCAGCGGCAAAAATCCAGCATATTTGAGCCGGATTTCTTATTCTGCCAATGATTGACAAATATCTAACACTATTTTAATATTTGATTTTTAATAATCTCTATCATGGTCGGGGGCAGAGCATGGAGAAACACGACCAGGAACTTATTGATCAGTTAATGGATCGGGACCCGGAGTTGAAAAAGTACGTAGGAGAACACCGGGAATATGAGAAACTCTTGGAAGAATTTAACCGCCGGCCGTACCTGACGGCCGCGGAAACCATGGAGCGCAAACGGTTGCAGAAATTGAAGCTGGCCGGTCGCGACCGGATCGAGCAGATCCTGGCGCAGCATCGCCAGAAGGAAAATGTGCAATGAGAATGAACGGGGCCCAGATATTTCTGGAATGTTTGAAACGGGAAGGCGTCAAGCACATCTTCGGTTATCCCGGCGGTGTGGTTCTCGATATTTATGATGAACTAACGCGGCATCCGGATATCAGGCATATCCTGGTGCGCCACGAACAGGCCGCGGCTCACGCCGCCGACGGCTATGCCCGGGCCTCGTCGCAGGTAGGAGTGGCCCTGGTCACCTCCGGCCCCGGCGCCACCAACACGGTGACGGGCATTGCCTCGGCCTACATGGACTCTATTCCTATCGTGGTGTTCACCGGCCAGGTGCCCACCGCCCTGATCGGCAATGATGCCTTTCAAGAGGTGGATATCGTAGGCATTACCCGGCCCTGCACCAAGCACAATTACCTGGTGAAGCACGTCAAGGACCTGGCCCACACCGTCCACGAAGCCTTTCATATCGCCCGCTCCGGGCGGCCAGGGCCGGTGTTGGTGGACCTGCCCAAAGACGTCATTCAGGCCAGTACGGTCCCCAAGTTTCCGGAGGCTATTAAGATCAAGAGTTACAACCCGACCTATCATGCCAATCCCCGGCAGGTAAAACGGGCTTTGGAGATGATCCTGGCCGCCAAAAAGCCGGTGCTGTACACCGGGGGCGGCATCATTCTGTCCAATTCGTCCAATGAACTGCTCAAGTTCGCCGAAACCCTGCAGATACCGGTGACCAGCACCCTCATGGGCCTTGGCGGCTTTCCGGGCGATAACCCCCTATGGATGGGCATGCTGGGCATGCATGGCACCTATTGCGCCAATATGGCGGTGTCCAAGGCCGATGTGCTTATTGCGGTGGGAGCCCGTTTCGATGACCGGGTGACGGGGAAGCTGTCGGATTTTGCGCCCCACGCCAAGATTGTGCACATCGACATCGACCCCAGTTCCATCAGTAAGAACGTGGCGGTGGATGTCCCCATCGTGGGCGATTGCAAGGATACGCTGAAGCAGCTTAATGACCTGCTGGCGACTATGACGTCCCAGAATTGGCCAGGACTGCGCCGGTCCTGGCTGGACACCGTGAATACCTGGGAAAAAGAGCACCCCCTGACCTATGTTTGGAGCGACACGGTTATTAAACCCCAGTTCGTGGTGGAGAAGCTCTATGAATTGACCAAAGGCGAGGCCTATATCACCACCGAGGTGGGGCAGAACCAGATGTGGGCCGCGCAGTTCTATAAATTCAAGCGCCCCCGGCAACTGATGACTTCCGGCGGATTAGGGGTCATGGGCTATGGCTTTCCGGCGGCTATGGGGGTCCAGGTGGCCCGGCCCGAGGCCACGGTCATCGATATCGCCGGCGACGGCAGTATCCAGATGAACATCCAGGAGTTGATCACGGTGGTGGACAACGACCTGCCGGTGAAGATTGCCATCTTGAACAACACCTTCCTGGGCATGGTGCGCCAGTGGCAGCAACTCTTTTACGACCGGCGCTACAGCGCCACCCCCATGACGGCCCCCGATTTTGTTAAGCTGGCCGAGGCTTATGGCGCGGTAGGGTTACGGGCAACCAAGCCCGAGGAAGTGGTGCCGGTGATCCAAGAGGCCCTCAATACTCCACGGCCGGTGATCATGGACTTCAGGGTGGAACCGGAAGAGTGCGTCATGCCCATGGTGCCGGCTGGCAAGGCCATGCACGAAATGTTATTGGCTTAAGGAGGGGGGAGATGGAACCGCGTCATACCATTGCAGTGGAGGTGGACAATACTCCTGGGGTGCTCTCCCGGGTGACCGGTCTGTTTTCTGGCCGGGGCTATAATATCGAGAGTCTGTGCGTGGCTGAAACCATGGACCCGGCAGTCTCCCGCATCACTTTGGTGTCTATGGGCGAATCGCAGATCATCGAGCAAATCATCAAGCAGCTCCACAAGCTCATCAACGTCATCAAAGTGACGGATCTAAGCGAATTGCCGCACGTGGAGCGGGAAATGGCCTTGGTCCGGGTCAAGGCCGAAGATAAATCCCGGGCCGAGGTCTTGCGGATCGCGGATATTTTCCGCTGCCGGGTGGTGGATGTCAGCGCCACCACCTACACCCTGGAGATCACGGGGAACCACGAGAAGATCGAAGCCGTGCTGGGCCTCTTAAAACTGCATGGCATTCAGGAAGTGGTGCGCAGCGGCACCCTGGCTATCCAGCGGAGCAAAAAGGAGTAAGAATTTCCTAAAGGACGTCTCCTGCGCCATGATTGGCGGGGAGCCGCTTACGAAAGTTTTCCTCATTCCGTTACTTTTGAACGAAAAGCGGAGGAATTGTTATGAAGGTGCTCATGATATTATCCAGCACTGATCCGGAAATTAAGTGGAATGCCGTCAGGCTGGGCAATTTTCTGCTGAATGAGGGGGATGAAGTCACCATTTTTTTGAATGGACCGGGGGTTGATTTATTTCAGGGGGACAGCCAGCAATTTCCCATCGCTGAACAGGCCAAACTGTTTACTCTGAGTGAAGGCGTCATGGCCGCGTGAGGGAAGTGCCTGGCGATCCACGGGCTGGATGCCACGGAACGGATCAAACTGGGTAACATGAAATTTCTAGCGGAGCACATGCGCCAAGCTGACAGGATTCTTAATTTTTAACAACAGTCGGCTGGACGCCAAGATCATGAGCAGATGCGGGGCGGGCACTGCCCGGCAATTGCTAAAAGATTAAAATATAGTCGTTGCCAGGAAGAACTTTTGGCAAACGTTATAAATCTTTAAGGCGGGCGGTGCCTGCCCTACATAAGGGGAAAGAATCAATTATGAAAATGTACTACGATGCAGACGCGGATTTAGGGGTGCTCAAAGGCAAAAAGGTGGCCATCATCGGGTTTGGCTCCCAGGGCCACGCCCAGGCCCTCAACCTCAGGGACAGCGGCGTGGACGTGCTGGTCTCCGAAGTGCAAGGGACTGCCAACTATGAACTGGCGGAAAAATACGGCTTTAAGCCGGTGTCCGCGGCGGACGCTGCGGCTCAGGCCCAGGTGGTGCAGATTCTGACCCAGGACCATGTACAGGCTGCACTCTATGAGAATGACCTGAAGCCCCACATGGGCCTCGGCAAGACCCTGCTTTTTTCCCACGGCTTCAACATTCATTACGGCCAGATTGTGCCGGACCCCAAGGTGGACGTGATCATGGTGGCCCCCAAAGGCCCCGGCCATTTGGTGCGGAGTGAATACGAGAAAGGCGCCGGGGTTCCCTGCCTGGTGGCGGTGGAGCAGGATGCTTCAGGTAAAGCCCTGGCCACGGCCCTGGCCTACGCCAAGGGCATCGGCGCCACCCGGGCCGGCGTGCTCGAAACCTCCTTTGCCGAAGAGACCGAAACCGACCTCTTCGGGGAGCAGGCCGTGCTCTGCGGCGGGGTCTCTGAGCTGGTCAAGGCCGGGTTCGACACCCTGGTGGAGGCGGGTTACGCCCCGGAGATCGCCTATTTCGAGTGTTTCCATGAACTGAAACTCATTGTGGACCTGTTTTACCAGGGCGGCCTGGAATATATGCGCTATTCCGTGTCCGACACGGCGGAGTACGGCGACTACACCCGGGGGCCGCGCATCATCACCGAAGAGACCCGGGACGAGATGCGCCAAATCCTCTATGAGGTGCAGACCGGCGAGTTCGCCAAGGAGTGGATCCTGGAAAACCAGGCCCGGCGTCCGGTCTTCAACGCCCTGCGGCGCCAGGAGGCCGAGCACCCCATCGAAGAGGTGGGCAAGAAGCTCCGGTCCATGATGGGCTGGTTGAAAAAATAGGGCGAAAAAGGAAGGACAGATCGGGGCGAAAAGGGGAAAAGGTAAAAGTACCATCTAAATCAATGTTTCTGTTTGAAAACCCAAATTTGTCCCAGGCACCGGCGGGGAATATACTGTAATAAATGGCAATTTTCGTTATAATGCACCATAAGACCGGTAAAGCGGCGCTTTGCCGACAAGTGGGTTCCCGGACGGGATGGGGACCGGGAAAAGATGTCAGCAGCCTCTGATAGGAAGCGCGGCCCGATTGTGCCCCAGGGCTATCCTCTGATTCTGGCCGGGGTGGTGCTGATCTTTCTGGGGGTGATCGGTCACTGGCCCTGGCTTACGGTCTTGGGCTGTCTGGCCAGCGGTTTTTTCCTCTATTTTTTCCGGGACCCGGAGCGGAGGATTCCCGGCGGGCCCGAGACCATCGTCTCACCCGCGGACGGCAAAGTGGTGGAGGTGGACGAGGTCCAGGAAAACGAGTTTCTGAAGGGTTCGGCGCGGCGCGTCGCCATCTTCATGAACGTCTTTGACGTGCATGTGAACCGCTCCCCGGTGGCGGCCACGGTCAGTAAAATGCAGCACCGGCCGGGGGAATACAAGGCCGCGTTTCGCCAAGACGCAGCCCTGCGCAACGAACAGCACGCCATGGTCCTCAAGACCGAGGCCGGGCGGCAGGTGCTGGTGGTCCAGATCGCCGGCCTCCTGGCCCGCAGGATTATCCCGTTTGTCAAATCCGGGCAGCAATTGGCCCGGGGCGAACGGTTTGGCATGATTTGCTTCGGCTCCCGGGTGGATGTTTATCTGCCGCGGGAGGCCGACATTCAGGTGAAGGTGGGAGACCGGGTTAAAGCCGGGAGCAGCATCATAGGGAGATGGGCATGAGTTTCCGCCGCAGACGTAAAAAGAAAGACAAACGGCGCTTCCGGGGCGTTTACCTGCTGCCTAACCTGATCACCACCGCCAGCCTCTTTGCAGGATTTTACGCTATTATTGCCGCCATAGGCGGCCGGTTTCATTCGGCCGCCATCGCCATCCTGGTCTCACTGGTCCTGGATGGCCTGGACGGCCGCGTGGCCCGGATGACCCAAAGCACCTCCGACTTCGGGGTGCAATACGACTCCCTGGCCGACCTGGTGTCCTTTGGGGTGGCCCCCGGCCTTCTGGTCTACCTCTGGGCCCTGAAGCCCTTCCAGCAATTCGGTTGGGTGGCCGCCTTTCTCTTTGTGGTTTGCGGGGCCTTAAGACTGGCCCGCTTCAACGTCCAGCAGGGTTCCATGGACCCCCGCTATTTCAACGGCCTGCCCATCCCGGCCGCGGCCACCATGATCGCCACGGCCATCATCTTTTACTACGAGATCGGCGAATGGGCGCCGGAGCGACATGTTTACATCCTGGCGATGATTTACCTGCTGTCGTTTCTGATGGTGAGCAATGTCAAGTATGTAAGTTTCAAGAAGATGGACCTCTTCCAGCGACATCCCTTCCATTCCTTAGTGGCTGCAGTACTCATCTTTGTGGTGGTGGCCACCGCGCCTACGATCATGGGATTTTTGCTCATGGCAGCTTATGTGGCCTCGGGGCCCATCAGCACCATTATATATTATCGCCGGCGGGCCTTGTTGGAAAAGGGCGAGAGCGAACCCCCGACCCCGAATCTTACCAAACCGGGTTTGGACCTTAGTAAGGGAGGCGAGGCTGGAAAGCAGGCTTGATGGCTTTTCGATCGCCCCTCCCTTAACCTGTCTTGGTAACAGTTTGAAAACATTGTATCGCAGTTGGAAGGGGTAGGTGGTGCAACCAGGGGATAGAGTCCGTGGTCCGTTCCTCTTATTTCAGTATTTAAAAAGATTAAATAGCGGCAGTGAAGTCACTTCTTTTTAAAA
>DZCR01000106.1 GCA_022736495.1 Desulfobacca acetoxidans
ACACCCCCATGCCGCTATTTAGCGAAGAAAAACCTATGGATGAGTTCGTTGAACAAGAAGCAAAAAACCTGCTTGAAAACCTCCGACACCGGCTGCCCCTTGGCGTTTTTGCGTATAGAGCCGAAAAGACGTTCCAAGACCGGATAAATTGCGATGTTTCGGAGATATCGGACCAAAAGGCTCAGCCCGCCCCGGGAGGTCAAGGTGTCAGAGGTTGCTTCAACTCCATCAATAACGTTGCCTTTTTCATTTCTACCAGCCATAGTAGCGCTTGCGACAACCTTTCACCTATTGGGTTTGGCTGAGCAAAAGGGGAAGAACATATTAACCTATAATATCAATATGTTACCATACTTAAAAATAACTTGCAAGTAATAAATCGTTCACTTTAGGGTTATATTAAAAGAGATCTTAATGATGACAACCTCTAACCTTAACAAAGGGATATCTCTTTGATGAAAAAGATCGAATCCGGCAAAGATTGCCAAACAAACGGAACAAGAGAAAAAGGGGTTTCAATCATTATTCCGGTTTTTAACGAAGAATGGTCCATTGCTACCACTTTGGAGGCGATTGATGAGCACTTAATAAAAATCGCAATACCCTTTGAATTGATTGTAGTAAACGATGGGTCCACGGATAGCACTTCAAAAATTCTTCATGATCTGCAACTCCGGTTTCAAAACCTTGTTATCATCGAACATGAAGAAAATCTGGGCTATGGCGCCGCCCTCAAGACCGGCATCGTGGCCGGCAGCTTCGATAAGGTGCTGATCATCGACGCAGACCAGACCTATCCAATCCAAGAGATTCACCAACTAATTAAGCTATCTGAAGATTTTGACATGGTGGTAGGCAGTCGGGTGGGGGCCGAGGTTCACAACTCTTTTTTTCGTTGCCGGCAAAATTCATCTTGACCAAACTGGCTGAGTTCCTCTCCAACCGGCGCATTCCCGATCTTAATTCGGGGTTCCGGGTCTTTCGCAAGGAGATCGCCCAAAACTGGTTCCATATGCTACCAGATGGTTTCTCTTTTACCAGCACCCTGACCATCATTGCCTTCCATAAAGGCTATCGAACCAAGTACCTCCCCATTAACTACTTCAAGAGAAAGGGGAAGTCCAAGATCAGGCCACTCAGGGATACTCTTAACTTCCTCCAACTAATTTTAAGAACCATCCTCTATGTCAACCCCTTGCGCATATTCATCCCGGCCAGCCTGTTCTTCTTCGCCCTGAGCCTATCGCTCTTTGCCATCAGGGTAGCCTTTGGCCGAGCCTTTCTGGTAACCATTATCATCACCTTTATCTGTGGTTTTGAACTCCTCGTAGTCGGGATGCTGGCTGACCTTATTGATAAAAGATTGCGATAGACCTGGGGCTGTTATCCGGGTCTTTATTACCGGCAAATTGCCTTATAGACCCCCGCACTGGCGGCAGAGACAAGGGGCCGGAAAAATCGGAGAAGTGGCTATGATTCGCAGGCATGACCAGAAGGTGGATGTCTTATTCGTCAATCCGCCTTCCCCGGATGGGTTTATTTACATCCGGGACATCAACCGCCATGGGCGATCTTCATGGGAGCGCATGATCTGGCCGCAAACTTCCCTGGCCTATTTGGCCGCAGTAGCCAATAAGCTGGGGTTGACTGTCGACATCGTGGACTGCATTGCGGAAGAGATATCCTGGCCCCAGTTTGAAGAGATATTACGAAGGTGCCGTCCAGGCTTCTGTTTCAGTAATATTATTTCGGTCACCTATAGTAATGATGTGCGGGCCTTGAGGCGGGCCAAAGACATCTCCCATGCCATTACAGTCGGTATGGGGCCGCACCTGACGAATGCCCCCGAGCGTTCCTTGCGAGAAGCCGAAGGCCTGGATTTCATCATTCGCCACGAAGCCGAAGATACCCTGAAAGAATTGCTGGAAGTATTAAAACAAGAGAGCGCCCCCTCAGAAAAAAGACTTAAGAAAATTAAGGGCCTGGCCTTCGTGCCCGCTCGCATCATCCCGGGCGGGGCTCAAACCCCGGTAATTACCGAGCAGCGTCCCTTCATCGACGATCTGGACAGCTTGCCCTGGCCCCGGCACGATCTTTTGCCTTTAGAGAAATACTGGTCGCCTTACTTCGGGCATTATACCTTTGTAGAAGCTTCTCGAGGCTGTGCCTACCGGTGTATCTTCTGCCGCCAGGCGGTTATGTGGCAATGGAAATACCGTCGGCGGAACGGGATGGCCATTGCCCGGGAGGCCCTATACGTTCACTCTCTGGGAGTAGATACCATTCTGTTTCACGCAGATACCTTTACCCTGGACCAAAACCTCGTGGAAGAACTCTGCGACAGTCTCATTGAGGCCGGCACCCCCTTTCGCTGGGCCTGCAACACCCATATTAAAAATCTCTATGAGAAACCCGAACTGGTCCATAAGATGAAACGTGCCGGCTGTTGGATGATCGCCATCGGCATCGAATCCGGGGACGACGAGATCCTTAAGACGATTAAGAAGCAAGCTACCACGGCAGAAGCGGCGTCAGTGGTCGGAATGATCGACGCTGCGGGAATCGAGGCCTGGGGATATTTTGTCCTCGGGTTTCCCAACGAGACCAAAGAAAAACTGGAGAAAACCATCAATTTCGCCCTCTCCCTTCCTCTAAAAATAGCCAAGTTCGATATCGCCGCGCCTTATCCCGGCACGGAATTTTATCAATATTGCGTAGAGCACGGCTACTTGAAGGCGGCGCATTATGAAGAATTTGACCAAAATGCCTCAGCGGTGGTTGAATATCCCTATTTATCCCGGGATGAGATCAAGGCGGCGGTTCGCCGGGCCAACCGGCGCTTTTACTTACGGCCCAAGGTGCTGATCAGATTGCTCCAAGCGATATTCCTTACCACGGGTTTTCGAACTCTATTCCTCATCCTACGTGATCAGCTCCGCCTGCTCTATTCTGGCCACCGGGTGCGCCGGGATGCCACCGTCCGCGGTCTCGAAGGAGCGAACCCGCGTGTCTGATAGTCACCGCCAGTATCTTGAGGAGCAGATCGAGCTCCATCGCAAGCTCAGGGAAGTTTATCAGGATAAGCGTTACGCTCCAGCCTACTCCAAGCTGTACCAAGATTACTGGAACCACACTTTATGCCAGGTTGGCCATCTTCCCGCCGGCTCTCGGGTCGTGGATTTTGGCTGCGGTACGGGAATCTTGTTCCCTGAGCTGACGGCGCGGGGCTATCGAGTCGTAGGCCTTGATTTGAGCCTGGATATGTTGCAGGCCGGATCCGAGAGTCCCGATGTTTCCCTGGTCTGCGGTGACGGCTGTTTCCTGCCCTTTGCCGGCGCCAGTTTTGACGCGGTGTTTTGCCGCGGCTCGATTCACCATGTTCCCGACCTGCAGCGGGCCTTCCAGGAAATTGTCCGAGTCCTCAAACCGGGTGGGTACTTGATATTTTCCGAACCTTCCAATGACTCCCCGTTAAATCGTCTGGCCCGGCGCATTATGTACTTACACAGCGGCGAGTTTCACGAAGAGGACGAAGGCCTTCGGCGGCAGCCCATCCTCGGGCTCTTATCATCTCTGGGCGTTAAGGTAGATTACTCCCGGGGCTTCGGCTTTCTGGCTTACACTCTTGCCGGTTTCCCCGATAAAATAGGGGTGCTCGGAAAAGTGCCGGGCAATTGCTTCATTACCCGTTTTCTCATCGGGGTTGACGTAGTCCTGCAATCCTTGCCAATAATTCACCGGCTGGCTCTCCATTGGATAGTAAGAGCTAGGAAAGATTAACCTAAAGTGACGTTCAGTTTCAAAGGCCGCATTTCCATCCTTTTGAGCTTCGCGGTCTCGGTCGGGCTCGTGGCCTGCCTGATCGCCCGGATGGATTTCACCCGGGTCATCCACCTGCTGCGGCAGGCACAGTGGCACTGGCTTGTTTTTGCTGTCTGCCTGGCAGGGCTCATCCCCCTTTGCGGCACCTGCCGCTGGGTGGGAGTATTGCGCGCCCAGGGCCAGATCAAATTCCCGGTCACGTTGGCCTGGCGGGCAGTAATGTTTTCCTACACGCTCAATTCCTTCCTTCCGTCAAAAACGGGAGATTTCGCCAAGGCTTTTTACTTCCGCAACTACGGCGGGATATCCCTGGGCCTGGGCGCCGTTATCCTGGAGCGCCTATCGGACCTCTTAATCTTGGGGGCTCTCGGGATAACTGGGGGTCTCCTGAGTCTAACTTTTTGGGGAATCGCCGTGGGGGCGGTCCTCTTTTTTGGGAGCGCCTTGACCTTCACCGTTATCCTTTTTATTAAGGAAATCAAATTTCCTCTGCCGGAAGGCTGGCAGGCAAAGTCGGCCGAATGGTCCCGGCTGTTCCGCCAATGGCTAAAAAAGCCCAGCTCCGTGGGCCTGACCTTAGGAGGCTCATTGTCCAATTGGGGTCTTGCCGGGCTCATCGTTTGCAGCCTAGCCACTTCTTTAACCGGCTCAACCGACTGGGGATATTTGCTGGCTATCTTTCCCCTGGCCGTTCTGGCTGGACTGGTTCCCGTCACCGTCGGCGGCCTGGGTACCCGAGATTCGGCCTTCGTCATCCTACTGACCGGGCATCTCACCACCGAGGGCGCTACCTTGGTAGCTTTGGGTTACACGGTCCTGGCGTACTGGATGGTAGGGCTTTTGGGATTGCCAGTGGCGCTCCGGGAGATTGTTGCCTTTCTCCGGAGTCGTTCCGGATAAGGTTGGCGCCCGGGGTGAGGGCTTGCTGGCGCTCCTCTTGCATAGCGGCTAAAGGTAAAAGGCTTTCCCAGGGGTGAAACTGGCAAAGAGAATATCTGACTAGCTGAACCCAGAGGATGTGGGAAAATGTACGAGAACTTGCCGGATGCCCCGATCCGGGTCGATCTGCTCGCCTCCTTGGAGATGGTCCTCATCTTCGCGGCCTTGGGTCTGGCTTTCTTTTTCACTGAGAAGATTGTTCCTGTCTGGCGGAAATTCCTGCGCGGCCTGGAAACCTTGGCCCGGAGGCCAAAGCTTTCGGTCCTGCTGGTGGGGCTGCTGGCCTTTTGCGGCAGCATGACCGTTAGCTTTCTGCTCCCCTTTCCCCAGCCTTCAGTCCAAGATGAATTCGGCTATTTGCTGGCCGCCGACACCTTTGCCCATGGGCGCCTGACCAATCCTCCTCACCCTTTATGGCGGCACTTCGAGAGCATCCATGTTATCCAGCAGCCCACGTATGCCTCCAAATATCAACCCGCCCAGGGGTTGGTCCTGGCTTTGGGTCAGGTGGCCGGCGGCCACCCGGTGGTTGGCGTCTGGCTGGGCGTGGCCCTGGCCTGTGCCAGTATCTGTTGGATGTTACAGGGGTGGGTGCCCCGGCACTGGGCTCTCCTCGGGGGACTCATTGCCGCCTTGAACCTGGGATTTTTTGGATATTGGGCTCAGGAATACTGGGGCGGGGCAATAGCCGCCACCGGAGGCGCACTCCTCTTTGGAGGCTTGCGTCGCTTGCTGCGGCGGCCTACCCGGGGGAACTCGGTTATCATGGCGTTCGGCCTGGTAATTCTAGCCAATAGTCGCCCCTTTGAGGGATTGCTGGTGGCGTTGCCTGCCGCGGCGGTAATCCTGGTCGCAATGGTTCGCGCCGGGGCCCGATCACTGAAGCCGTGGATCATCCGGGTGATATTTCCTGTGGTTGCCGTGATTTTATTGGCAGGCCTGTGGATGGCGTACTACAATTTTCGGGTCACCGGCTCCCCCTTGCGGCTGCCGTACCAGGTCTATGAAAGCCGCTACCCTTCAACGCCGATATTTTTGTGGTCAAAGAAACCCCCGGCTCAGGATTCCTCAGTTCCACAGATTTTTCGCGACTTGCAGCAGGTCTTTTTGCAAAGACAACGCAACATGCATGAGATCAAAGGATTTATTAGCCAGAAGGCTCCGGATCTTTGGAATATATTATTCTTCTATTTTCGCTACGTCTTTCTGATTCCGCTCATAATGCTGCCGCAGGTGTTCCGGAACAGGTGGAACGCCCTGGCTGGGCTCATTATCGGTCTGGTGGTTGGGATGATACTTCTGGAAACCCAGAGTTACCCTCGGAAATTGGCTCCGGCCGCCTGCCTCATGGTCCTGCTGGCAGTCCAGTCTCTGCGGCATCTACAATTCTGTTGCTGGCGCGGCAGGCCCGTGGGAAGCTCCTTAACCGCCTTATTGGTGGCAGTTTTTGGATTTTCGGTTTTAATTTCTTCCCTGCCGTTCTTCTACGCTACCCCCTGGCCGGCCAGCCAGCAACGCGCCGAACTGGAGACCCGGTTAGCTAAAGATTCAGGCCGCCATGTCATTTTAGTGAGCCCTAGTTCCACCTATTGGGGATATCCTTATTTTTCCTGGGTTTATAATCGGGCGGACATCGATGCGTCAAAGGTCATCTGGGCCTGGGACCTGAATGAGGAACAGAACCAAAAATTATGTCAATATTACCAAGGCCGCAAAATTTGGCTGTTGGAGTTCGGCTGCGGGATTACGGGCCGGGCCAGTCTTCAGCCTTATACTCCGAGCCCTGACTGAAAAAGAAGCCCGGAGCCCACCTCGTGAATCGTGAATTTACAGATTTTAGCGCTCGGGTGAACTTGGCCACCTGGGTCCCCTGTTAAGCCTGCTTGCTGAAAGTCAACGTGCAGTTGCGCACGCTTTCCCTATAACACCAAGAGCGCTCGTGGCGCACTAGCTCCTATGTGCAAAGTCAAGCAGACATGGTGCCCCGGTGTTTTTTTAGAATCCAAACCAGTCTCCTATTCGTGGTTCCCGTTTGTTGGATGGGACCGCAAGTAATTAATCCGGGGTATCCAAATAGGGCTGACAGACTTGCCAACGTGGTTGCCTGATAAAAGGCACTCACAGCTAGTGCTTCGCCATGCCCTAAACCGGTTTGTCTTAACCTTTATCAAGCCGCACGTGAAAGCGCATAGGCCTGTTCGTCAAGCAACATTCGTCTCATGCGCAGCAGCAGGGTGCGAGCAATGGCCACAATGGCGCGCTTCCCGCCTGAACGAATTTTGATCCTTTCATACTTCTCGCGCATCACCTGATCTTTGGTAATCAGTTTCCATGAGGCTTCGACCAATATAGCCCGCAGGGTATTCTTGCCGATGCCGGTGATGCGGCCCATGCGCACCTTATCCGCACTGGAGTATTGGGACGGGGTTAAGCCCACGTAAGCCGCCAGTTGTTCGGCCCGTCGAAAACGGGATACGTCCTGTAGTTCCAGCAACAGTTCCATGGCAGAGATAACCCCAACCCCCGGGATGCTCTGCAAAATCTTTACCCGCTCCTGGTACAGCTCAGTCTCGGATAATTCCCGCAGCAGTTGGGTTTGTTTGTCGATCTGCGCACTTAAAAATTCATATTGCTCCAGCAGACGGTTGAAGCTTTCCTGCATCCAGCGGTCCCCAAACCTGATGCGGCGCAGAGTCTCGAAGTATATCTGGGTCCATCTGCCTCGTGGTTCTTCCAGACGAATCCCGAAGAAACTCAGCTCTGCCTTGATGCGACTCTGGGTACGCACTCGGTCCCTGACCAACTGACGGCGGCGACGGATGACCTGCCGGTGGTAAAGTTCCTCCTCACTGGGCACCCACACCCGCTTCAACATCCCCTTGGCCAACAGATACGCCAGCTTACTGCTGTCCCGCCGATCAGTTTTGACCCGATTGCCGTACTCTTGGGGAACAAGACTTGGAGGAGTAACTATACAGGGGATGCCATGTTCCACCAGGCGGTCATGAAGCCGGAACCCAAAATATCCGGCTTCATAGACCGCCTGCAGTTGATGTCCAACGTATCGAGCCAGTATGCGATGGAGAGACTCCCAGTTCCCTGCAATGCTGGCGCTGAACAACTCCAGGTCCACTGTCCGAATGGTTACGTGCCACCTGATTTTATGCAGGTCGATTCCGACAAATAAATCCTCTTCGCTTGTAACCTGATGCTTGGGTCGTCTCATCGCAGCCTCCTATCTTGATGTGGTGGGACTGGCCTGGATTCCCAGAATACCACCAACCAATAGGGCAGACAGAGCTTTCCTTTGCATCATAGTTACTTGCCACTAGCAAAACTTAGCGAAATTCCTTAGAAATTTGTGATATCGTCTGTTCATCAGCATCAGCATGATGCCATCAAAAACTGGAGGTGGAGCATGAAAGTATCCAAGGCCGTCAACCTGTTCCTGGATTACCACAAGATGAACTCCCAAAGAAAATTCGATCCGGGCCTACGGATCCATCTTGGCCAAATTCAGGGACTATTTCCCTGACCACGACCTGGCTTCCATATCGCCAGAGGAGGTTCTCTCTTTTTTAACCAGTCATAACGGCGAGTGTAAGCAGCTCACCAAGCACACCCGCTACGCTTATCTCAAGGCCCTCTTTACCTTCATCCGCAATAATCTGGACGCTCAGCTCCAAAATCCCTGCGACACCCCGATGCTGAAGAAACTCTTTCGGCCGGGAAAACTGGCCCAATGGCAAATCCCTGAAAAGGAGACCATTGACGAGATCATCTTCCGGACTACCAAGCCGAGAAATCGACTCATCTTGGAGCTCATGGCTCGTGGGGGCATGCGCGTGGGCGAGGTCTTGAAGCTCACCGCCATGGATGTGGATGATCAAAAACTCACCATCAAGAATCCCAAGAGCGGAAAAAGCGCCGAAGTGGTGTTCATTCCCAAGAAGTTGGCCGAACGGTTGAAGGATTACCTCAAGGCCAGAGGCGCTGAAGGAACCCAGAGAATTTTCCCCATCACTTATACCGCCGCCCGGGTCATGGTCAAAAAGGCTGGTGCCTTGGTGGGGGTACATCTCAGGCCACACGACTTGAGGCGGCATGCAGCCACCTATGCCTCAAGATCAGGGGTTCCAATTGAGATCGTCAGCAAGGTCATTCTGAGGCACGCCAATCTCTCCACCACCCAAAGGTATCTCGGTAAGGTCAGCGATGTAGAAGCGGTGCGGTGGATCGAGAATTTGTACGGTTAATGACCGGGGATCAGGGCGAGGTTGATAAAGGCCTCGCCTATCTTTAAAGAGGTTTGATCGTTTTCCTGACATCTCGCCATCCCGCCGGTTAATTTCAGGTTACCCCACCCGCTTCAACACAAGATTTCCTTCCTGATACCCCGTTCAAAAAACTTCATTGCACCAGGTGTAAGGTCTCTTCAGGAAACCTGGGAGATCTCTGTGAAAATTCCCACTCTGCAGGCGCTGATCTACGAGGAGTTTGACGGTCTCGGCCACGTTGTTTAGAGCCATAAAGGTGTTACTGGTTTGCTCTACTGTAACCTTGTGCAATTACTTGTACTTTTGCCATGCAACGGGTCAAGCAAATTGTACCGTGTAACTTTAACTATGCATTACATAATAAGTTGCGAAAGGCGGTAATAAGAATAGGCAGGGTTGGCAGGTATAAATAACTGTACCTCAAGATTGTGTTCTGAATGTCCATATATAATAAATGCACCCCTTTGCGCAACTACTTAATATTACTACACTATCTCTGCCATAAATATGCAAGTAGCTGGTATTATTGAGATATTAGGCACGACAGTTGCAATACTTATATGTGAAAACCTCTCTTTGACAACCAAATAAAGGCCAGCCGGACCCGAAAGAGCAGACTCTACGAGGTTACCAGAAAACGGCTTGCAGGTTACCCCGGGATCAGCGCCACCGGATGAAACAAAAAATCAATGAAGGCATTGAACAGGGGGTGCAAGCGACTGTTTGTGTCTCTACTTGAGCGCCTTTGGCTCAAATCTGAAATCAGGAGGCAAGACGATGGAAGCAGACACCATGCAATTTCAGGCCAGCAACGGCCAGCAGCCCAGAGGGTTCGGGCGGTGGGGGTTTCAAATCGGCAGTGAAACTTGTTTCATTGTCGGCAAGTACAGTGTAGCCAAACAGGATGCCTTAAGAGTTGCTAAGAAACGGGGCGTAGAGCGGGTTGTGGTATTGCCGGACAAAAAATTGGCCCCCCAGGGCGGCAACCCTGAGAGGCCAGAAAACATAAGTCAAGAGCAAATTAACAATATCAAAACCCGCTTCATGGCGCAAGCGGAAAGTCGGACCTTTGGGAAAGGAACAAAGGGGGAGAGAGTAAGAACTGTCATCCCAACTAACGGCCTAAAGGCGGCTGCGATCATGGCCATCTTCCAGGTTGACTCGAAGCGGACGGCGCACTGCATTGCTAAGCGCGGGTTTTACATCGTGGATTATAAAAAGCAGTCCATGTGCCCCGGCGAGATCGACATTGAAGAAGCCTACCGGATATCCAAGTGGTGGGTTTACAAGAAGATGGGAGGGTGTCTCCCCCATTGGGCCGACCCCGAAGACATGGTTCAGGAAGCGGTCACCCGCCTGATTGAACGTGGGGGCGACCCCAGGATGGTGGGGGAATCATATAAGTTCTTTATGGTTCAGACTGCCATACACCGTTACCTGCGGCGCAACCGAAAACACGAGCACGAGGATGAGGAGAAAATTGAAGCCCCTGGATCAAGGTGGGGCACCTGGGACCGGTCCTATCGGGCCACCGAGACGATGTGCAGGGTGATCGAGGCAAGGGGAGCCTACCCCATGGAACGGGCGGCATAGATCACAATCGGGGGGCCTCCGGGTCCCCTCTTCTATTGGAGGAAAGGCGATGACCTCTTTAGCGGCTGAGAAAACTGAAACCCTCCCCGGGTTGCATTCCTGTTTCACCTGTGCAGATAACCTGGGCTGCAACCTGGAGCCCCGGTGCGAGTTCATGGATGGCTGCATCAAATGGCGGTGCCGGGTCTGCCGGGCCCCGTGGTGGACGGTAGGCTATGACCATGAGGCTTGCAATGCCACAGGCGTTCCCAACGGCGTGACCTATCATGACGGCACGCACATGGCGCCGCTACCGGAGGACTCCGGGCATTACTTTCTGCATGGCGGATATTGCCGCGTCCACAAGAGCTGGCGCTGCGGGCTGTTGAGGTAGAGAGCGGCTAAGCCTCACGTCCACCGGCAATAACAAAATTGTGTCCAGGAAAACGGGTGCGGTACCGGGCCGGTTTGCCGCCCAGGGGCCGAGATTTATTGACTATGAGGCCCATTTAGGCATATAGGTATAAATTAAGGATTATTTTCAGGTTAATGGACGGGGCCATGGGTCACCGGGGCGCAACCGGGTGAAAGGGAGAAGGTGAATTATGAAGAACGTGGAGATGACCGTCGAGGGGAACATTCTCACCATCAAGGTGGACCTGACCAAGGACTTCGGCCCGTCGTCGTCGAAGAAGAGCATCATCATCGCCTCCACCGAGGGCAACGTCTCCGTCCCGGGCCGGCAGGAGAAGGTGGGACTGAACGTGTACCGCACGAAGTAACCAGGAGATTTGAACATGAGCCGCAATCCCCTCTATGGGCCGGGGAATCCGCATCCATTGTCCGCCATGAAGACCGAGCTGGTCTGGGAAGGGAAGTACGACGACTACGGCAACCGGCGGGAGGTGGATATCGCCGGGTGCGCCATGCCCTTGCAAAAGATCGAGACCATTGACCAGCCCCGGAGTGAGGCCGCGGCTAAGGGGCAGTTGGCCCTGTTTGAGAAAAAGACCAAACGGCTGGATGATTTCCGCAACCGGCTCATCTGGGGCGATAACAAGCTAATCATGGCCTCCCTGCTCAAGGACTTCAAAGGCAAGATCGACCTGATTTACATTGACCCGCCTTTTGACGTGGGGGCGGATTTTACGATGAATGTCCCTATTGGAGATGAGAAAGAGACTGTTGAGAAAGATCAATCTAC
>DZCR01000007.1 GCA_022736495.1 Desulfobacca acetoxidans
TAACGAAATTAATGAAATTTTGATTTCATACTTTCCCAGGTTTTTTTCATCTCCTCCAGGGCCTTTTCCGAACCTGCCTTGAGGACCTCCCAGCTATCCCCACTGGCCGCCTTGATCTCGTTGAGCTTCTGTTGGGCGGCTTCCTTCTGGGCCCGCAAATGGTCAAGCTGCTGATGCATCTGGATCTTGACGTCGGCGCTGGCCTTATCGGCCTTGGCCTTGTACTCTTGCAGCTTGGCGGTCCATTCTTTGATCTGGGCCTCGATTTTTTCTTGATAGGCTTCTTTTAACCCCATGACCTTCATCCTCTTCTCGTTGGTAGTTGCCGGAGCTTAAGCTTCTTCCCGAGACTCAGGATTTGTTCAAACGCGACCGCATTAGTAAGTAAATGGCCAGGCCACCCAGGCCCTGCCCGACTGTCAGGGCGCCCAGCAGGATGCGGTAAACGCTGCCTACCGGGTTCCATTCATGGTGAATCCAGGCTATGGCCTTAAACCAAAAAGTTTCCCACGGGGTGCCCATAAGGGTCCCCAGAGCGATGAAGAGGCCAGTAAGGGCCTGGAGGGCCAGAAATCCCACCAGATAGATGCCCACAGTTCGATGGATTTTGCGAATATTGGCTTCCAACATGGGATACCTCGCATGGTCACTTGACCCGCACTCGAATAAACGGCGTATATTAAAAATAAGAATTATTCAGTTCCAGGCAAGCTCGTTACATCTGCCCGCTATAAAGAATTCAATTGCAACGTGATAGGCTTGGTGTCCGCAGCCTGGCCCTCGAACTGAATGGGCCCGGGAAAGCGGTAGTGGTCTTCATGGGCCCACTTTGGGCGTTCCTGCTCTAAAACCTTGAAGGCCGGCGACTCCAGGTCCACCTTCTGTTTGGCAATCACTAATTCCAGGCGTCCTTTGCGCTCCTCCAAATGCATCAGGGGCGCCAGGGGGATGCCGATGGGCTGCCACTCCGTCACCGGTTTGTGCAAGTCCTTGATAGCCGCCATATACCCGGTGGCGCCGTTGGCCAGCAGGCTGTAGGCCGCAAACCCCAGATTATAGCCGTAGTCGCAGTCGAACTTGGTCGGGAAGGTACCCCGGCCATCATAGCCGTAGTAGTGGTTCTGGGTGCGCAAGGTGCCTTTGTAAATCCCCTTGGCTTTTTGCTTGCGCAGGTAAGTGGCTACCATCTCCAAAAGGATGCGCTCGGTGTTCACCAGGGAAAAGGGGAAGTTGCCGTGGCTGTCCCGGGGCAGCAGCAGGCCTCTCTGGAGCAGGGAGGGAAAGCCCAAAAAGACGCGGCTGTCATAGTCCCGCCAGATGTCGCTGTTGTCGATGAGCTGCACCTGTTCTTCATAGGAGAGCTTGTGGAAGGACTCGTCTTCCGAGGCCTCCCGATTGTAGGCCGCAATGATGTAGCTGATCTTGATGATCAGAATGTTGACTTCGTGGATGAATTCCAGGATGCCCTCGGGAACCAGGATAGTGCCGTAATTCTTGCCCTGTCGGGCCCGGTCCACGATAACATCGGCGATGAGGCGCACCACGTTGTGGATGGTGAGTTCCTTTTCTTCGATTTCCTCGCCGATGAGGATGACATTGGGGTGGGTCTGGAAGGCCACTTCCAGGGCGATGTGGGAGGCGCTGCGCCCCATCAGGCGGTTGAAATGCCAGTACTTTAGGTCGGACTTGCAATCGGAGTTGAGATTGCCCACTTCGGTGGCGAAGGCCATGCAGGCGGAGTGAAATCCAAAGGGGGTTTGGAGCAACCCCGGCACCTGGAGGTCGCCGTCGATGGTCTTGGGGATGCCGATGACCTGGGTGCCGATGCCCCGGAGGTTTTCCGCCAAAAACGCGGCATTGGTGTTGGAATCGTCCCCCCCCACTACCACCAGGCCCGACAACTTCAGGGCGACGCAGGTTTCCCGGCATTGCTTCATTTTCTGAGGGGTGTCGATCTTATCCCGGCCGGTGCCCAACATGTGGAAGCCGCCGGAATTCAGGTACTGCGAGACCATAGCGCCGGTGACTTCCAAGTGTTTATCGGTGATGATGCCTTTGGGGCCGGCCAGAAAGCCGATCACCTTGCTGTCGGGATGGGCCCGCTTGGCCGCATGGTAAAGGCCGGCGATGACGTTGTGGCCGCCCGGGGCCGGCCCCCCGGAGAGCACGATGCCCAGGCGCCGGGGCAATTGTTTGCGCGGCTGGTCTTCGGGCACGATCTCCAGCAAAGGGTTTTTGCTCACGAAGGGCAACTGTTCCTGGGCCACCTTCAGCACTTCCAGGTCCAACCCGTCCAGAGGGCGGGTGAGGCCGGTCCCCGCCGCCAGGCACGGACATAGGTGGGGTTGATAGAACCGGCGTCCAGCCTGGAAAGTCGTTTCATTGCCAAGCAGCGCTTCGATGGCGGTCTGCCGGGGTTCGCTTGCCATCACCATCCTCCTTCCGGAATCTTCGTGTCAGGGTTTGCAAGATCTCGCGTAGCGGCTACAGGTTTGGATAAAATCACCGCAGTTCTCATCATACACCAGGAGCAGTTCTAAGAGAAACAATTGATCGTGCCGGTCCCTGGTTATTCTTGGGGTCCTGAAACAGGCCCAGACCCAGGGTAAGGTTCGCCACTACTTCAACAATTCCCGCAGTCGCCGCGCATTTTCTCCGAGGGGCTGGTCATTAAAAAGCCCCGAGCCGGAGACGAACACATCCGCTCCCGCGGCCGCCAGGTCCCCGATGGTGTCCACGTGCACCCCGCCGTCCACCTGGATGAGGACATCCAAGGCCCGCTCATCAATCATCTGCCGCAGCCGTCGAACCTTGGGAAGGACCGCGGGGATGAATTTCTGGCCGGAAAAACCGGGATTTACCGACATCAGCAGCACCATGTCCACTTCCTCCAGGACGTATTCCAGGCAGTTTAACGGGGTGGCGGGGTTCAGGGTCACCGTGGCCTTGGCCCCGGCTTCCTTGATTTGTTGGATGAGCCGATCCAGGTGCACCGTGGCTTCAACATGTACCCCCAACCAATCGGCCCCGGCCTTGACAAAATCTTCGACGTAGCGTTCGGGGTTGCTGATCATCAAGTGGACATCCAGGGGCAGAGCGGTAGCCTGCTTGAGGGCCCGGGTCACTGCGGGACCGATAGTGATATTAGGGACGAAATGCCCATCCATGACGTCCACATGAATCCAATCGATGCCGGCTTTTTCGGCTTCCCTTACCTGCTCGGCCAGCCGACCGAAATCCGAGGATAAAATCGAGGCAGACAGCTTTTTCATGCATTCTCCAGTGTCTCTTTTTTGCTGATCAAAGATGAGTGGGGTTAACGTTCAACTTACCCCTGGTATCGGGAGAAAATCAAGTTGGGAATGCCGACTGGAGGAATTTTGTCTGAACAATCATTTCTCTGGAGACGCGGGGCTTGGAAAAGGCAGGCTTATATCAAGGCGATGCCTGCGGGATGATTTTGCGCCCTAAGCAAGGTAACCTTTTTCGTCCGCCACTCGGGCGGCCGCCTTCAGGTCCGTCAGCCAGAGAAGTTCGCCGGATTGCGGTTGAATGAGTTGGGCCGGCAGGCGTTCCGGGTCCCGGGGGCCATGCAGGATTTTCCATAAGACCCCAGCCTTAGCCTCGCCCGCCACCAAAAAGGTCACCAGCGCCGCCTGGTTGATGAAGGGGGCGGTCAAGCTAACTCGATAGAGGTCTTGGTCGGACACGAAGACTTCCGCGGCCCAGCGCTCGGTTTCGTTCAGTATTGCGGTCCCCGGAAATAGCGAGGCGGTGTGACCGTTGTCCCCTAACCCCAATAACACCAAATCCAGGCGGGGGGGACGCCCCGAAAAAAATTGCCGCAAAAGTGCCTCGTAGCGACGGGCTGCTTCCGCCGGCGCCTGGGCGCAATTCAAGAGGTGAATCTGGCTTTCGGGGATGGGCACGTGGTCCAGCCAGGCCGCCTTGGCCATGCGGGCGTTGCTCCGGGGGTCGTCCAGGGGCACGCAGCGCTCATCCCCCCAGAAGATGTGCATGCGATGCCAGGGGGCCTGATCCCGGCATGGCGGAGCGGCCAGCAATTCATAGGTGCGCCGGGGTGTAGCGCCCCCCGACAGGGCCACGCTGAACCGGCCTCGGGCGGCCACGGCCTGGTTTGCCTGTTCTATCAGAAGGCGTGCGGCGGCCTGGCTCAAGGATTCCAGGTCGGGATACACTTTGATCATGGCTGAGCCATCGTCACCCGGCAGACGGGTTGGTCTCCCTGACATTGGAGAAACGTAGGCGTCACCCAGCTACGCGCGTCCTGGGCGATCAACGTGTCGGCGGCGTCCGGGCCCCAGTTGCCTGCGGCATAGTTGGGAAAGTCCGTGGGGGTGACGGCGTTCCAGACCTGCAGGATCGGCATCAGGATAGACCAGGCGACTTCCGTCTGGTCGGCTCGCATGAATAAAGTGGCGTCTCCCACCATCACGTCCAGCAGCAGGGTCTCATAGGCCTCCGGCGTCGCTACTTGAAAGGCCTCCCGGTAGAAAAATTGCATCATTACCGGGGATAACCGCAGGGTCGGGCCGGGATATTTGGACTCAAACCGGATAAAGATGCCTTCCTCGGGCTGAATGGCGATGATCAGCCGGTTGGGCCGCCAGTCCATCACCGACGCGGACGGGAAACTCTGATGGGGCACCCCCTTAAACTGGATGGAGACCTCCGAGATCTTGGTGGGCAGACGCTTGCCGGTTCGCAGGTAAAAAGGCACGCCCTGCCAGCGCCAATTGTCCACCTCAAGTTTAACCGCGGCAAAGGTGTCAATGGCAGAATCGGGGGCCACGCCGGTTTCAGAACGGTAGCCCTTGACCATTGCGCCATCTATGGCGCCTGGGCCATATTGACCCCGCACCGCAAACCGGTAGACCTGGTCCGGCGGGATGGGGCGGATGGCCCGGAGCACGTCCACCTTTTTGTTGCGCACTTCGTTGTCGCTGAAGGAGATCGGCGGCTCCATGGCAATGAGGCACATGATGGTGAGCAGGTGGTTTTGGACCATATCCCGCAGGGCCCCGGCGTGGTCGTAATAGTGGGCCCGGCTGCCCACGCCCTCGGCCTCCGCCACCGTAATCTGTACGTGATCGATATAATGGCGGTTCCAGACGGGCTCAAACAGGGTGTTGGCAAAGCGGAAGGCCAGAATATTTTGGACCGTCTCTTTGCCCAGATAGTGGTCGATGCGAAAAATCTGGGATTCCTGGAAGATCTCCCCCAGGTCGCGATTCAGCTTTTGGGCGGATTCCAGGTCATAGCCAAACGGCTTTTCCACCACGATGCGGGACCGTTTGCGGTCCTGGTTCAGTTTGGCCTTGCCCAACTCCCGGGCTATGGGGTCGATCATGCGGGGCGGCAGACTCAAGTAAAAGATGCGGTTGGCCTTGGTATCCCAGTTCTTGTCCTGATCCGCCAGCTTCTTGGCCAGTTCCCCGAAGACCTCGGATTTGTCTAAATCTGCCGCCATAAAATTCAGGTGGACGGCAAAGCCCTGCCACTCCTCATCCTGGGTCTTGCCCCGCCGGGAAAATTTGTCCACCCCCTCCCTTAGATGTTGACGAAATTCGTCATCGCTGGTATGCCGGTGGCCTGTGCCGACGATGGAAAACTTCTCCGGCAACCACTTGTCCAGATACAGGTTATAGAGGGCGGGGATGAGCTTGCGCCAGGCAAGGTCGCCGGCGCCCCCGAAGATAACGAAGACCGTGGGGTCCGGCCGGTGATCGGTTCCCATAAGACCTCCTGGTTCAAGGTTCTAAACTTTGAACCTTGAACTTGCGTCATTACTTCCCCCATTCAGTATGGAAACTGCCGGCGGCGTCGATGCGTTCATATTGGTGCGACCCGAAGAAATCCCGTTGGGCCTGGAGCAGGTTGGCCGGCAGGACTGCGCTGCGGTAGGAGTCGAAGTAGCCCAGGGTCACCATGAAGGCCGGGGCCGGCAGCCCCAAGGTTGCGGCCACCTGCACCACTTCCCGCAAGTCGGCCTGTCGGCTCAGAAATTCTTTGCCCAGGTGGGGGTCCATGAGGAGATTGGCCAGGTCGCTCTTGGCTTTGTAAGCATTGCGGATATCCTCCAGGAGGGCCGCCCGGATGATGCAGCCGCCCCGCCAGATGCGGGCCACGGCCTCCAGGTCCAGATTATAGGCATAGGCTCTTGAAGCCTTATGAAGCAGGGCCATGCCCTGGGCGTAGGTGACGATCATGGCGGCGTACAGGGCGTTGCGCAACTGGCCGATGAAGCGCTCCTTATCCCCCGTAAATGTAGGGGTGGGCCCTCCCAGGACCTGGGCCGCGGCCAGGCGCTCCTCCTTGGCCCCCGACAGATCCCGCATGACCACCGCTACGTCAATGGTGGGCGTTCCCGTCTGGAGGTCCATGGCGTCCCAGGAGGTCCACATGCCGGTGCCCTTTTGCTTGGCCTTGTCCAGGATCATATCAACTAAAAACTTGTCGGTGCGGTCATCTTTTTTGGCAAAGATTTTGGCGGTGATTTCAACCAAGTAAGAGTTGAGTTCGGCCTGATTCCAGGTGTCATAGATGGGGGCTAAATCCTGAGGCGTCAGGCCCAGACCCCTATTCATAAGATCGTAGGTCTCCACGATCAGTTCCATGATGCCGTACTCGATACCGTTATGGACCATCTTGACATAGTGGCCCGCAGAGCCCGGCCCGAGGTACGTGACACAGGGTTCGCCTTTGACATGGGCCGAGGCCGCCTCCAAGATGGGGCCCACCCGATCGTACATTTCCTGGGAGCCACCGGGCATCAGGCTGGGCCCATAGCGGGCGCCGGCCTCGCCCCCGGAGATCCCCATGCCCATGAAGCGCAGGTTTTTCCCGGAAAGGAATTCGCTGCGCCGATTGGTGTCGGTAAAATGGGAGTTGCCGCTATCAATGATAAGATCGCCGGGGTCAAGCAACGGCACTAGTTCCCGGATCACCGCATCCACCGGATCGCCGGCCGCCACCAGTACAATCAGGGCCCGGGGCTGTTTCAGCAGGCTAATGAATTCTTGCAAATTGTAACCTGCTTTAACGGGGCGGGAGCCCACCTCGTTTTCCAGGAATTCTTTGGTCTTCTCGGTGGTCCGGTTATACACGGCCACGGAATAGCCATGGTCCGCCATGTTCAGGACGAAATTGCGGCCCATGACCCCCAAGCCGATCAAGCCAATATCGCAACCCTGACTGCTCATATAATTCTCCTCCACTTCTAGATTTGCTGCTTGCGGCCAATGGCTATTCCTGCAGCCCCAACACCTGCAATCTGTCGCGGGTGACCTCAAAGGCGGTATGGTGAATACCATGGAACCCCAGGCTCTGGGCGATCTCCACAAACAGGGCCCGATCGTCTATGTAAACCGACCGGGTTGGATCCGCCTGGGAGATATCCAGGGCTATGCGGTAAATGTCCTCATCCGGCTTACGGAAATGGACAAAACAGGATGATACGAAATAATCAAACAGGGCCGTGAGATCGAATTTCCTGATGCGATAAATGGTCAATTCCCGCCCCTCGTTGCTGATGGCTGCGGTCTTCAGACGGTATTTCCACTTGAGGGCGCTCACCAGGTTGATCATCTCCACCTTGGCTTGGGACTGTGCAAACATGAATTCTTTAAAGTCCTCCCGGGTAAAGGACCGCTCCCGGTAGAACACCACCCGGTTCAGGTAGGTATCCAGACTGAGTTTGCCTTGCTCATAGGTGTCGAAGCTCATCTTGTGCCGGTCGTTCAAATCCTCCAGGTCCAGGCCGAAGCTTATGGCCGCGTCCCGGCGCATGTGGCGGTCCCAGCCGTTAGTGAGCAAAACCCCGCCAATATCCGAAAAGATATGCGTAATAGCGGTGGCACTCATTAGTTACCCCTTGGCCGCCTGGCGTTTGGTTTCCAGGGTATTCATCAGGGAGTCAAAGGGTTTATTGAACTTGTCCACCCCTTCGTCTTCCAACTGCTGAGTCGCCTGATTGAGGTTAATCCCCAGCTCCGGGAGGCGCTGGAGGTAACTGGCGGCCCGGTCCACGGCCTCCGTGAGGCGGCAGGCGGGGTTGCCGTGGTCCCGGTAAGCCTCCAGGGTCTCCAGGGGCAGGGTGTTAACAGTCTCAGGCCCGATGAGGGGTTCCACATATTTGACATCGGGGTACGCCGGGTTCTTGGTGCTGGTGCTGGCCCAGAGGAGGCGCTGGGGCCGGGCCCCCTGCAGGGCCAGGTTCTTGAACCGGCCGCTCCCGAAGATTTGCTGGTAGATGGTGTAGGCGATTTGGGCGCTGGCGATGGCGATCTGTCCCTGCAGTTCCTGGGCCCCCTTGGCATTGGGCCCGCCCGCAGTGGCGATTATTTCCAGTTTGGGATCCAGCAGCACATCGATGCGGCTCAAAAAGAAACTGGCCACCGACGCCACCCGGTACAGGGATTGGCCCTGGGCCACCCGGGCTTCCAGACCGGAGATATACGCTTCCGCCACCTCCTGGTACCGGGGCAGGCCGAAAAGCAGGGTGACGTTGACGTTGATGCCCTCGCTGATGAGCTGCCGGATGGCCGGCAAGCCCTCCTTGGTGGCCGGGACTTTGATCAGAACATTGGGGCGGTCCAGGGCTTGCCACAAGAGCCGGGCCTCGGTAATGGTGCCCTGGGTGTCGTGCGCCAGGTGGGGGTTGACCTCCAGGCTAATGAAGCCGTCTTTGCCGCCCACCCGGTCATAGAGGGGCCGGAAGACGTCCGCGCCCTGCCCTACGTCCGCCACGGTAAGGGTCTGGTAGATCTCCTGGATGGAATGACCCGCCTGGGCCAGTTTCCGGATATCTGCGTCGTAGTCATCGGACCTGGCAATGGCCTTCTCGAAAATGGCCGGGTTGGAGGTGACCCCTTTGAGTCCGTCGTCATCGATAAATTTTTTCAGTTCCCCGGATTCAATCATTTTTCGCCGGATATAATCCAGCCAGATGCTCTGGCCAAATGTCCCCAGTTTCACCAAAGGGTTTTCTTTCATACCAGAATTCTCCTATTTTTCCAGCGCCTTGATTTTATTCAGCCGCCGTTGGAAGCGCTCTTTCCCTTTAAAGCTCGCCTTCAAAAAGTTCTGAATCAGCTCCCAGGCCAGGGCGTAACAGGTCACGCGCCCTCCCAGGCACATGATATTCATGTCGTCGTCCTCTACCCCCTGGTGAGCGGAGTAGGAATCGGTGATGAGCGCGCCCCGGGCTCCCGGCACCTTGTTCACCGCCACGCAGGCCCCCACCCCGCTGCCGCAAAAGGCAATGCCCCGTTCCACCTCACCTTGAGCCACGGCCCGGGCCAGCGGCACCACCAGGTCGGGAAAGTCGTCGGTGGGGACATATTCATGGGCGCCGTAGTCGATCACTTCGTGTCCCAGGCCTTTAAGCTCTTCCTTCATCTGCTCTTTCAGTTCAAAGCCACCGTGGTCCGCGGCGATGCCCAAACGCATGGCGTTTTCCCCTTAAGTAAGGTTTTCCGTTTTCAATATTGATAGTTTCGTAGAAAGTCCAAAGTTCCCTCCTCCTTGAGGGGGGATGATGAGGTGTGGATGAAATAATTAGCACTTTCAACCAGTTATTTTCCCCTCCCACCAGGGGAGGGGAAACGGCGGGTTTTAAACCCGCCCTTCCGCTGATCATCCTTATTTTATCTGCATTACCAGCTTAATAATGGCGCTCCGGGAGATCTCCTCGAAATCCAGCAGTTGCGCAGGCTTGCCGGTCTTGGGCTTCTTGGTTACCGCCAGGGAATACACCGCAACCGGATGGGGAGCCAGGGCGCCCAACACGGCTTCGCCAATGCCCCCCGCGGGATAATGGTCTTCCACGGTGATCAGGCCCTGGGTGGCTTTGGCCGCGGCCAGCAGGGTGGCTGCGTCCACCGGCTTGATGCTGTAAAGGTCGATGACCCGGATGTTGATCCCCTCTTTCTGCAACTCATCGTAGGCCGCCAAGGCCTCAAACAGGGTAACCCCCGCGCCGATAACCGTGGCCACGTCGCTGGCGCTCTGGCGCAGCACCTTGCAGCCCCCGATGGGAAACTCCTCATCGGGACCGTATGTGATGGGGGTGGCTGAACGGTTGGTGCGGATATAGACGATACCGTGATGTCTCAGGGCGGCTTCCACCAGGCGCTCGGTGGACACCGCGTCCGCAGGGTAGAGCACCACACTATCCCGCACCGACCGGAACATGGCCAGGTCTTCCAGGCCCATCTGGGAAGGCCCGTCTTCGCCGATGGAGACTCCCGCGTGGGATCCCGCGAACTTCAGGTTGGGCTCACTATATTGGCTCATGCGGATTTGGTCAAAGGTTCGGGTAAAAAAGGCCGCAAAGGTGGAGACAAAGGGGATTTTGCCCCGGGTGGCCAGCCCCAGGCCGGCGCCCACCATGTTCTGCTCGGCGATGTACATTTCGAAAAATTTCTTGGGATAGGCGTCCTCGAAGATTTCCGCATAAGTGGAGTTGCTCACCTCGCCGTCCAGGCTCACCAGGTTGGGAAACTGGGGATAGAGCCGTTTCAAGGCGTTGCCGTAGGCCTTCCGGGTGGCCAGGGAATCGCCCAGCTTGTAGGACATGGGTCCCGCGGGCTGAGGCTTAACCTCCGCAGGTTTCAGGTCTTCGGGCTGAGACACCTCTCCCCGGACCGACTTATCCACGGGGCCCAACTCCGGCAAGGCCTTCTCCAACTGTTCCTGGTTCAAAGTCTTGCCGTGCCAGCCGTTTATATTCTCAATGAACGACACCCCTTTGCCTTTGACGGTATGGGCGATGATCATGACGGGTTTGTCGGTCACCGTCATCGCCCTCTCGTAGGCGGCGATAACCTCGGGGAACGAGTGGCCGTCGTTGACGAGAATGGTCTCCCAGCCGAACGCGGCAATGCGGTCCTCATAAGCCATCAGGTCCCAGCCGTACATGGTCTCGCCCCGCTGGCCCAGGCGGTTGACGTCCAGCACTGCCACGAGATTATCCATTTTATAATGGGCCGCCAGCTGCATGGTCTCCCACTGGGAGCCTTCGGCCATTTCACTGTCCCCCAGGAGCACATAGGTGGTATAGGGCAATTTGTCCAGGTACTTGGCGTTTAAAGCGATGCCCAACCCGATGGACAGGCCCTGCCCCAAAGAGCCGGTGGCGGCCTCGGTGTAGCGGAACGTCATGGTGGGGTGACCTTCCAGGGGGCTGCCGAAATGACGGTAGGTCATAATTTCATCTGCGGTCAGCTTGCCGGCTGCGGCCCACAGGGAATAAAACAGCGGCGTGGCGTGCCCCTTGGAAAAGATAAGCCGGTCGTTGTTGGGGTGCTTGGGGTTATCCAGATCGTACCGGAAAATGCCCCCGAACATCAGGCCCGCCATCAGCTCGGTGGCAGACAAAGATGAGGTGGGGTGGCCCGAGCCGGCCTGGGTGGTCATGTTGAGAATATAATAACGTATTAAGGTGGCCAGCTTCTTTAGGTGATCCAACTTCGCAGCATCAGGCATGTCAGACTTCCTCCTTGGTGAACTCATTCAGGAGACGGGGGCGGTTTTACCGTCAATCCATATAACCGTTCAGCAAAACCCTCGGCTTTCGGGGGTTTAATCCACCACCCACGAGAAAAACCAGACTTAAGCGTGGCGTGGCCGCACCATTTCTTCTCCATGACGTCCGGATCAAAAAAACCGGCAATTTGCATGTTTTTTCTTAACTTAATAACGAAACTTCATTTGGCAATATCACCGGACCACAAAGCTGCCTCATTCATGATGCAGCGGAAACGTCAATGCCGCCCCATAGGCTCCGACAACGCCCACCAGCGGGGTAACCGAGCAGATCAGGGTCAAATAGACCAGGCTGGGCCAATCCCACCTTTGGACCAGGATCTCCGGGTTTAAAAAACGCCAGACCCAGGCCCCAGTTCCCAGAAGCAGCAAGATGGGGGACAGGATCAGCTTGATGACCACGGGCGGCAAGGGGCGAGAGTCATAGTTCAGCCACCAGGTGAACCAGCCGGTCACCATGGCCACCGGGGTGAACAGCACCCCCCCCGCCAGGCAGTGAAACCCGGTGACCTCAAAAGAGCTGACCCCCGTAAATAAATACAGCAGCGTAAAAACAGTGGTGGCTATCATGAAGACGATGGGAAAGTGCACCACCATAGGATGGGGATGGCGGCGGAGCAGCGGCACCCGATGCACCTGCCGCAGCCAGAACTCCCGGGCTGCCGACGGGTGGGCCTCCGGGACTTCGGGGTCCGTCTCCTTGATGACCCCCACCTGCGGATAGCGTTCGAAGACTTCCTCACCGTGGGGGGCGTCAGCAAACTCCCCGGTGAGGTCGGCCCCGGCCCCGTGTGCCTCCATGTGCCGCCCCCCCTCCCACAAGGCGCTGTCACTGACGTCGTACACCTTACCCTGAAAGGCAATATAGATGGGCCGGCCGTCGGCCCCGGTGTGGGTAGCCAGGTCTTGAAGGGTGAATTTCCGATCTTTGGGTTGATTGTCAGCCAAGGCGACAGTCCTTTCCGCTCCGACTTTTTTTAGGGCCCGCTATCTGGTCTCGGTGTCTATCGAGTCTTGCTTAACCAAGCATACATTCATTAGCAGAGACCGGTCGGCGTAGCGGCCCACAAGGCCGCACCCTCAGGCTTGCACAACCGGATGGGTTGCGGACCGGGTGATATACCAGTAAGTCAGGCCCGCAGCCATCACCATGGGCACCACCCCCAGAAAGATGAAGACCAGATCGCCGGGCATGCGGCACCACTCAATAAAGCGCGCCGGGTCCTGCCCGGTATAGGCCAGGCTACGGGCGTGCCAGTAGCCGTTGGTTAGAACGTCGTAGAATTGTAGGACCCCGCCGGGGAACAGATTGCCCACCACCATGAGGGCCAGGCCGATATTCAGCCCCCAAAAGGATACCCGGATGTATTTTTCCGGACGGGCCCACTGCTCATCCGGCAAAACCTGGCGCAGAGCCATGACGGTCAGGGCCATAGCCTCCATGCCGAAAGCGCCCATCAGGGCGGTGTGGCCGTGGTTTGGGGTTAAGATGGTGCCCACCTCGAAATAGCTGATGATGGGCAGATTGATGAGAAACCCGAAGATGCCGGCCCCCACGAAATTCCAAAACCCCACGGCCATGAGGAAGTAAAATGTCCATTTGTGGGGCATGGCCAGATGCTGGCCGCAGACCGCGCAGTCGTCCTTAGTCAGTTTGACGAAGTCCCAGGCATCCAGGGTCAAGAGCGTCAGGGGCACCACCTCCATGGCCGAAAACATCGCGGACAGGCCCATGTTGATGTTGGTCTGCCCGGTCCAGTACCAATGATGGCCGGTGCCCACGATGCCGCTCCCCAAAAAGAGGATGGCGTCTAAATATATCACCCGGGTAGCGGTCTGCCGGGAGACCACGCCCAGGAGAAAGAAGGTCACGGCTACCATGGCGGTCACCAGCAGTTCAAAGAAACCTTCCACCCAGAGGTGGATGATCCAGAAACGCCAGTTGTCCACCACGGTGAAGTTGGTGGTGCTGCCATAAAAAAAGGCGGGGAGGTAAAAGACCGGAATGGCCAGGGCGGCCAGCAGGAACAGGCCCGAGACCTCCCGGCGCTCCGAGTTTTTAAAAGCCGGGGCCAAGGCCCGGTATAAGAGCGCCACCCAGAGGAGCAGCCCTACAGCCAGCAAAATCTGCCAGGCGCGCCCCAGGTCCAGGTACTCCCAGCCCTGGTGGCCGAACCAGACCCAGAGTCTGCCCAGGAGTTGATTGATGCCCAGGATTTCCCCCAAGAGGCTGCCGGCCACCACCACTACCAAGGCCCAGAAGAGCCCGTGGATGCCTTTGACCTGGCCTTTGGGTTCAGCCTCCCCCAGGGAGGAGGCCAGGACCAGGCCCCCGGCCACGTAAGCGGTGGCGATCCAGAAAATTGCCAGTTGCAGGTGCCAGGTGCGCAAGATGTTGCTGGGGAACCACTGGTAAAGGTTGAGTCCGTAAAAGCTGCCCGGTTCGGCCCGGTTGTGGGCCACAGCCCCGCCCACCAAGACCTGGGCCAGGAACAGCAGGGCGACCACGAGGAAATATTTGATAGTGGCCTTCTGAGTAAGGCTGGCCTGGCCCGGCCGCATTTGGGGATGCGCCGGTGCGTCGAGCCCTCTCCACCCCAGGTAGTTGAACTTGCCGAAGGCAAAAAGAATAATTGCAGTCCCGGCCAGCAACGTGATGAGGCTTAAGGCGCTCCACAGGTAGGCCGCGGCCGGGGGGGTGTTGCCTGCCAGGGGATCGTAAGGAAAATTGTTGGTATAGGAATAATCCTGGCCCGGGCGATTAGCCACGGAGGCCCAGGCGGTCCAGGCAAAAAAGGCGGTAAGCTGGCGTAATTCTTTCGGATCGGTGATGTACTTATTCTTGAGGCCGCCGTTCTGCTCGGGGTAGGCGAAATAGTCGGTCCAGGCGCCCATCTGCTGCTGATAGGCGGCGGCTTCCGGTTCCGAGAAGATCAGGGTTTGGCTACTGTGATCGTAGCGGTTGACTTTCAAGAGACGCTGGACCGCAGCCTCCACCGCATCCCTTTCGGGCTCGTGGATGTCAGCCAGGGGACGCCCATAGACCTGCCGGGCTTCCGTCTCGGCGGCTTCAAGGGCCAGGGCATGGAGATAGGCCGCGGAAAAATCCGGTCCCAGATAGGCCCCGTGCCCCCAGATGGTGCCATTTTCCATGAGGGCATATTTCAAAAAAACCTGTTGCCCAGACAGGATATCGTCCCGGGTAAAGATGGTCCCGCCCTGGGCGTTGGTGACCTTGGCAGGAATGGGCGGGGCGTCCTTGTACGCCAGCGTGGCCACGAAGATCAGGACAGAAAACCCGATGATCATGGTGACAATGAGTCCGATTTTCCACCAGGGCGAAAGGTCCGGCCCGGCTTGCCCTTGCGTTACCATGTTCTGCCTCCTAAAGTTTTTTCAGCCCGGCCGTCGGCGGGGATACTTCTTCCAGGGGAAAGGTGACCATGCCGCCGAAGTAGCCGTTGGCCGTCACCAGGGACGTCAAGGACAACACCATCAAGAAATAGGCAAAATTTGTCCCCGTAAGGTCTTTGAGGACGTCAGGGTTCAGCCAGCGCCATACAAAGGCCGCGGTGGAGATAGCCAACACCGCATAGGACAAGGCTTTTTCAATTTTCACGGTCTTATGGAGGCCGTCGGGGAAATTGAGCCAGTGAGTGAACAGGCCGGTGGCCACCGCCAGGGGCATGGTAAAGAGTCCGGCCCCCAGGCAATAAAACGCTGTATCATCAAAGGATTTATCCCCGGTGATGACATACAGGACGCTGAAAAATGTGGTGGACAGCATAAAGACAATGGGAAAGTGAGACAACATGGGATGCGGGTGCCGCCGCAGCCAGGGGTAGCGGTTTAAAAGCCTCGACAGGAAGGGCGGGACTACTCTGACCGGAGGCGACACCTTCGGGTCTGCGGGCCGTGAATAAGATAATGCACTATGCCCCAAACTCACGGCAACTTGCCCCCTCTCTCTTCCCTGGTATTTTTCTTTCGCACCACCCTAACCTATCAGGTTGACCAGGGCCAGGCTTAGTATGGCCAGCGGATAGTAGCTGGCCCGGTTGAACAACGCCGCGGCCTGCGCTTTGTCTTTGGTTTGATACAGCCGCAGGGCCGGAAGCAGTAGAAAATAGCCGCCCACCGCCACTGCCAGGCCCATCAGCACCGGCGTGAACCGCAACGGGGTGACTTGCAACAACACCGTGCTCAGAACTACGCTTAGACCCAGGGCCCCCAGGATAATGGCGTTGGCCTTATCGGGGCCATACCGCACCGGAATGGTCTGGGCCCCCAGGCTTTGATCCTCTTCCACATCATGCCAGTCGGCGGGAATATTCTGGCCGCCGATTTCCCAGCAGAATAGCCACAGAAAGAGGAGCAGCAGGAACCCGGGCGCGGGGTGCGGGTCCACGGCAAAGACTGCGGCCATCCCGCCCAGGGTCTTGACCAGGCCGCTGACCAAGGTCCTTAAATGGCTGACCCGCAGCAGCAGACAATAAATCACCTCCAACAGGCACCCGGCCAGGAAGATATAGGCGCACGCGGGATTGAGATGGTAAGCTCCCGCCAGGGCCATGGCCGCCCAGCCCAACGTCCACAGGAGTCCTTCGCCAAAACCCACCTGACCCTGGGCCATGGGGTGACGCATGAACAGGGCGTCCAGATAGCTGGCCTTAGGCCGCCCTCCAGTGGCCTTAAGCTTTTCCTGATCCACCCGGTAATCTACCACATCATTTAAGGCGTACACTGCGGTATAGCCCGCGAAGACCGTCAGCAGACCCACCGCGGTTACCTCCAGGGGAGGCACCCCGCCAAACCAAAGCAGCGCCGCCAAGGCCGGCGTCGCCAGGTCCAGCAGGCCATGGGGCGTCCGGGACAGGGCCAAAAAGAGTTTTATCCGGGAGAACCCGGCAGTAATCGGAGGGGAGGTGACGTTCAGAGTCCGTCTCCTTTCCGCTCAAATGGTTTGATCATCAGCTTCCCGCCCGGCCGACGTCGTTCCTGATACTATTTAATTAAAATAAGGGCCTCCCGGGGTCTGTCAAGAGCTACACCCGGGCCGGGAAATGGTTCTTGACCCCTCGGTAAAATAATTGAGGGCATTGACGATCATCTATCAATCTTTGTATATTTGCGAACAGTCTTTCAAAACCAGGGTGGTTATTTCACCTTGACAGCCGCAAAGTCGGTTCTTAGGTTTTCCATAGAGCCGGTGCCAAGCCGGTTTTCCGGACGCACATTATCGCCATGTCGCTTCAGGATGTTTGTAATAAGGAGTCAATTCAGGCCCGTGGGGGAGGATGTCTATGTATCCGGTAACACCCGCCGCCTTAACCCCCTGGGCCCCGGAATTATTGAGCTTTGGCTTTTATGTCATCCTCGTGGCGGGCCTGCTGACCGTCCTGCTGTTTCTGACCAGTTGGCTGGGGGAGAAGAAGCCCGGCCTGGAGAAAAACCGGCCCTATGAATGTGGTGTAATTCCCACCGGTTGGGCCCGGTTCCGTTACCCGGTGCCGTTTTATCTGGTGGCCGTCTTTTTTCTCATTTTCGACGTGGAAGCCGCGTTCGTCTTTGCCTGGGCCGTGGCCATGGAGGATCTGAGCTGGCGCGGCTGGGTACAGATTTCCGTTTTCATCATCGTGCTGCTCTTGAGCCTGTTGTACATCTGGAAAAAGGGAGGTCTCGATTGGAGGCCCATGGCGCCGCCCCGCCGGATAAGCCCGAAAATCTGATCCTCAGCCGCATCGACGCCCTGATCAACTGGTTCAGGTCCTACAGCTTCTGGCCGATGTTTTTTGGGCTGTCCTGCTGTTTTATCGAGGAATCCACTGCGCTGACGTCCCGGTATGATATGTCCCGGTTCGGCGCGGAAGTCTTGCGCGGCTCACCCCGACAGGCGGACCTCCTGATCATCTCCGGCACGGTCTTTAAAAAGATCGCCCCGGTGGTGCTCCGGCTCTATGAGCAGATGGTCGAGCCCAAGTGGGTGATTTCCATGGGCTCGTGCGCCAATTGCGGCGGCATGTACGATTGCTACAGCGTGGTGCAGGGGGTGGACCAGATGTTGCCAGTGGATATCTATATTCCCGGCTGTCCGCCCCGGCCCGAAGCGGTGCTCCAAGGTTTGGTGCTCCTCCAGGACAAGGTGAAATCCGAGCGGCCCTCCCGGAAGATCTTCCACCTGAGCGGCGGTACCCAGGGCACCCAGAGACCCCTTGCGGTGGATGGCGTCACCAAATCCCGGGACCCTCGGGGTCCCGGCTATTACGGCACGCCGCCCCGGGGGACCGCGGTGACCCCGCCCTTATTTTGGGAGAGCCGCTCCGAGCTCATGTGGACCCCGCCCCCGGCCCGCCTCGAACTGACCGAGGCCGACAAGGCCCTCACCCAGGTGCTTAAGGAAAAATTCGGGGACGCGGTGAATCCTGCGGCCGAAACCTCCGACATGCCGACCTTTCAGGTGACGGCAGCGCGGGTCAAAGAAGTGCTGGGCTTTCTCAAGACCGAAGCCACCCCCCGGTTCCGGCGCCTGGATGACCTCACCGCGCTGGATGAATCCACCCGGCGGGAGCGCCAGGACTACCCGGATTACACCCTGGTCTACCAACTGCTCTCCTTTGATCCCCCCAGCCGGGTGCGCTTGAAGGTCCCCCTGTACGGGGAAAGCCCGGCTGCCGGCAGCATCACCGATATCTGGCCGTCGGCCAACTGGTACGAACGGGAATGCTTTGATATGTTCGGCATCCGCTTCGACGGCCACCCCCGGCTCTGGCGGCTCCTCATGCCCCACGACTGGGAGGGGCACCCCTTGCGGAAGAGCTACCCGGACCGCGCCACTCAGATGCCCCCTTATACCCAGGAGGACGCCCGGAAATACCAGCCCCTGGATGCCGGCAAATATCTGGAAGGCCGGGCAGGGGAACAAGAATTCATCCTCAACGTCGGCCCCCATCATACCAGCACCCACGGGCTGATCCGCTTCATTCTGGCCCTGCACGGCGAGGAAATCACCGCCATGGACACGGACATCGGCTATCATCACCGCTCCGTGGAAAAAATCGGCGAGCGTCAGTCCTGGCACCAGTTCATCCCCTATACCGACCGGGCCGATTATCTGACCGGTGTGGCCAACAACCTGAGCTATCTCCAGGCCGTTGAGACCCTGGCGGACATCAAAGTCCCGGACCGGGCCCAGTTCATCCGAGTGATGCTCACGGAATTATTTCGCTTAAGCAACCATTTGGTCTGGTTTTCCACCTATACGGTGGACACGGGCGCCATCACGCCTACCTTCTATGCCTTCGCGGAACGCGAAAAAATTATGGACATCGTCGAATTGATCACCGGCGGGCGCCTCCACCCGTCCTGGTTCCGGCTGGGGGGCGTGGCCGCGGACCTGCCCGAGGGCTGGAAAGATTTGGTGGACGACTTTGTCAAGGGCTTCACCAAACAGGTGGATGAACTCGAAAAGGCCATTACCCGCAACCCCATCTGGGAAGCCCGGACCCGGGACATTGGCTATCTCTCCCTGGACGACGCCATGGACTGGGGCGTGACGGGGGCGAATCTTCGAGCCTGCGGCCTGGAATGGGACTTGCGGAAAAAGTTCCCTTACTCCGCCTATGAGGCCTTTGATTTCGAAATTCCTACGGCCAGCGAGGGTGACTGTTATGCTCGCTACCGGGTGCGGGTGGCGGAGATGCGCCAGAGCCTCAGGATTATCCAGCAGGCGGCCAACCAGATGCCTCCGGGGCGCTATATCACCGACGACTACCGCTATGCCATCCCCCGGAAAGAAGACACTCTGAAGGATATCGAGAGCCTGATTCACCACTTCATCAACGTCACCCGGGGACCCAAGATTCCCCGGGGTGAAGCCTACGCGGCCACGGAACATCCCCGGGGCGAACAGGGCTTCTATGTGGTCAGCGACGGCCTTAACATGGCCTACCGGATGCGCATCCGGTCCCCCGGGTTTGCCAACGTCCAGGCCTTGCCCCTCATGTCCGTGGGGCACCTCCTACCGGATTTGGTCATCATCATCGGCTCCATCGATTACGTGATGCCGGATATTGATCGGTAACGGCTTATGATACCCGATGAATTACGTGAACGGCTCAAAACCCGCATCCGCGAGGCCGAGGCCCCCCGGGAACAGGCCATCAATGTCATGTACGAAGTCCAGAGACATTATGGCTACCTGACGGACGAAGGCTTAGAAGAGGCTGCGGCCCTGTTGGGTATGACTCCCCTGGAGTTGGAGGAGTTGGCCACCTTTTATGATTTTATTTACCGGGAGCCGGTAGGCCGCTTTGTCCTCCATGTCTGTGACGGCGTGGTCTGCTGGATGTTCCATGAGGGATCGCTTTTTGATTACTTGTGCCAGAAACTGGGGGTCGCCCCCGGGGAAGTCTCCGCGGACGGCCTGTTCACCGTGCTGCCCACCGCTTGTATCGGCTACTGCGACCAAGCCCCGGCCATGGTGATCAACGGTAAGTTTTTCGGTAACCTCACCCCGCAGCGGATCGATGATATCCTGGAGCAATTGAAGTCCGATCAATGTGACATCATCCTGTGCCGGTGATTACATGTACGAGCAGGCTCTCTTAAAAAATTGTCAGAAAAGCTGTCCCGCTTCGCTTGAGGACTATCGGGCCGGCGGCGGTTATCAGGCCCTGTCCGAGGCGGTCCTCAAATTATCCCCCCAGGACCTGATCGAGCGCCTAAAGGAATCCGGCCTGTCCGGCCGGGGCGGGGCCCGCTTCCCCACCTGGCGCAAGTGGAGCTTTGTCCATGCAAACGCCCCACACCCCCGTTACCTCTGCGCCAATACCGACGAAATGGAGCCGGGCACCTTCAAGGACCGGTACCTGGTCAATACCAATCCCCATCTGGTCATCGAAGGCATGATCCTGGCCGGTTACGCCATCAGCGCCCAAAAAGGCTTCTATTTCATCCGCCCCACCTACGAGATAGACGCCGAGCTTATGGAACGGGAACTGCAGGTGGCGCGGCAAGCGGGGCTTTTAGGGAAAAACCTCCTGGGCAGCGGTTTTTCCTTTGATATTATCGTGCACCGCAGCGCCGGGCGTTACATCTGTGGGGAAGCCACGGCCCAGGTCCAGGCCATCATGGGCAAACGGGCCCACCCCCAGAAGGGCGTCCACATGACTGACGCGGGCCTATGGGATAAGCCCACCGTGGTCAACAATGCCGAAACCCTGGCCTGCGTGCCCTTGATTATCCGTAACGGCGGCAAATGGTTCAAGAGTCTGGCCCGCACCGCAACCGGCGAAGGCACCATGCTTTACTGCATCAGCGGCAAGGTCGCCAAACCCGGCTGCTATGAACTGCCCATGGGCATTCCCTTCCGGGAGATCCTGGAGGAAGTGGCCGGGGGCATGCTGCCGGGGTCCGAACTCAAGGCCTTCATTCCTGGCGGCGCTTCCACCAGCTTCTTGCCGTCCACATTTCTGGACGTGGCCATGGACAGCGAGAGCTTGAAGCAAGTGGGCCACCGCCTGGGCACCGGCGCCATCATGGTCTTTGACCAACATAGCTGCATCGTGGCCGCGGCGTTGAACCTGATGGAATATTTTTCCCGGGAATCCTGCGGCTTTTGCACCCCCTGCCGGGAAGGCATTCCCTATATCCGGGACCTTCTGTTCCGTATCGAAACTGGGGAAGGCCAAGAGGACTACATCACCAGGCTGCGGGAAATGGCCCGGCATCTGCGTAAGGCCTATTGCGCCTTTGCCCCCGGAGCGGCGGAGCCCCTCCTGGGCCTGTTGACTTACTTTGAGGATGAGGTCAGGGAGCATATTCGCCTCCAGCGGTGCCCCTTTAAGGAAGAGCGGCCCTCCCGGAAGCTCTGGTATCCTCCCCAGGAATAAAGCCTGATGCCCAAACTGACCATCGACAACCGGGTGATTGAAGTGCCAGAAGGCACCAATGTGTTGGAGGCCGCCGAGAAGTTGGGGATTATGATCCCGCGGTTCTGCTACCACCCGGCCCTGGGGGCCATCGGGGCCTGCCGGGTCTGCGCCGTCATGTTTTTGGAGGGGCCGGTGCACGGAGTGGAGATGAGCTGCATGACCAGGGTCCAAGACGGCATGGTCGTATCCACCACCCACCCGGAAGCCCTGGAGTTCCGCTGCTATGTCATCGAATGGCTCATGCTGAACCATCCCCTGGATTGCCCGGTCTGCGACGAAGGCGGTCACTGCCTCCTCCAGGACGAAACCGTGTCCGGGGGCCACAGCATCCGGCGTTATCTGGGCCCCAAGCGCACCTATCGCGACCAGGACCTGGGGCTGTTTGTCCAGCATGAGATGAACCGCTGCATTCAGTGCTGGCGCTGCCGCCGCTTCTACCAGGAGTTTGCCGGCTACCGGGACCTGGGGGCCATGGGGATCGGCAACCGCACCTATTTTGGCCGCTTTAGCGCCGGCGCCCTGGAGAGCCCCTTTGCCGGCAACCTCATCGATATCTGTCCCACGGGGGTATATACTGATAAACCCTCCCGGTTCAAAGGGCGGCGCTGGAATTTTGAGCGGGGGCCGTCGCTGTGCCTCCACTGCTCCCTGGGCTGCAACACCGTGGGGAGCGCCCGGTACCGGGAGGTGGTGCGTCTGGAAGCCCGGCTGCACGAGGCCGTGAACGGCTATTTCATCTGTGACCGGGGCCGCTACGGCTTTGCCTATGCCAACCATCCGGACCGTCCCCGCCAGGCCCGCATTGGGGACCGGGAAGTACCCTGGGGCGAGGCCATCCAGGCAGCCGCACACAGGTTAAGGGAAATCAGCGCAAAGTACGGTCCCGGCGCGGTGGTCTGTGTCGGCGGCGCCCGCAGCAGCCTCGAAACTCAGGGGGCCTTGAAGCTCTTTTGCCGCACTCAGGGCTGGCGGGACCCGCAGTTTTTCTGGGACCCCGAACTGGAACGTAAAGTTATGGCCGCGGTAAATCGGTTGGACGAACGGCTGGCGGTCTCCCTGCGCCAGATCGAAGCCGCGGATTTTATCCTGGCCGCAGGCGTCGACCCCGTCAACGAAGCGCCCATGTTGGCCCTGGCCCTGCGCCAGGCCGGGCGTCAGGGTGCCGCGATCGCGGTCCTGGACCCCCGGGCCGTGTTTCTCCCCTGCGAGTTTCAGCACCTGGCAATTCCCCCTGGCGCACTGGATGCCGCGCTCGGCGCCCTGGTCAAAGGCGCTCTGTCTGCCGATCAGGTGGCGGGACTGCCGGATGCGGCCCGCACTTTCTACGACGCCCTCCCCGGCCAATACCCCGGCGGCCCGGAGCTGGCGGAACATTTGCCGGGCCTGGCCGCAGCCTTGCAAAGGAGTAAAAAGCCGGTGGTGGTCTGCGGCACCGATATTGTCCGGGAGACCACCCCGTCTTACGCCGCTGACCTGGCCCTGCTCCTTAAAGCCGCGGGGAAACAGGCCGGATTATTCTATCTGTTGCCCGGGGCCAATGCCTTCGGAGCCGGGCTGATCATGGCGCCGGAACAGCCCAACCCCACCGGCCAGCCGGAGGCCCAGTGGCCCTGGGGATCGGCCGCGCTGGGGGAACCTCTGGGTCCGGGGCAACCCGCCTTAAGCGCCGACCAAATGCTGGAGGCCATCAACCAGGGCGAGATCAAAGCCCTGGTCCTGGTGGAGAACGATCCCTTCTGGCTGTTTTATGATGAGGAGCGGCTGGCCTGGGCCCTGGATAAACTCGAACTCGTCGTAGTCCTGGATTATGTGCCGTCACCCACGGTGACCCGAGCGCAGGTGCTCCTGCCCACCCTCTCCCTGTTCGAACGGACGGGGTCGAGCTTCGTCAACCAAGAAGGCCGGGTCCAAGCAGCCCCGCCGGTGCACTGCGGCGGTACGCCCATCGCCCTCATCAGCCCCGACGTCCATCCGCCCCGGACCTTTCTTTGTGAGGCGCCCGGCAGCGATCCCCGCTCCCCCGCGGAGATTTTCCAGGAGCTGACCCAGGCGGTCTCCAAACTCAAAACCCCTGGGCCGCTTGACCTTTGGACCTGGCTGGCCCGGCAGAATCCCATGTTCAGCCGCATGTCGTCTCTGCCCGAGCACCCGGAAGGGATCCGGCTGCTCCCGGCAGCGAACTCCGAACGCGATTTTGCCGCGCCTTTTCAGCCAGCCGCCGCCATGCCTCCCGATACGGTGGAACTCCTGTTGGTGGACTGGACCTTCGGCACCGAAGAACTGGCCGGTTACTCGGATATCCTCCGGGAGGCGGAGACCACCCCGGCGCTCTGTATGCATCCCCGGGAGGCCGAGAAATCTGGATTGGCAGACGGCCAGCAGGTTGCGCTCCACCTCCCCAACGGTTCTTTAACCGTTGCAGTGAAGCTATCGGCCGCCATGGCCCGAGGCGTGATGGTGCTGCCCCGGCATCGGCAACTGAACTGGCGCAAGCTGTTAAGAACTCCGGTGTATTTTACTTCACAGCACCTCGACAAGGTACAGGGATGATCCCATGAGCCTCTGGATTGCCGGAATTATCTTGTTGATCGTGAAACTGCTGGTGGTGCTGGTGGCGCTGTTGCTGTTGGCGGCCTACCTGATCCTGGTGGAACGCCGCCTCCTGGGCTTCCTGCAAATCCGCCTGGGCCCCAACCGGGCCGGCTTCCAGGGATTGTTGCAACCCCTCGCCGACGCCGTTAAACTCCTGACCAAAGAAGATTTCATCCCCCAGGGTGCTGACCGGGTCATTTTCCTGTATGCCCCGGTGGTGGTGGCCGCCACCGCCATCCTCATCTTTGCCGTGGTCCCCTTCGCCCCAGGCTGGACGTTCCACGGCCAACCCATTCCCGGGGTTGTGGTCGACCTCAACGTCGGTCTGCTCTATGTCTATGCCCTTTCTTCCCTGGCGGTCTACGGCGTGGCCCTGGGCGGTTGGGCCTCCAATTCCAAGTACAGCTTGCTTGGCGCCATCCGGGCCGCGGCCCAGATGATCAGCTACGAGTTAGCCCTGGGGCTGTCTCTGGTCCCCATCGTCATGCTGGCCCGTTCCTTTAGCCTGGTGGACATCGTCAACGCCCAGGCCCGTTTCCCCTTTATCCTGGTACAGCCGCTGGCCTTCATCATCTTTTTCATGAGTTCCCTGGCCGAAATGAAGCGCATCCCCTTTGATATCCCCGAAGCGGAACACGAGCTCATCGCCGGTTATCACATGGAATACAGCGGCATGCGGTTCGGCCTTTATTTTCTGGGCGAATACGTCACCATGGTGACCCTGGGATCCCTGGTGGCGGTCTTTTTTCTGGGGGGCTGGCGCGGCCCGTTCCTGCCGCCGCTCTTGTGGTTCTTGATCAAAGTCGCTATTGTTGCCTTTGTCATCATTTGGATTCGGGGCACCCTGGGCCGGTTGCGCTATGACCAGCTCATGCACCTGGGTTGGAAACTGTTGATCCCGGTGGCCTTGCTCAACATTATCATCACCGGCGGGGCCATGTTAGCCTTTGGCTATAAATTTTAACATGAAGAAAGGCGCCAAAGATTGAATAATCCAGTAACCCATAAACTCCCGGGCCAGGGGAAAAGCAGTTATGACCTGATTGAGCCCGACACCCTCTGGACCGAACTAAATCTTGCTCCGGGCGCGGCTTTCCTGGATCTGGGCTGTGGGGCTGGCAATTACGCCCTGGCGGCCGCGGCAGTTATCGGCCCCACCGGCCTGGTCTACGCCGTGGACCTCTGGGAAGAGGGCATCGCTTTACTCAAAGACCGGGCGGCCAAAGCTGGCCTGACCAACCTCAAGGCCCTGGTATCCCCGGCGGGCCAGGTGCCCCTGGCAGACGAGAGCGTGGACGTGGGCTTTATGGCCACGGTGCTCCATGACTTGGTGGAAGTCCATACTGCCTCCGGCGCCTTGGCGGAAATGGCTCGGGTGCTTAAGCCAGGCGGGTGCCTCGCCATTGTGGAATTCGACAAGATCGACGGTCCCCCGGGACCACCCCGGCACATCCGGCTAGCCCCGGTGGAAGTGGAAACCCTGGTGGCCCCTTATGGGTTTCGGCGTCAGAAGACCGTCAAGCTGGGGCCTTACAACTATTTGATTACTTTTATGAAATCATGAAGCGGGCTGTAAGGCCGGGAACCGTGAACATGGAGGAAAAACGTAACTGGATGCAGGTATGCGGAAGGGCCGTAGTCGGGCTCATGGACGCTTTTGCCATCGTGCTCCGGCATCTCTTCCGCCGTCCCGTCACCGAAGAATACCCGGAATACAAGCGGCCCCTGCCCGAGCGCACCCGGGCCCGCATCATCCTCACCCGGGATCCGGACGGGGAGGAACGCTGCGTCTCCTGTTACCTCTGCGCTGCGGTCTGTCCGGTCTCCTGCATCTCCATGGCAGGCGAGGAACGGGCCGACGGCAGACGCTGGGCCCGGTGGTTCCGCATCAATTTCGCCCGCTGTATTTACTGCGGCCTGTGCGAGGAGGCTTGCCCCACCCTGGCGATCCAGTTGACCCCGGATTTCGAATTTTGCGACCGGGACCTTCTGAACCTGGTGGCGGAAAAGCAGGATTTGCTGGTGAATCACGGCGGGAAAAATCATGACTACAATTTTTACCGCCATGCCGGGGTCACTATGGTGGGAGCCAAGGGAACCCATATCGGCGAAGCCAAGCCGGTGAATATCAAAGGCAATCTCCCTTAAAGGGTGGACCGGACTGGGCCATGAACCTTTATGCCATTTTCTTCTACGTATTGGCCGCCATCACGGTGGTTTTCACCGCCCTGGCCATCACACGCCGCAACGTCATGCACGCCATCGTTTATCTGGCGGGCTCATTCATCGCCACGGCCCTCTTGTTCTATCTCCTGGGCGCGCCCTTCCTGGCCATCCTGGAGGTGGTCATTTACGCCGGGGCCATCATGGTGCTGTTCCTCTTCATCGTCATGATGCTGGAAATCAAGCGGGAAGAACAGACCCTGTGGTCTTTTCTGCGGCAATGGTTTCCAGCCCTGGCCCTGGCCGGCGTCTCATTTATCGTCATATTCGTGTTCCTGCTCCTCAACTCGGGGGGCAACCAGCCCCTGCCCCTGGTCATGGCCTCCCCTTTGGCCTTTGGCCGTTTTCTCTTCCAAAAATACTGGCTGGGCGTTGAGATTGCGTCTTATCTCTTATTCGTGGCCCTGGTGGGCGCCTTGTACTTGGGCCGAAGCAAAAAACCCGGAGGTTGAATCATGGTCACCCTCGTGCCATACAGCCATGTGCTCATCCTGGCGGCGATCCTTTTTGTACTGGGAGCCGGCTGCGCCATCGCCCGCCGCAATCTCATCATGATTCTGATCGGCGTGGAAGTGATGCTCAGCGCCGCGGGCCTGGCCTTTATCGGAGCCGCGATGCGCTGGCAACAGTTGGACGGACAGGCCTTCGTCATCTTCATCATGGCCGTGGCGGCCTCCGAGGTGTCGGTGGGCCTGTCCTTGATCGTCTATTCCCAGCGGCGCACCGGCACTGTGAATGCGGACCGCTACAACCTCATGAAGGGCTAACGTGACAAACGTCCTTTTCCTCCTGCTGCTCTTTCCTCTGGCGGGCAGCGTCACCAACGCCGTCATCGGCCGGCTGCTGCCCCGGCGGGTCTCCGAGGTGATCGCCTGTCTCGGCGTGCTGGGAGCCCTAACCATGGCCGTCCTCGCCTTTATCCTGGGCGGCGGGAACACCCTCCATCTCCACTTTTTTGAATGGATTCGGGTGGGAACCTTTTCCACGGCCATGAACGTTTATTTCGATCCCCTGGCTGCGGTCATGGTCCTCATGGTCACCTTCGTCTCCAGCCTCATCCACATCTATTCCGTGGCCTTCATGCGGGAGGACACTGATTACGTCCGCTACTTCTGCTACCTGAACCTCTTCGTCTTTTCCATGCTGGTCATCGCCCTGGCGGACAATCTCCTCTTTGTCTACCTGGGTTGGGAAGGGGTGGGATTCTGTTCCTACGCCCTCATAGGCTTCTGGTACACCAACCTTGACTATGCCACCGCCGGGCGCAAGGCCTTTATCCTGACCCGCATCGGCGACGTAGCCTTTGGCGTGGCCCTGGCCATATTTTTCGTTTTCTTCCAGAATTTCTCCATCATATACATCAACGCCCACGCCGCCGCTTTGAGCACCGCCCTGGCCACCGCTCTGGCCTTATTGCTCCTCTGGGCCGCAGTGGGCAAATCGGCCCAACTGCCCTTAACGGTGTGGCTGCCTGACGCCATGGCCGGTCCCACCCCGGTTTCCGCCCTGATTCACGCCGCCACCATGGTCACCGCCGGCGTTTATCTCCTCATGCGGCTCTTTCCGGTGATCCACCACTCCCCCACCGCCTTAATGGTTATCGCCGCCGTAGGCGCAGTGACCCTGCTCTATTCATCTTTTGCCGCCCTGGCCCAGGTCGATATCAAGAAGGTCCTGGCTTACTCCACCATCAGCCAGGTGGGCTATATGGTGCTGGCGGTGGGGGCCGGGGACCTCATCGGCGGCATGTTTCACCTTCTGTCCCACGCCTTCTTCAAGTCCCTGTTGTTTTTGGGGGCGGGCTGCGTCATCCAGGCCCTGGACGAAGAGCACAATATTTTTAAGATGGGCAACCTGCGCCGCCTGCTGCCCCAGGTCTATTGGCCGTTCTTGATCGGGGCCTTATCCCTGGCCGCCTTCCCCATGATCGGCGGCTTTTTCAGCAAAGACCGCATCCTGGAGGCCACCTTCATCCATCCCCAGCCTATCTATAAGATTTTTTGGGCCATGGGGCTCTTGGGGGCCGCCCTGACGGTAATCTACACTTTCCGCATGTTTTTCACGGCCTTTCTGGCGCGTCCCGGCGGCCGCACGGCCGATCAGGTCAAACCCATACCCCGTCTCATGGTCTGGGTCCTGTGGCCCCTGGCCATCCTGTCTTTTTTCGACGGTTTTCTGAACCTGCCCTTCGGTCCGGGCAAGGACTGGCTGGCCAACTTCTTTGTCTCGGTTCCGGGGGCCCGCCCTCATCTGGGGGCGTCCCCGGCGGTCTCCTGGGGCCTGGGTCTGGGGGACGCGCTCCTGGTGCTGCTGGTCTTGTGGCTGACCTATGTTGTCTTCCGGCGGCCCCGGCCTGATTTCTGGGGGGCCTTTCAGGATACCCTGTTCAGCGCCTTCTATCTGGACCGGCTCTATCTCCGGTTAATCGCCCAGCCCTATGCGTGGCTCGCCGGGATTTTGTGGGGGGACGTGGATGAAAGAGGCGTGAACGAAGGTTTTAAAAAGACCGCCGGCGGCCTGCAATTCTTGTCCGCCTTCATGGGGCTGTGGACTACCGGCAAACTGTCCACCTCTCTCACCATGCTGTTCTTAGGACTGACCGTGATGTGCGCCGTCCTGGCTATGAGTTGGAACTGGTAGGCCTGGAGCCCTGATGCTGGATTTGCCGCTGCTGACGATCATTATCTTCTTACCCCTGCTGGGCGGGTTTCTGGCCCTGGCCGCCAGTGGCCGCCCCCTTCTGTGCCGCGGCATCGCTCTGAGCGTCACGGTGATCGAACTGGGCCTGGTGCTCTCCCTGGCGTTTTTGCACCTCCACTACCAGGCAGGCCCCACCGGCGCCTGGCTAATGGTGGAGGATTACGCCTGGATACCCAGCCTGGGGGTCCGCTACAGCCTGGGGCTGGACGGCATCAGTTTCCTGCTCCTGCTGCTCACGGCCTTTATCAACGTCCTTTGCGTCCTGATTTCCTGGCGGTCTATCCTTACCAGGGTCGGGTCCTTCCACTTCTTCCTGTTATTTTTAGAAACCGGCGTCATGGGCCTCTTTCTGGCCACCGACCTGCTGCTCTTTTACCTGTTCTGGGAAGTCCAGATCATCCCTATGTTCTTCCTGGTGGGCATCTGGGGCCACGAAAGGCGGGTGCACGCGGCCATTAAGTTTGCCCTGTTCACCATCTGCGGCAGCCTCTTAATGCTGGTGGCTTTGATCGCCCTTTATCTCCTGCATGGGGCTCAAACCGGCGTGTACACTTTTGCTTATGCCCAGTTGCTGCAGACTCATTTGAGCGACACCGCCCAATTCTGGCTTTATGCCGCCTTTCTCTTGGCTTTCGCCATCAAGATTCCCATCGTTCCCGTCCATATCTGGCTGCCGGACGCCCACACCCACGCCCCCACCGCGGGCAGCCTGGACCTGGCCGGTTTGTTGTTGAAGGCTGGGTTTTACGGCCTCTTCCGGTTTGGCTTCCCCCTCTTCCCGGTGGCGGCCCAGGCCTCCGTTCCGGTGCTCATTGCCCTGGGGTTGGGCGGCATGTTTTATGCCGGATGGATCGCCCTGGCCCAAACCGACCTCAAACGGCTGGTGGCTTATTCCAGCATCGGTCACATGGGCCTGATGATTGTGGGTCTGGCCGTCTGGAATATGATGACCCTGAGCGGCTCCATCCTGCAAATGATCAACCACGGCTTGTCGACCACGGCGCTGTTCGTCATGGTGGGCATGATTGATGAGCGGATTCACTCCCGGCAATTTGCCGATATGGGCGGTCTTTGGAGCCAGATCCCGATCTTCAGCGGTTTCTTCCTGTTCTTTGCCATGGCCTCCATGGGGCTGCCCGGCTTGAATAACTTCGTGGGGGAGATTCTCATCATCATCGGCACCTTCCAGGCCAGGCCGCTCATCGGCGTCTTGAGTTTCGCCGGCCTGATCATCGCCGTGATCTATAGCTTGCGCATGGTGCAGGACGCCCTCTTCGGCGCGCCCCGAAAAGACCATGCGATGGCTGACCTTAATTTTCGGGAAGGCGCGACCCTGACGATCATCGCTCTGCCTATCCTGTTTATCGGTTTGCATCCCGGGCCGGTGTTGCGGCTCTTGGACCAGCCGGTGCAGCGCCTGCTGGCCCAATTCACCTCTTTGACGCTGGGGGGATAACGGCTTATGCAATTTCTGGAGGGGAAAAACCATGAAAATCCTGATCGTTTATTACTCCATGTACGGCCACGTCCTGAAAATGGCGCAAGCCGCAGCAGCAGGGGCGCAAACCGTGGCCGGCGTTGAAATCATCCTGCGCCGGGTTCCGGACCTGGAATACAATCTTCCCAAATTACAAGGCAGCAAGCACGCCCAGGAGGTCCTGGCGCAACAACAGGACATCCCCATGGCCACGATGGCTGATTTGCAGAATGCCGACGGCGTCATCTTCGGCACCCCGACCCGCTTCGGCAACATGTGCGCCCAGATGAAACAGTACTTCGATCAAGCCAGCGAACTGTGGCTCTCCGGGGCCTTGGAGGGTAAGCCCGCAGGCCTCGTGGTGTCCACAGCCACCACCCACGGCGGCCAGGAAACCATCGCCTTGACCATGATGGCGCCCCTGCTGCATCTGGGCTTTATCATCGTGGGGGTGCCCTATTCCACCCCGGGGATGCTCCACACCGAGGGCCGGGGCGGCACCCCCTACGCCGCCACCACCGTGGCCGGCGGACGTAACGAACTGAATCCCGCTCCGGAGGATCTGGAGATCGCCAAGGCCCTGGGCCGCCGGGTAGCGGAAATTGCCAAGAAGCTCAAAGGTTAAGGGGACTCTGACGGCATGGCAACCGACTGGACCGGCCTCCTCCCCATCCTGATTCTCGCGGGCGGCGGCACCCTCATCTTCCTGGTCGGCGCCTTTTGGCGAAGGCGGCCCGAAAGCCTGCTTTTTGCCCTGGCCTTGCTCACCACCCTGGCTGCGGGACTGGCGGTATTTCTCCTGCCCTCCCCCCACCCCAGCTTCGAAGGCATGTTGGACCTGGGCGGCTACTCCCGGTTTTTTGTCGTTCTCCTGATGTGCATTACCATCGTCACCCTGCTCTTTGTGCGCCAGTATGCCCTGGCCCATGGCTTTTGCGGCGACGAATTGTACGCCCTCCTGATCTTTGCCGTCCTGGGGATGGCGTTGGTGGCCGTCGGCGCCAATTGGGTCATCTTTTTCCTGGGGTTGGAACTCTTGTCCCTGGCCCTTTATGTGCTTATCGCCATGAAAAAGGGCGAACCTTACGGCAACGAGGCGGCTCTCAAATATTTCATCATGGGCGCGGTAGCCTCGGCGTTTTTGACCTTTGGCCTCGGACTCCTCTATGCCATGACCGGCACCCTTCAGATCGCCGGTTCCCTGGCCGCGGCCGGGTCTTACCCGGACCAATTGCCGGTCATCCTCCTGGCCCTGGCCCTTGTCCTGACGGGCATCGGCTTCAAAATCTCCCTGGTGCCCTTCCACCTCTGGACCCCGGACGTCTACCAGGGGTCTCCGGCCCCCCTTACGGCGTTTTTATCCACCGGCTCCAAGGTGGCCCTGTTCGCGGCCTTATTGCGCTTTTGCCTGCTGGCGGCGCCCCCGGTCTGGGACTATGCCTGGCCGTTTTTGTGGGCCCTGGCGGCCCTCACCATGGCGGTGGGCAATCTCACCGCCCTCTATCAGACTAAGGTCAAACGGCTTTTGGCCTATTCCTCCATAGCTCAAATGGGTTACCTGTTCATGACCCTTTTGGCCGTCAAGGACGGCGGCCTGCCCGCAGTGATGTTCTATCTGGCGGTTTATGCCGTCATGGACCTGGGCGCCTTCGGCATCATCGGCACCTTTTCTCAAGGCGACACCGACCTGGAGGAACTCGCGGACTATCGGGAGCTGGGCTATACGCACCCCTGGCGCGCCGCCATCCTGGCCACCTGCCTCATCTCCCTGGCCGGACTGCCGCCCACCGCCGGATTCATGGGAAAATTGGTGCTCTTCCGGGCGCTGCTGAATGCCAATTTCATCATCCTGGCGGTAATCGGCATGCTCACCGTGATTATTTCCATCTACTACTATATTAATTTTGTGGTCCACCTCTATATGCATGAACGAGGCCCAGGGGTTCCGATCCCCGGCGCCGGCCTGGCCATTGGCGTGGCCTGCGCAGTGATCCTGATAGGAATCCTCTGGCTGGGCGTCATTCCCAACTCCTTATTGCAGGTGATCGCGGGCATCGCCGCATCTTTACCGAAACCGACTTAACCCAATATCTTGTTGGCACAGGCTTTCCAGCCTGGAGCGCTTGCAACAGAGAAGATGGGGAGCGTAGGGCATACCCAAAATTCGCTTTTTTTCCGCGTTAGGATGCCAAAGGCTGAAACAGTGATTATCTATTAAATAGATGATCGGTCTCAAATCCTTATAAACTTTGGAGGACAGGGCCATGCCACCGCTCCTGACCACCATCCACCAAGATATCCAGGTGAATTTCCGCTACGCCGTGCACTTCACCCGAGACCTGTTTGCCCCCGACAATCCCCTGTTTAAGGACACCGTGGTCCCGGACGCCGATGCGCCCCGAAAACTCCTGGCTGTGGTGGATCGAGGGGTCCATCGGCACCACCCCCAACTGATGGCTAAGATTGAGGCCTACTGTCGGCGCCATTCTGAGGCCGTCACCCTGATGGGCGCGCCGCTTTTGTTCGAAGGCGGCGAGCACCTCAAAAATGACGCCCTCTACGTCACCATCCTGCAACAGGCCATCCACGCTGCGGGTCTCTGCCGTCACTCCTATGTTGTGGCCATCGGGGGGGGCGCCCTCATCGATCTGGCCGGATTTGCCGCGGCCACGGCCCACCGGGGCATCCGGCTGATTCGCGTGCCCACCACAGTCATGGCCCAAGCCGATGCCTCCATTGGCGTTAAAAACGGTATCAACGCTTTCGGCCAGAAGAATTTTATCGGCACCTTCGCCCCGCCGGCGGCGGTGTTGAACGACGCCGACTTTCTCCCCACTTTGTCCCAGCGGGATTGGATCGGGGGTGTGGCCGAAGCCGTCAAAGTGGCCCTAATCAAAGACGCTCGTTTTTTCACCTTTTTGGAAGAGCACGCCGAAGCCCTGGCGGAACGGGACCTGGCCCTCATGCAGCGGGTAATTTATCACTGCGCCGTGCTTCACCTGGACCACATTGCCAACGGCGGCGACCCCTTTGAGTTCGGCTCCTCCCGCCCCCTGGACTTCGGCCACTGGGCCGCGCACAAGCTGGAACACTTAAGCGGCTTTGAGTTGGGGCATGGCCAGGCCGTGGCCCTGGGCATTGCTTTGGACTCCACCTACGCCTACCTGACGGGACTCCTCCCCCAAGGCCAATGGCAACGGATTCTCACCACCCTGAGGACCCTGGGCTTCGAGCTCTACGACCCCTGGATGGACGCGCAGCACGGCCTCCTGGACGGCCTGGGCGAGTTCCGGGAGCACCTGGGCGGCCGCCTCACCATTATGCTTCTTTGGGATATCGGGCAGGGGATAGAGGTGCATGATATCGACCCTGACCTGGTGCAGGAAAGCCTGATCGTTCTCAAAAATGGCGCCTCAATCTCTCCCGCATACGCAGCCAGGATCGCAATGCAGAAGGCGACCCGGCCCGGCCGCCGCGCCCTGGCCAGCTCCAGACCCCGGCAAGTGCGTCTGCTGTCTTCCAGGAAGGCTTGACCTTGCCGATGAACTTTAACCTGCGCCTGCCTTGACGCCACGCCTGCGGCCCCGGCGGCCACTGACCATAACGGAGCACCCGCCTTGCAGATCGGCCCGAAAGGTTTTTTCCATCTGACCTACTGCACCAAGATCCATCCTGGCCACGGCTGGGATGAATTAATGACCAACCTGCGCGATTACGCCCCGGCTCTGAAGGCCAGGCTGGCGCCGGATCAACCCTTCGGCCTGGGTCTGCGCCTGTCCGCGGCGGAAAGCGTTGAGCTCCTGGCCGGCGACCGGCTGGCCGCATTCCAGGACTTTTTGGACCGCCACCATCTCTACGTCTTTACCCTCAATGGTTTTCCTTATGGCGACCTGACCGGCCCGGAAGTAAAATCCCGGATTTTTGCCCCCGATTGGCGCGAGACCGCCCGGGTCCGCTACACCCTGGACCTTATCGAAATTCTCCGCCGCCTGTTGCCGAACGGCGCGGAGGGCTCCATCTCCACCCTGCCCCTTTCCTATAAGGCCTGGATAGCCCACCCAGACCTGGAAGCCTGGGCCCGGATAACTCGGAACCTGGTGCGGGTTACTGCAAGACTGGTGCAGATTAAAGAAGCTGAAGGTAAGCTGATCCACCTGGACCTGGAACCAGAGCCCGACGGCTTGGTGGAAAGAAGTGAGGAGGTAGCGGATTTTTACCGGGACTGGCTTCTCAGCGGGGGCGCCCACCTCCTGGCTGAAACTTTAGGGATCGATGTGCGCTCCGCCCGCCGGCAGTTGCTGGAACACATCCGGGTCTGCCTAGACACCTGCCACCTGGCGGTGGCCTACGAGGACCCGGTCACTGCCTTGGATACCCTGGCGGAATACGGCATCGGCGTGGGCAAGGTCCAGATAACCGCGGGCCTGAAGGTGGAACTGCCTCAAGACGCGGGGAATCGAGAGAAGGTGATCCGGCAATTGGCGCCCTTCACCAAATCTCCTTACTTGCACCAGGTCATCGGCCATAACCACGGTGGCCGCGGGGTCCGGTTTCCCGACCTGGCTCCCGCCCTGCTGCACTTGCCCCAGGATAAGGGCTGCCAGTGGCGCATCCACTACCACATGCCCCTGTATGTGGAAAAGTATCTGCATCTGGCCTCCACCAGCGACGATACCCGGGCGGTCCTGGCCTTGCTCCAGGACCGGGGCTTTTGCCGCCACCTGGAGATCGAGACCTATACCTGGGAATGGCTGCCCCCAGACCTCAAGATGGACCTCATGGACTCCCTCCACCGGGAATATTGCTGGGTGCTGGAGGCGATGGGGCTGTCGGGGCGGAACTGCGAGTCCGCCCTCAGGACGAATGACCAGGAGCATCTCGAAATTACCTGTAATGCTCAAACCTCAAGATGATGCCACTCTCATCAAGATCAGATAATTTGACAGCAATGATGCAAATTTATAGATTTTGAGCCTCTTGCAAGAGTCTTTTTTTAAGTTGAATCTTTGAAAAATTAAGCTTCATCGGCGCTCCTGTGCTAAGCGTCCCTTAACGGAGAAAGAGCAGCAAATAGTCAGCATTTTGGAGTTGGCTCATATAAGTAAGAAAAGTTCACAGTCTATAGAGGCGCACCCGAGTGTGCGCAGAATCTGAGGGCGGACACATGGGTCCGCCCCTACAAAAATTAAATTACCTTTATGATCGCAGTTTGGTATAAGAAGGTGTTATGGCTCAAATTTTTACCATAACAAATATCTCTTTGGCCTTTTGAGAGAACTTAGTATAATTAAATTAAAAGCTTGATAATTCAGAGTAAAGTTCCTCAAACTGATAAAATATCAGATTTTCAGGTCTTGCCACCGCGTGCTAAACAGTGAGGAAGGTTTTATCCACCGTCCACTAGGTAATCTCACCGGCTTAAAAACCCAGCAATACAAGGCTCTGGAGCGCCTCTACCGCCGCAAGGCGCCGCCCGCGCAACTGCTCACTCCGGAGTTGGCCCGGCAGTTGGCCGAGATTTCCCATGATCTCCATCGGCAAGTCGGCATTTTGGTAAACCGCCAGGGAGCGGTAGCCTACGTCATCGTGGGGGACGCAAAAGGCCTCCTCATTCCCGCCCTGCCCCGGGAGCGCGGCGCCAAGGGGCGCCTCAAGGGTCTGCGCCTGATTCACACCCACCTGGACGCGAGCCCCCTGAGCCAGGATGATCTCATGGACCTGGCCTTGCTGCGCCTGGATGTGGTGGCGGCACTGGCGGTGACCGACGGCCAGCCGGGCGCTATCGAGATCGCCCACCTATTGCCCCAACCGGTGGAAGGCCAGAGTTGGGCCGTCATCAAGGCCCGGCAGGTGGGCGCGCTCCAGCCGGATTTCGAAGCACTGGTGGCTTCCCTGGAAGCAGAATTTGCCCGGCAGGTTCCAACCCAAGAGGGGCGCGACCAGGAGCGGGCCATTTTAATCGGGGTCACGGGGGCCAATCGTCTGGCGGCGGAGGATTCCCTGGAGGAACTTACAGATCTGGCGCGGTCCGCCGGACTGATCGTTGTGGCCACCCTTATTCAGCGCCGCCCCCGCTTCGACCCCCGCTTCCTGATGGGCAAAGGCAAACTTGCAGAACTGGTCATCCAGGCCCTCCAGGCCGGGGCCGACATGCTGGTGTTCGACGCTGAGCTCAGCCCCTCCCAGGTGCGCTCCATCACGGATTTTACCGAGCTCAAGGTCATTGACCGCACCCAGCTCATCCTGGACCTTTTTGCCCAGCGGGCCCGCAGCCGGGAAGGCAAGCTTCAGGTGGAGATGGCCCAGGTGAAGTATCTGCTGCCCCGGCTGGTGGGGAAGGGCGACGCCCTGTCGCGGCTCATGGGGGGCATCGGCGGCCGGGGTCCTGGGGAGTCCAAGTTAGAGATGGATCGCCGAAGACTGCGGGACCGTCTGCACCGGCTGCAGCAAGATTTGTCTCAGGTGCGGAGCGAACGCCGGGAGCGGCGCCAGCCCCGGCGGCGTCTCAATCTCCCGGTCCTTTCCATCATCGGCTACACTAACGCCGGAAAATCCACCCTATTCAACGCCTTGACCCATGCGGCGGTCCTGGCCGAAGACCGGCTCTTTGCCACCCTGGATCCCACCAGCCGGCGGCTACGCTTTCCGCGGGAACGGGAGGTGATCATCACCGATACCGTGGGATTTATCAAAAACCTGCCCAAGAATCTTCTGGAAGCTTTCAAAGCCACCCTGGAGGAACTGGAGGAAGCGGACCTGCTCATCCACGTGGTAGACCTGAGCAATCCCCGCTTTATCGAGCAGATGGCCACGGTGGAGGACATCCTGGCGTCACTATCCCTCCAGGACAAACCGGTGCTGCTGGTCTTCAACAAGCAAGACCTGGTGGACCCCAAACTGGCGGCGTTGCAATGCCGCCTGCATCACGGGGTGGCGGTCTCGGCGGTGGCCCCGGAGACCTTGCCGCCCCTTATTGCCCGGCTGGAGGAAAAAGTGGGAGAAGTGGCTCGACCGGCCGATTTGCGTAGGCGCGTGGTGGAGATAAAGGGTGCGCTATCGGAATAATGATCGGGGGGAAGGCGGTAGGCGGTAGGACTATGGTGAGCGCGGTCCACCATAATTTAAAACCCCCATCATGAGATTCTTCAGTCGCTTCCCTCCCCCAGAATGACAAAAAAGGAAACCCAACGCGGCTGCATTGCGGCCTAAACCTCCAGAGTGATGGTTCAAGGTACGCGGTTTCTTTCTGCTCAAGCTTGCCAGAGGTGCGGCTGGAAGTCCACGCCAGAAGTGTTCAGGTTCAGCAGGGCCCAGCCGCAGCCCCGGGGTCCCAGCCCGCGTCGCACCGCCGCCGGGGTTCCCTGCACGGCTTGAGGGCGGGGCCAGGCGGTGGCGGGCAATGATATATAAAGACTGGGTTCGGTTTCCAGTTTTTGGTTGTCGGCTAAAGACCATCTGCTAAAATCATTTTCCCCGTTAGCATTATTCCTGGCCCCTACCGTATGGGTGTGCCCGTGCAGGCACAGCACTTGGCGGAAGCGGGCCAGGAGCGGCGCAATCATAGGTGCGTCGCCGGTCCACTGTTGCCAGGGGAGATAGAGCTGCGCCAAGGGGGCATGGGAAACGATGACCAGGGGGGTGGCGGAGTCCAAGTCGGTCAATTGCCGGGCCAGCCAGACGCGTTGATCAGGTCCTATCTCGAAGGTCTGGCCTCGGGGAGTGCGCTGCCAGACGGTGTCCAGACCAAGGAAGTGAACGCCTCCATACGGTTTGGAAAAATAGGGTGAACCGAAACGCCGGGTCCAGGACGCGATCCCGGCTCGGCCGCAATCGCCTTCCCCCCGCACCGCCCAGACGGGAGCCGAAAGATCCGAGAGGATTTTCCGGCCCAGATCCAAGGCATCGGGGCGGCCCTGGTGGGCCAGATCGCCGGCGAACAGCACCAGATCGGGCGGTCGGGACAAGGCGTTGATACCGGCCACCGCCCGGGCCAAAGCCTGTGCCTCGGGACGGCGGTCATCCCCGTCTTTCAGATGGGCGTCGGCCAACAGCGCCAGGCATAATTTCGGGCCGGCCCCCAAAGCCTTGAGCGGCCAGGACAGCCCGGCAAAAGCCCAGCTTGCGGCCAGCCCTACCCCCAGCTGCATGATAAAATCACGCCGATCCATTACCTGCCATTGTAGCAAAATTTGCGGAAAGAGAGGAGGAAGAGAGGGAAAAAGCCTTTAAGCTCAGAGGCAGAGGATACCGAGGGTTAAGCAAAGAAAGCCGGGGAACCAGATGCTCCTTGCCAGGAGGGGTTTTCAACTGGTTTCCCCGGCTTCCCAGGGCCACGAAACTCTCCTTCATCCGCTTGCGGGATGAATATCGGACCCTTGTCCGACCCTTCGTAGCCTGCCTCGCTGTTTCGGCGGTGGAGCGGGCATCTATGGCCGCTTCCGGCTATCAGCGCCCAGCCAGCCCTTTAAATATCTTCGGATCAGGGCTAACTTTTTGCTCAGAGCCAAAAACAGGTTGCTGTGAGATTCAGTCCGGAGGGCGATCCAACCCTCGTTGGGTGCGGCCCGCTGGCCGTCTTCCCGTAACCTTTTCTCCAGGTGCTCGAACTGAACGTCTTAGCAATTATCATAATAATCACCTTTATCATAAAGGCAAGGGGCTGAAGAAATTTATTTTAAAAAAAAGCGGGGGACTGTGATGAGTGACCTGGTTCGCAGGGATCAATTCCTCTCTTTATCGGGTTAAAATTTTCAATATTTCTATAAAATATGGCACCTTGGCTTTTCGTCAGGAGGTTCTTATATTTTGAGGGAGCGTTTTCTTAAATATGAAAATTTGAAAATGATTGAGCGACGTTCTGATCGATAATTAAAGGAGCCCCGTAATGACCACCACCAGAATGATCCGCAAGGTGTTGAAGGCCAAGCCCACGAAACCGGGGGACGAATGAGAAGGTCAGACAGATCTTCCGGGAGGATATCGGCAAAGATCAATTAGGACTGGGGGCATATCGGCAAGGAGACGAGATTTATTTTGCCTACCCAATCATGGTCCTGGTAGGTCGGAAACTGTGAGGGTGGAAGTCTTCTCGGTGATGAATTTTTCAAGGCAGGAAGAAAAAAGCCACCGCCATGATGGCATACAAGACAATCCTGGCTCGTTGTACATCTTGAACCGTGGCTACCGCGGAGCGGACGATAGTTGTCAATTTGACGCTTTCTTCTGG
>DZCR01000107.1 GCA_022736495.1 Desulfobacca acetoxidans
GGTGATAGCCCGGGGGTTTCAGGAAATCGCCGGTTGGCTCCGGGATAAAGGGCCGGCGTGGGTGCAGGCTTATATGGCTTAATGAGGAAGGGGGGAAGGAGCAAGCCCCCCTTTATAAAGACGGATTTATCTAAAGGGGGTTTTTCGCGATTTTTCGTTAAGGGCCTGTGCTAGCGAAAAATACCGATTTAATTCCGGGCGAGAAACTCTTCCACCTTCTGGACGGTGAAGATGGCGGAATTTACTCGCGATAGAGAAGTTCAGGACAATCTGATCTGACCAAAAAATCTTATCTTTCTTTAGCACCGGAAACAATTTCTTCTTTTATATATTGTTGTCTTCCATAGCCACCATAGTCACTTCGCTTTAAATAATAAATTGTCCCGGTTACAGTGTCTAACACTTCTCCCCTTGAACCTTGGTATCTACCACTTTGATAGCTCTGGCTGTAGAGAATTAAAAAACATAACGATATGACCATAATAAAGATCTTAAATACAACATCCAACTTTTCTTTCATAATACTTACCTCGACTTTTTGTCTATGTTAATAGAAAACTTTATTCAACTTTACCAACACTAAAAGTCTTCAAGGGCTGATATCTTGACGCGGTTGATTTACAATATGCGGACAAATTGTTAACGCCTTGATTATTAGGCATAAAAATATAAAAAAACTGCACATTGACCCGTCGCATGGCCCGGTTGCTATATTTAAAGATTTAGATTTGCTATACTATCTATTTTCCCTTTTCTTTTTTAAGTTAAGGCAGATAATTAAGTCTACGTGTTACTTTTAAATTACAGGTAGCCCTATATCTTGGCCCTTCTGAGTTCTGATTTTTGCCGCTATGAAGAGATATTCCCTTTATATGAAGCTCATCCTTATCAATATCTTGTTGACTTAAGTCACTAAACTCAATTATAAATGGCGGATAGTATTTGTATGGATCATTGATCCTTTCTATCATTTTGTTAACGCTCATTTCACTGAGGTTAACACTACCGTAAATTGAGTGAACATTTTTGGTAATATTATACCAGTGAACTATATCACCTTTATAAATAGCTGATTGCCCCACATGATCTTCGTAACAATTCCCTTCAACTTCTACATATTCAATAAATTTATATTCGTCCTTTTTTCTATTTTCACAACCAAGAGAAATTGATAATGATAACAATATAATTATTGAAAATTTAATAATGTAACCATTGCCTGAAAGTCCCAATAGATCAAATAGCGTATTACCTCTTTCATCTGATTTAACCAAAGCCTCTGTAACGCTGTCAAAATATCTCATATTTGCTCTCGATGATAGGGGCTTATCACATAAAAGGACATCAGAGTGTTATATCTGTCTGTATTTTCCCAATATTTGGCGAAAGGTGAAATTTGGAGGGGCGGACCTGCGTGTCCGCCCATTAATTGAGGCCACACGCAGGTGCCTCATTTCCCGAATGGCCGACTGCTGCCTTTAGCCCCCCAGGGAGACGGCCAGGGCAGTGGTCAGTTTGACCACGTCCTGATTGGTTTTGCGCAGATGCTGGGAGAGGACCTGGGCCAGACGCAGGAGCAGCTTGACTCCCATGGCGGGATTGCGCTCGATCAGATCCAGGAAATTCTTTTGATCCAACTCCAACAAGGAACAATCGGTCAGGGCGGTCACCGTGGCGGACCGGGTTTCGTTTTCCAGCAGGGCCATCTCGCCGAAATAGACCCCGTTTTCCGCGTTCAGGCGGATAAATACCCGCTCTTTGGGGGTGTCTTCGTCCAGCACCAGGGTGAGTTGCTTGGTGATCTCCACTTCCCCTGACTGCATGATAAAAAGACTGTTTCCGGGATCGCCTTCCTGGATGATGACCTCCCCGGCGGGAAAGGCCCGGGGCCTGGTGCGGCTGAGCACCTGGTGGATTTCACCCTCCTCCAGATCCTGGAACAAGAAGATTTTCCGGAAAAAGGCTGCATCCATCATCAGAGAGTCGGCCTCTTGGGAGCGATGACCACGGCATATTGGCCCGGCCCCACGATCTGGGAAAGGGGCGGATTGATCTGGTAGTCGACCTTGGTGCGGCCCAGGAGATGGGACATCTTGGTTTCGGCGAACTTGCGCCGGATAAAGTCGTCAATGGCCGAAGGCTCGTCGGACAACAGGTCTTCGAGGCTCAAGGCCCGGCCCTCGGTATAGACGCCGATGAGGATGCCCTCATGCTGTTCCTGGAGGAAGGCGGCGAACTCGCTCAAAGTCCGACCGCTGAAATAACTGGGAACTTTCACATCCCAGAGGCTCTGCCCGTCCCCCAGGAGCAGGGAGGTGTAGACGCGGTAGAGGACCGGAGAGGCGATGGCCCCCGCCAAGAGCGAGCTGTCGTATTGACCCCGGATCAAGACCTCCTCGGCCCCGGCCCGCTCTAAATAAGCGCGGTTTTCCGTCCGCAGGAGTTCTGCCAGGATGCGGATCTTGTTGTGGAGGGCCTTTAAGGTGAGGGCAGTGAACAAGGTGCGTTGATCCACCTGGCCCGCAGTTTCTCCCGGTTGACGGTCGGCCAGGATTATGGCCTTGAAGGCACCCCGGACATTGGCCTTCAGGAGGATATCTTCCCGGGAATAGTCCCCGCGCAGATAAAAGAGCGCCCGTTCAGGGAATCTTTCTTTAACGGCCTCCATCTGCTCCACCGGAACTTTGTTGATCAGGACCACCGGGATGGTCTGGGGCAGACGTTTGAGCAACTGGTCCAGAAGGGCTTCCGCGTCTTCCGGCCACCCCAGGAGCAGGATATGTTGTGTGACTTTAACGGCTTCCAAACCTCTCTCCTGGCGAAACTTGCGTTCAATGAAGACGGAGGCCACGGTGGCGGTAACCAGGGAGAGGCTGATGAACCCGATTACCATGAGGGCGGTGCCCACGACCCGGCCCAGAATGGTGACGGGCACCACGTCGCCGTAACCTACTGTGGTCAAGGTGACCAGCCCCCACCAGACGGCCCGCCCGAAACGGTCATACCACGGCCCTTCGGCGGGTTCAACAAAGGCAAACCCAATAGCTCCCAGGAGCAGGATCACCAGCAGGGCCAGAACCAGGGAAAACACCCGTTCCCGTCGCAGGGTCTGGAATAAGGAGGTGAGAGAATCTTTAAGCACAGATCCCCGCTGAGAGGGGCAGGCCGACTCCCATCAAAAGCACAAAAAAGGCCCCGGACCCTGCCTTAATGTTAGCCCTCCCGTCACGACGAGCGATGGCAGCCCTGGCATTCTACGGGGCCTGCCAGCCGTCCCTGTTGCTTAAGCCGCAGATGACACCCTTTACATTGGCGATGAAAGGCATTCTTGGCATCCAGGCGGCGGGCCTCCGGCCTCAGGCCGTGACAAGCCTGACACTTCTGCACCGGCTGCCCTTCATGCCAGACGTTGCGCCTCCCCTGATAGTCATGATGGCACTGGGTGCAGCCCACCCGCCGGGCTTCATGGAGCTTGTGGCTGAACTGAACCGGCCCTTTTCGGGCGGCGCCCGGGCCAGAAATTTTCAGGAGACTCACCGCCGGCGGCTCCGTCAGCACTCCGGCCTGGGCTCCCAAAAGGATCAGCATTCCGAGAATCAGTCCCGCCCCATAGGCCACACGGCATCCGGTCAACCGCACTTTACTCCTGATAATAAGAGGCGCAGGAGGTATCGGATTCCCAGACGTTGACCCGGTGGACGGTCGCCCCGTCGTGATTGAAGATGGCCCCCAGGCGCTCATACAGGTAGCGGGCCAGATTTTCCGACGAAGGGTTGCGGTCCTGAAAGGCGGCCTGTTCATTTAAATACTTATGATCAATCTCTTCCAGCACCTCTTTAGTCCGGGCCTTGACCACGCCAAAATCCATGAGGAGGCCGGCGCTGTCCAGGGCGGGTCCCGCCAAGAACACCTCCACTTTCCAGTTGTGGCCGTGGAGATTTTCACATTTCCCATAGAAGTTTTCCAGCCGATGAGCGGCGGCAAACTGGGTGACGATTTTTATTTCATACATATTATCTTGGGCTCCCTTTGAGGGTGCGGAGCCGGGTCTCCATGCGGGTGACAAAATTTTTCAGGTCGCTCTGCAAGGCGGCCAGTTCCTTATGACGCTTGGCCATAACGGCTTTCATTTCCTCCAGCCAAAACTCCAGGAGCGCCAGTTCCCGCTTCCGCAGTTCTTCATCCACCCGGTTTTTTAATTGTCTGATTTGGGCTTCGTCCATATTATACCCTATTTCTGTGTTCGATTTTCGGGGCCGAAAACCAACATGTCAATGGCTAAAGTGTCTTATTTATGGCATTTACGAGGAGAATAGTTAGTACTCCTCCTATTGACTACTCTAAAAGAGCTGTCCTGTCAATTGATTGGCGGTGGCAGGGAGGAAATACTTAGTGGGAGCAAGCCTCGGAACCAAACCGGTCTGCCTCTGGGCGGAGGCGGGCTCCGTTTAAAAATACCGGATGGGCCAGCGATGCTTGCGAGCCTGGAGCCTTAAACGCCAGGAAGGGTTGACCGCCACCGGGTTCCCGATGGACCGGAAAATATAGGCATCCTGGATATGGTCGCCATAAGCGTAGGAGCGGGATAAATCAAAGCCGTGGGTAGAGGACAAATCCTGCAAAAGAAATAGTTTATTGCGCCCCCGGGGGTGAAGGCCGCTGATTTCTCCGGTGAACTTGCCGTTTTTGCGCTGCAATTCCGTGGCAATGAGCCAATCCGCCCCCAATTCTTCTTTTAAAGGCGTCAGGAGCACGGCCAGGGAGCCGCTCAACAGGGCCACGGCATGGCCTTGCATCTGGTGCTCCAAGAGACAGGCCAATCCGTCCGGACTCACCCGAGGCGCGATGTCTTTTTGGTAGCACCGCCCGGCTAGCCGGGCGACCTCCTCCACTTTCAGCCCCGCCAGATAACTTTTATCCTGGAAACGGCCCTGGGGGCGGTAGGCTAACTGACCAAGAAAAGACAGGGCCTGGGCCACGCTGATCAGGCCTTGCCGCACCAAATAGCGGAAAAAGAAGCGCTCGGTGCACCCCTGAACCAGGGTCTGATCCACATCAAAAATAGCAATCACCCGGCCCATAACGTCCTCCGGCGGTGAGATTGTGGCGGCTCAGCGGGGGGTCAGGCTAATTTTTGCCCGCCTGGAACAGGATACGGCCATCCTGAATAACCGGGAGGCCTCGAATAAGGCACAGCCCGGTGGTAAAGAATATAAGGCCTTGATTCAAAGGATGCAAGGTTATGAGAATATTGGGGTCCTTGAGCGCCAGGGCCCAGGTAAGATAAAGGAGACCGAAAATCACGCCTTTGGCCAACCCATAGAGGGCCCGCATGAACCGGGAAGCCACCAGGAAGCGCCCCAGGGGGGAGTGCATCATGCCGAAACCCGATTTCCCCCGGGTGAGAGCCACGCCCCGAATACCATCCACAATGAAGGAGCGGATTAAAAAGATAATGGGTACCCAGAGGGGGACCAGCCCCAGATACATAAAGGTGATCCAGAGGATATTTTCCACGGCGCGGTCGATGGCGATGTCCAGCACCGCCCCGAGTTCGGTAACTTCGTTGCGCAGCCTGGCGACGTAGCCGTCGAACCAATCCATGAGAAACAGGACAATCAGCAGCACCAGGCCGCCCAGGCGTACGGCGAAAACAGTCACAAACAGCAGAGCCACCAGGAGCAACAGGAGCGGCAATCGGGCCAGGGTGATGAGGTTCGCTAAAGACATCGGCAACATTCCGGATAGGTTCTATAAAGGTGAAGTTACCAGAATAAGCTCCACGTTACAATTTTAACTCGGCTTTTTCTTCAATTTGTCCGTGGAAGTAACCTGGCTCGCTCAGGTTGCACTACTCCACCAACCTTAAGCCAAAAGGACTTTTATGCCGGATAGTTTTGTGTTATGGTGAGTTGGGCTGATAATCAGGCCGATTTCCACAGCCAAGGTAGGCCTCCAGATGACCCACAACCGTCCGGATCTTAGTGAGACCCACGAGTTGATCGGGCAAAGATACCTGATCGTGCGCCAACTCCGGGAAGAACCCTGGGGAGGGGTGTGGCTGGCCCAGGACAATCTTCTGAGGACCGAGGTTGGCCTCAAACTCCTGCCTCGGGACGATCCGGAGTGGGCCGCGGCCCGGGATATGTTTGAAAACGAGGCCATCCTGGGTCTCAAGCTGCGTCATCCCCAGATCCTGGGGGTCTTCCATATAGACAAGGCCGAAAAATTTCTCTACCTGGTGGAAGAACCCTTCGCCGGCGTCAGCCTCATGACCCAATTAAGCCGGCAAAAACGGTGCACTATGCCGCAAGCTCTGGACCTGCTGGAGCGACTGGGGCAAGCCCTGGCCTTTGCCCACCAGCAGGGAGAGGTGCATCAATCCCTCAGCCCCCGCGCTATCCTCCTGCAGGATGACGACCTGCGTCTCGCCAATTTCGCCTTCGCCCCGACCTATGACGATCAGCCCCTGCATTTGGAGCTCAAGGCCTACGCGCCACCTGAAGTAATCCACGGGGATCGTCTCACTCCGGCAGGCAACGTGTTTTCCTTGGGGGTCCTGGGCTTCCGGCTGGTGGCCGGAAGTCTGCCGTATCCCCTGACCTTTGACGAGCCCTTTCCCTACCGGTTGGAATACCCCCCGGCGGACCTGGAGGAAATTCCCGTACCCTTGCAGAACGTGCTGTTGCGCTGCCTGTCGGAGGACCCCGAGGAGCGGCTGCCCCATGCCGGCGCCTTTGTCAGCCAATTGCGCCAGGCCCGCGAAATGATACACGGGGTCTCTAAGGAACCCTACGCATCCGCACGGCTGGAGAGATCCCGGGCCAAATGGACCCCGCTCACTCAGGCCGGACCTCTCCTGAAAAAGGTTTGGGAGGAGAATAAGCCTCGGGCGCAAAAAGCCAGGGAAGCTGCCCTGACCCACTGGAACACCCTCAAGCAGGCGCCCCGGCGCCTTTGGTGGGGGATGGGCCTGGCCGTGCTGATTATCGCCCTTATTATCGGCGGGTTCAATCTGGGCCCCCGACCCGCATCCCGGCCTCAACCTGCCCAGCTGGCGGCGCCGTTGAGTTTGCCTCCCATGGGGGGCGGGCCACCCTTGCTGGAGATAGGTGCGGTCGGGGCTCCTCGGGAGCCGGTCCCACCTGCCAGACTGGCAGCCGGGCCCACCACGGCACCGGTGCAGGCTGCGCCGGGAGAAGCCCCGCAGGCTAAAGAAGAGCGCTACCTCCTGGTAGTGGCAACCTTCGCCAACCTGAAGCAGGCCGAGACCTTGCAGCAACGGCTCCGGGCCAAAAAAATTCATGCCATTATCGTCAAGCGGAAGGCCGGGGACAAAACTATGTACCTGGTCCAGGTGGGTCCCGTTACCGGCGCCAAGGCCGCCGAAGACACGACCGGCCGCATTAAAACCCAGGAAAAGCTCACCCCGAAAGTCGTGAAACTGTCGCCCCGAACCGGCGGCGCCAACCAGGTGAGGAGGCCATCTCGATGAATCCCCCGGTCATGACCACGGCGTTCGCCGGCTTGGGTCCCCGGCACCAGGGCAAAGTCCGAGACATTTATGACCTGGGTGACACCCTGCTCCTGGTGGCCACAGACCGCATGTCCGCCTTCGATGTGGTCATGAACGAGCCCATCCCCGATAAAGGCCGCATTCTGACGCAGTTGTCCGCCTTCTGGTTCCGGCTCCTTTCAGACCTGACCCCCAATCACCTGATTAGTCTTGAGGTGGCGGACTTCCCTCCCGCCTGCCAGCCCTTTCGGGATATTATGCAGGGCCGCACCATGTTGGTGCGCAAATGCCGGCCCCTGCCGGTGGAGTGTATCGTTCGAGGTTACCTGTCCGGTTCCGGCTGGGCGGAGTATCAGCAAACCGGGGCCATCGGCGGTTTGGCCTTGCCCGCCGGGCTGGTGGAGTCCCAGAAGCTGCCGGAGCCCATTTTCACTCCCTCCACCAAGGCCGAGCTGGGGACCCATGACGAAAATATCTCTTTTGCCACCATGGCCGATAAGATCGGCGCCCAGCTGGCGGCGCAGGTTAGGCATCTGAGCCTGGGCATCTACCGCCGGGCTCTGGAGTGGGCCGAACCACGGGGCATCATTATTGCCGACACCAAGTTCGAGTTTGGCCTGGTGGATGGCTCTGCAAACAAACTGCTGCTCATCGACGAAGTCCTGACCCCCGACTCGTCCCGGTTCTGGCCCCAGGAGGACTATAAGCCCGGGGGACCCCAAAAGAGTTACGACAAGCAATACCTCCGGGACTATTTGGAATCTCTGGGCTGGAACAAGAAACCCCCGCCGCCCCCGCTGCCCGCGGACGTAATCGCCAATACCCGAACCCGGTATATACAGGCATTGAAAACCCTTACCGGCGAAGAGTTATAGCGATCGCCAAAAGTTTTTTGGGGATTGATTTTTAAATTGTGAGGGCACCGTGGGCTGTGCCCTCAAATCTTTTTAACCTACCAGCCACTCCCGCCACCGCCTCCGCCGCCCCCGCCGGAGGACCCGCCCCCGCCACTTCCCGAAGACGACCCCGGGGCAGTAGAAGAGGAGGAAACGGCGCTGGCAAAGGTACTGCCCAGGCTGTCGGAAAATCGGGAGGTGTTGAAGCGGTCCCAGGAACTGCCGGAATACCAGAGGGGGGCGTAGGCCTGCGCCTCGGTCCCGGCCCGGGCCAGCACTTCGGAGAACTGCTCGCTCCAGGCATTTTCCACATCCAGGGCCAGGGCGTAGGGCAGGTATTTCTCGAAGAGTGCCGGGGTCTTTTCCGGGGGATTAAGGAGGTTGAGGCGGTCTTTTTCCGCGACCGAGAGATAGAGCTTGAAACCCTCGATCTTGTCCATAACCTTGCGGCCCGCCAGGGTGGGGGCCTTGAGCAGATGGTAGAACAGGGCGTTCAGGAAGGCCATAGCAACCAAGGTTACCGTGGCGAAAACCGACTCGGCCTCAGTCAAAAAATAAGCCCCAAAGATCGTGCCCGACAAAAACGGCAGGGCAAACAGGCTGGCTCCAAATGCCCCGACGAGTTTGCCGAAGCTGAAGCTAGCTCGCAGAGCCTGCCATTTCCGGTAAGCCATAAACGCCAGGAAAAAAGAAGCTACCGTCCACATGACGAGCCACAAGGATCCGAACGCGGCTCCGGCCTTATCCCGTGCGGTGAGGATGACAAAGCCCACTCCCATTAAAGTGATAGCAACTCCGGGCGCCAGGTAGCCTGAATTGGTGACAAAATAAAGCTTTTCCAATTCCCTTTGCAGATTTCTTTTCAGCGCCTCAATGGCAGCCTTAATCCTGGTGTGGTTCTTGTTCTCAAGTTTGATGGACGGGCCACCGGCGAAGAGCCGGGCGGCAATGAGTTCTTCACCCCGGGACAGGGCTGGTTTGGCGCCGTCCCGGCGTACCAGGGTATAATCACCGTCGTCCTCTTGGATGAGCACCGCCCCTTTGACCGCCATGTCCACCACCGCAGCGGCAAAGGCCTTGTCATCAAAACCCATGTGGCTGAGATAGCGCACTCCCGCAGGAGAAAACCCTGAGGGCGGCCCGTAGAGCGGGATGATGGTGCCGGTGGCCGGGTCTCGGCCCACCCGATACCAGACCCGGAGATAGTATCCCAGAAGCACGAGCAGCCAAAGGAAGCTCAAGGCCAAGGCTATATTGTCCCGGAGAAAGAAGCCCATTCGTTCCTGGCCGGAGGGCTCGTGCACGATGCCCTTGGGAAAGGCAACCGCTATGGTGAGGCCCTCTTTGGGCGCCAACCCCCGGGTGGTCTTGAACGCGATGTCGTGCTCTCCCTGCTGCACCGTCACATCGTGCCCCCGGTCCCCTTGATAACCGGTGTAGGCGGCATAGCGAAGAATTTTGGCTTTGGGCGGCAGCTCGATGCTGGCCTCCGCCTTGTCGATGGGGAAGGTCCAGCCGTTGCCGGTGACGTTCCAGTACAGTTCGTCAAAGTCCTTGAAAAACCCAAGCTCCCGGTCGGCCCGGTACTGGATAGTGTACGTGTAGACCCCGGGATTGAGAAACACGTCTTTTTGACCGATAAAAATCTTGACGCCGTTGCTCACCTTCTGGATATGGTAGGGCTCGGGCCGGCCATCCCGGAAGACCTCAGCCACGGCAAAGCCCACCGTGATAGTGTGGCCCAGGCGGTCCCGGTAGGTGGTGGGAAACTCCCGGATGATGCCCCGCTTGATCTCCTGGCCGGTGGCCTGGACCGTGATATTCTCGGTGACACTTAAGGAGGCGTCGGGATTCACCACGATAAGGCTCTGAAAATTAAGGATTCTTTCGGATTGAGCCGCGGCTGGGACGACTCCGGGCAGGAGCCCCAAGACCAAGACAGCCGCCAAGGTGAGGATCAATACGCCGCGCGTCATAATTGCTTATTCGTCCAAATAGAGGAACAACTTTAGAGAAATTTCATCTTTTTCTCTCTCCCGACGGAGGAGAATTAGGGGGAGGGAAAAAGGTACCTTGTACCGCTGCCATTCAGGGGAAAGAGACCTTGGGCACGGCGCGGTCAGCGGCGTCGGCGATTTCAAAATATTCCACCGGCGCGAAGTGAAAAGCCCCCGCGATCACGTTGCTGGGAAACGACTGGATCAGAATGTTGAAGTTCCGGGCTGCACCGTTGTAATAGCGCCGGGATAGCTGGATCTGGTCTTCGATGTCGGCCAGGGACTGCTGCAACTGGATAAAATTTTGCGAGGCCTTGAGGTCGGGATAATTTTCGGCCACCGCAAAAAGGTTCCCCAAGGCCGCGCCCAGGGCCCCTTCCGCCCGGGCCTTATCGCCTACGCCCTGGGCCGCCAGGCTCTTGGTGCGCAGTTCCGTCACCTGGTCCAGGACGCCCAGCTCGTGACCCATGTAGCCTTTGACCGATTCGATCAAGTTGGGGATAAGGTCAGCCCGGCGCTTGAGCTGCACGTCGATGCCGCTCCAGCCCTCGGCCACCATGTTCTTGTTGGTTACCAGCCGGTTGTAAATCGTCACGGCCCCGATTAACAGGAGCACCACCACGCCCAGAAGCATATATCCGGTCATAACTTAGCCTCAGTCAGATTTTCGTATTAACGGTAAATATCTCGCCGGTGGCCGATGTGCAGAACTAATACCTCATGTTTCGCATCAAGTAATGGTGCATAATTACTTAATTATTGCTTTAAAATTAGTCAATAACCTGGGCAAGGCTCCAGATTTGTGGTAAGGTAAGAGTTTGAAATCACTACCGATACCACAAAAAAGGAGCCTCCCTTTGCATAACAGAAAGATCGCTCGTTTTCAAGGGCAAATCGAAACCGTGCTGCAAAAGTTCCGGGCCGATCTGGAACTGAGGCTCAAGAAATTGTTTGCCGTGCTGCACGTCAAATCGCATCTCACCGGCGCCGGTATCTGTAAACGGGAAGGCTGTCCCCCGATACCCCGGCCAAGGAGGCGATTCACAAGGGTACTAATCGCACTAAAAAGCCTAAAAATTATTTCAAAACCCGTTATAATCAACCCATGAAGAT
>DZCR01000108.1 GCA_022736495.1 Desulfobacca acetoxidans
TCGCCCGCAGGGGCGGGCTCCTACGGATTTTGTCACGGACGGTAGGAGCCCGCCCCTGCGGGCGATCGACGAACACCGGCCTACCTTTAAGTTAATGACATTGTGTTGCGGTGGGCAAAAAAATTATTACCGCGAAACAAAGGGTGTGAGTGAGGGTAAGAGTTGAGATGTTGAGATGTTGAGAGCGCACAGAGTCATCCTGGGGGGGCTGATGTTCTTTGTCAGTGTGTCATCAGTGGATGCCAAGGATAATAGTCAGATGTTTGTGGAAAAATGTGGCGCCTGCCATAAACGGGGGAGTGAAGTCGCCCCCATCAATCCTGCCGACAAGGCCGGACTGGTCTGGGTGAAATATTTTCAGCGCAAGCGTCATCCCGTGGGGCTGGAATCAAGCATCAGCACGGAAGAGATGGGTTTGATCCTTGATTATTTGAAAGAGCATGGCGCTGATAGTGAAGTGCCGGTGGCTGCCGCTATTCCGAAATAATTTGGCGATATATGAATTGTATGCAAGAGCTTGGAAAACAAGATTTGAGGAGTCTGCGGCGAGCGTTGTGGGCTGTGGCCCGCAAGTTTGCGGCCGGTTCTCTGGTGTCGGTGCTTATGGCCGGAACTGTGTTTGGCGCAGGCGAGACGGTGACCATCCCGATTGAGGATTATCATGCAATTCTGAACCGGTTGGATGCCTTGCAGCAACGGGTGGAGTTTTTGGAGGCCAAACCGGTTGCCGTCCCGGTCGATGAGGTAAAAGTCCACAAGGTGGAAGAGGATGTGAAGACCATTTATGATGGCCTGGATGAGATCGAGACGCGGCAATTGCAGCAAAAAATTAACCTCGGTGCTGAGTTGCGAACCAGGGTCGACAGCTATACCCTTTCCGATTATCCGCTTGTCGGTGACAAGGGGCATGACTCCAACAATTGGACCAGTCGTTTTCGGGTGAATATGGATGCGGCCTTTACCGAAACCCTTTCTTTTCACGGTCGTCTGGCCATGTACAAGAACTGGGGTGACAGCGATGACGGAACTGCCTTCGGCTCGTTGAGCGATAGCAATCGCTCGCATCAGCCGAGCTCCAGTAATCTCTGGGCGGATCGGGTCTATGTGGACTGGACACCGCAGGGATTGCCTGTGCCTCTGGCCATTACGGTCGGACGTCAGCCTTCCACCGAAGGCCCGCCCTTTGAATTTAAGGAAAACAGATTGCGCCAGTCAACCTATCCGGCTCACTTGTTTAACGGAGAATCCGACGGAATCGTCGCCACCATTGGCCTGGAGCGCTATACCGGTCTTGCGGATACCGGTTTACGCTTGGGGTATAGCAAATTCTATCATAGCGATGATGATACCACCCTCGGCAGTGCTTTCCCCTTCCTTGATGACCGGGATGTCGAGGATTCCAATGTCCTGGGTGCTTTCCTGGAGTCCGGGCTTCCGGGCTTGCCGGATAGTCTGGCGGTCCTGAGTTATGCCAATGTCGCGGATTTGCCCTTGATGCCCTTTAGCCCCACCCTTTGTGAATTGCCCGGAATAGCAGCGATGCCTGCCAATGTGGATCTTGGAGATATGCGAATCTGGGGGGCCCTTGTTCAGGCCCGTAATGTAGCGGATAGCGGCACCGATCTTTTCTTCTCCTATGGGGCCAATCATAGCAGTCCGAACGGCAATGCCCCCGGCGGCCAAGGTCTGCTTTCTGCGGATGGCCTGGAGGCCCGGCACGGCTTTTCCATCTATAGCGGAGTCCGCTATACCCTGCCTTTGGCGCCTCTGAATCTCCCCAAGGTCGGTTTTGAATTTAATTATGGCTCTCAATACTGGTTCAGTATGACCACGGAATCGTCTGATCTCTTCAATAAAGTGGCTACCCGGGGCGAGGTGTATGATCTCTACTATATCCAGCCGGTCAATCAGCATCTGTTCTTTCGGGCCGGCTGGATGCATGTCGTCTATGACTATACCGGCAGTGGTATGTACGTAGGGGAGCCGGTCCCCACGCAAGCGTTACTCGACAACTATTATCTGCTGATGGATGTGCGTTTTTGACGGTAGAGCCTCTTGCAAAATGATCTTTTCGCCCAATCTCTTCGTTATGCTCAAAATTTTATCCTCGGAATATCAGCTATATGCCTGCGGTAAAATTTTTCGCATGCCTCGATCTTGAACGAAAATCTTCATTTTGTAAGAGGCTCGGTGGTTCCCCCGCGCATTCAAACCCTTCGATGGTTTCACCTTTTATGAGAGGAGTGTAGTGTATGCAAGCAAAAGAACAGAGTAAAGAGAAAGATTCCTTGTACGAATGTGATTGCGACAGCCTCTTTTTCCCGGCCACGAAGGAGGATATCAAAAAGAATATTCTCCATCATGTGATGAGCTTCCAGGGGCGTGACCCGCAGCGGGCAGGCACGGGGGATATCTATAAGGCTGTGGCCTACACCTTGCGGGATATCATGGTCGAAAAGTGGATCAAGACCCAGAAGGCCTCGTATGCCAAGGGAAAAAAACGGGTCTATTATCTCTCCCTGGAGTTTCTGATCGGGCGTTCTCTGGGGAACAGCATGATCAACCTCGGGATCTATGACGAGATGCGGCAGGCCGTGGAAGAGCTTGGCTTTGACATGGATCTCCTGCGAGAGGAAGAAGAGGATGCGGCGCTCGGCAATGGGGGCCTGGGCCGTCTGGCCGCCTGTTTCATGGATTCCGTCGCCACCTTGAAGATCCCGGCCTATGGCTATGGTATCTTGTACGAATATGGACTTTTTTACCAGCAGCTGATCGATGGCTATCAGGTGGAAAGTCCCGACAACTGGATGCGGTATGGAACGCCCTGGGTCTTTGAGCGGACCATGCCGGTTTTTCCGGTTCATTATTACGGGCGGGTCAGCACTTATCTCGATGCCAGTGGAAATTATCGGGCTCAATGGATAGAGACTGAAGATGTCATGGCCCTGCCTTGTGATATTCTGGTGCCGGGGTATCAGAATGACCATGTCATCAATATACGGTTGTGGGCGGCTCGGGCCTCCCGGGATCTGGATCTGAGCTATTTCGGGCGGGGGGATTATATCGGCGCGGTCCAGAACAAGGTGAGCTCCGAGACCATCTCCAAGGTGTTGTATCCGCCGGATCATAATCTGGCCGGTCAGGAGTTGCGGCTGAAACAGCAATATTTCTTTGTGGCGGCCACTCTGCAGGACATCATGCGCCGTTACACCAAGAAATATGCCGACTTTAACACCTTCAGTGATACTATTGCCGTCCAGTTGAACGATACCCATCCGGCCATTGCCATCCCGGAGTTGATGCGTCTTCTGCTGGATATTGAAGGCCTGAGCTGGGAAAGAGGGTGGGACATCTGCACCAAGACCTTCGCCTATACCAATCATACCCTTATGCCCGAGGCCCTGGAAAAATGGCCGGTGGAATTGCTGGCCAAGGTGCTGCCTCGGCATATGGAGATCATTTACGAAATCAACCGGCGCTTTCTTGAACAGGTCGCCCTTGCCTATCCCGGTGATGTCGGCCGCTTACGGGCCATGTCCATCATTGAGGAAGGGGAGGGTAAGAAGGTGTGTATGGCCCATCTGGCCATCGTCGGCAGCCATTCGGTCAACGGAGTGGCCAAGCTCCATACCCGTTTGTTGAAAGAGAGGATGTTCAAATCCTTCCATCAGTTTTTTCCCGGTAAGTTTAACTCCAAAACCAATGGCATCACTCCCCGGCGCTGGCTGCTCAAGGCCAATCCGCGTCTGGCCGAACTGATCAGCGGCAAGATCGGTAGTGGCTGGATTACCGATCTCGACCAGTTGCGGAGGTTGGAACCCCTGGCCGACGACAGTGAATTTCAGGGAGAATGGCGGGCGATCAAGCGGGCCAATAAAGAGGAACTGGCGGCGTTGATCCTGAAGAAGTGCGGGGTGGAGGTGCATCCCGACTCGATGTTTGATATTCAGGTCAAGCGCATTCATGAATATAAACGGCAGTTGCTGAACTGCCTGCATGTGATCAGCCTCTACCACCAGATTCTCCGGCGACCGGATCTCGATCTGGCGCCGCGGACGGTGATCTTTGCCGGCAAGGCGGCGCCTACCTATTGGAAGGCAAAGCTGGTGATCAAGTTGATCACCTCTGTTGCCGATGTCGTCAATAACGATCCCCGGGTGGGAACGCGCCTGCGGGTGGTTTTCCTGCCCAATTATAATGTGTCGCAGGCCGAGGTGATCATGCCGGCCGCTGATCTCTCCGAACAGATTTCGACCGCCGGCACCGAGGCCTCCGGCACCGGTAATATGAAGTTTTCGCTGAATGGCGCACTCACTATCGGCACCCTCGACGGGGCCAATATCGAGATCCTGGAAGAAGTCGGCAAGGAGAATATTTTTATCTTCGGGATGACCGCCGAGGAAGCACAGTACGAAAAACTCAATGTCAGTCGCACTCCCCAGGCCATCTGCCGGGATAATGGGGAAGTGGCGCAGATTATTGACAGCCTGCGCAATGGATCGTTTGGCCGGGGAGATAAGGAGTTGTTCCGGCCCCTTGTTGACAGCCTGCTTGATCAGTATGATCCCTATCTCCTGCTGCTGGATCTTGAGTCCTACCTTGCCTGTCAGGAGCGGGTGAACAGTGCCTTTCTTGATCCGGCGGCCTGGGCCCGGATGTCGATCCTGAATGTGGCCCGGATGGGGAAATTCTCGACGGATCGCACTATCAAACAATATGCCCGGGAAATCTGGGATGTTCCGGTCGGGGATGAGGAGTGAGGCTGCTTGGAGGCTTGTTGCCAGGCCCCCAAGCACGTCAGACTTGACCTGAGCGTGAATATCAGGTATCTACAGGGGCCAATGATGTCGTAGGTTGTTGATGTCGGGGTTCACGCATGGAACAATAAAAAAGGGTCACAAGTTTCATAACTTGTGACCCTTTGGATTTGCTGGAGGCGGCGAGCGGATTTGAACCGCTGAATCATGGTTTTGCAGACCAGTGCCTTACCACTTGGCTACGCCGCCTTTCAGTACAGACTTGGCACAGACTTGAAAAAGAGTTGCGAGCCGCTTTATACCACAGTTTCTTTTTTTGACAAGGGGAAAATAGGGATGGATCTCGATTCGCTGGCGCGGAAGAATAAAGAGGAGCTGGCTCAATTTGAGCAGATCCTGGGCTATCGGTTTACTGATCTGCGCCTGTTGCAGAGGGGGTTGGTTCACGCCTCCTTTGCCTTTGAACATTCTTTTCCCGGTCAGGACAATGAAACCCTGGAGTTTATCGGCGACGCGGTGCTTGATCTGGTGGTGGGCCATGCCCTGTTTACACGCTTTCCCGAGATGCGAGAGGGGGAGTTGACCAAGTTAAGGGCCTCGCTGGTCAACGAGACGCACCTGGCGGCGATGGCCCGCGATGTTGAGCTGGGTAGATTCCTGAGTCTGGGCAAAGGCGAAGATTCCTCCAACGGGCGGCAAAAGCCCTCTATCCTGTCCTGCGCCTACGAGGCAGTGGTTGGCGCGATCTTTGAAGATGGTGGATACGAGACGGTGCAGGAGTTTGTCGCACGTTTTTTTGTCCCGGCCTTTGAGAGCAAGCGAGAAGAATTGTCGATCTGTGATGCCAAAAGTCGGTTGCAGGAGGCCTTGCAGGAGCAGTTTAATGAGGCCCCCTCCTATCGTCTGGATGGGGAGGAAGGGCCGTCTCATCAGAAGGTGTTTACGGTCTCGGTGCTCTTTCGTGAGCTTGTGCTGGGGACTGGTTCGGCCGGTTCCAAGAAGGAGGCCGAGCAACGGGCGGCGGCTGTCGCCCTTGCTGACTTTGAGCAAAAGGCCAAAGAGAGGAAAAAGATATGAATGGTGGCGTAAAAGCAACCGGCTGGCGGCGAGTTGTCAAGGCCACAGGTTATTCACTCTGCGGTTTGAAGACGGCATGGAAGTCGGAGGCGGCATTTCGGCAGGAGGTAATCCTGGCGGCGATCTTGATTCCTCTGGCGATGGTGCTGGGGCACAATGGCCTGGAGCGGGCCGTGCTGATTGCTGTCTGTCTGGTGGTGATGATCGCGGAGTTGCTGAATTCCGCTATTGAGGCCGTGGTTGATCGTATCGGCCCAGAGCATCATCCTCTGGCCGGGGCGGCCAAAGATATTGGTTCGGCTGCCGTCTTTGTCGCTTTGGCGATGGTGGCATCGGTGTGGAGCCTTATCCTCTATGATCATTTTTGTTGATCGCGTAGAGAGAGAATGAACAACAACAATACTTCCCCTTCAAACTCAATCCTCCACAGGGTTACAGCCTTTATTCGCCACCCCCGGATGAGCGGTATGCAGTTGACCCTGGCGGTATCGGTGTTGCTGGTACTGTTCTATAATAATGGTTTCTGGGTCGAGATTTTCAAGATAGCGGCTGAATCGCAACAAAATCGTTTTTTTCTGGGTTCTATATTCGTCTTACTGGTTGCCTTTATCAATCTCGGCCTTTCCGTAGTCAGTTTCCGACCCATTCTTAAACCCTCTCTGATCCTGATCCTTGTGGTCGCCACTCTGGGCGCCTATTTCATGAAGACCTATGGTCTCATGATTGATCGGTCGATGATCAGAAATGTCCTGGCCACAGATCTGGGCGACATCTCGGAGCTGTTTAATATCAAGATGCTCTATTATCTGGTGGTGCTGGGGGGACTGCCGTCTCTTTTCGTCTGGCGGATCGAGATTCGCTCCCAGGGCGTGGTGAAAGAGTTATTTATGGCCTTGGGGACTCTGCTGGTCAGTCTGGCGGTCATGGTGGTTCTCCTGGTTGTTTTCTATAAGGATTACATATCGTTAGGGAAGAACTATAACTACGTGCGCCATCTGGTCAATCCGGTGAACTCTCTGTACGCGATTGCCTCGTGTGCCAAGGGGAGGGTGGGTCAGGGCCGAATTGTGGCGCGGCCTGTTGGCGAAGACGCGCACCTGGAAACTGACTGGCAGGCGCGGGGAAAGAAGAATCTGGTCATCCTGGTGGTGGGTGAGGCGGCACGGGCACGGCAGTTTTCGCTTAACGGCTACGAAAAAAAGACTAACCCGTTTCTGGAGCAGGAAGAGGTTCTCAGTTTTACCAACACTTCCTCTTGTGGGACGGTGACTACCACGTCTTTGCCCTGCATGTTCTCCCATTTTGGTCGGGAGTCCTTCAGCGATTCCAAGGCCCAGCACCATGAGGGGCTTCTTGATGTGGTGTCGCATGGTGGTGTTCAGGTCTTGTGGCGGGAGAATAACTCGGGGTGTAAAGGGGTGTGCGATCGAGTCGAGGTGCAGGTGGCGGGGGGGCAGGGACAGACAGACCCTCTCTGTGCCACCGGCGAGTGTCAGGATATGATTCTGCTTGCGGGCGTGCAGGAATATATCGAGAAGGCAGGCAGCGACACCCTGATTGTCCTGCATCAGAAAGGGAGTTACGGGCCGGGATATTATCGGAGATCACCGGCCGAATTCAAGCGTTTTCTCCCGGAGTGCACCACCAATCAGTTGCAGGAATGTCGGGCCGAGGAATTGGTAAACGCCTATGACAACACGATTGTCTACACCGATTATTTCCTCTCCCAGGTGATTGATCTGCTCAAGAAAAACAGCGAACACTTCAATACGTCCATGCTCTATCTCTCGGATTATGGCGAGTCTTTAGGGGAAAAGAATATCTATCTCCATGGCCTGCCCTATGTGATTGCCCCGGAAGAACAGAAGCGCGTCCCTTTTATCCTCTGGTTTGGTGATGCCTTCTTGAAGGAGAATCGGATTGATAAGAGCTGTCTGCAAAAAAAGCTGGACGATGAGCTGTCCCATGACAATCTTTTCCATTCCGTCTTGGGATTACTGGGGATTAAAACAGTGATGTATGAGAAGAATCTCGATATTTTCAGTGACTGCCGGAGGTGAAGAAAATTACGAATTACGAATTACGAATTATGAATAGATTCCTGCTTTTCAAGCGATGCGGGGAATTTGAAATCAGAAACACCAAAACTCCATTGTATAATCTGACAAAGTAGAATTGCATGAATTCGTAATTCCTAATTCGTAATTCGTAATTGACCAAAATGCCTTTTGTTATTCCTGTTTTTATTCCCCATCAGGGCTGTCCGCAACAATGTCTGTTTTGTAATCAGTATTCGATCACTGGAGATGGTGACAAGCCTCTGGTGACGGGTACACAGGTGACAGCTACTATCGAGGAATGGCTGGCTCGCCCCCGCCGCCAGCCGCTATCGCCAACGCAGGTTGCCTTTTATGGCGGCTCCTTTACCTGTCTGCCCCGTGCTCGTCAGGAAGAGCTGCTGGCCGCAGTCCGGCCCTTTCTGCAATCGCAGGCCAGGAGCGGAATATTTGCCGCGTTGCGCTCGCCTGATGACGTTGCGCTTGCGCCGGGTGAGGATGAAGCGCGATCCGCGCTGGTCGGGTCCATCCGGCTGTCCACCCGTCCTGATTGCGTGGACAGTGAGGTCTGCTCTTTTCTTCGGTCGCGGGGGGTGAAAATTGTCGAGCTGGGTGTGCAGTCTCTGGATGATCGGGTGTTGCAGGCATCCCGGCGCGGCCATACCAGTGACCATTGCCGACGGGCGGTGGCCCTGCTGCAAGCGGCGGGGATGGAGGTGGGGGTTCAGTTGATGCCCGGCCTGCCTTTGGAGACGACGGGTTCTTTTCTGCGGACGGTGCGCGAGGTGATAACTCTTGCGCCGTCCTTTGTCCGTCTCTATCCGGTACTGGTGGTGGAACACGCCGGGCTGGCTGTGCTGTATCGGCGCGGCGAGTATCGGCCTCTGTCCATGAATCGGGCGCTGGCCTTGAGCTGTCGGGCCAAGGAGTTGCTGATGGCGGCAGGGATCCGGGTGGTGCGGATCGGGTTGCAGCCGTCGGCGTCGCTTGAGCGTGAACTGGTGGCCGGGCCGTATCATCCCGCCTTTGGCGAGCTGGTTGCCGCTCGAATCTGGTTCAAAAAGATTCGCCCGTTGCTGGCAGGGTGTCCAGCCGGTAAACGAGTGGAGCTGCGGATCTCCCCCCGCGATCTCTCTGCGGTCATGGGCATGAAACGAGCGAACATGCGACGGTTTGAGGGCTTGGGCCTGGCCAGTCGTCTGGAAATACAAACTGATAACGAAATACAACGAGGAACATTCGTCTATGCTGTCAATTAACCATCTGGATGTCCGTTTCGGCGAGAAACATCTGTTCAAGGATATTTCCCAGCGGGTCCATGCCGGTGACCGGGTTGGTCTGATTGGGGTCAACGGGGCGGGCAAGTCAACCCTGCTCAAGATTATGGCCGGGGTGAGCGCCTGTGATGACGGGGTGATTACCAAGTCCAAACATTTTACTGTGGGCTATCTGCCCCAGGAGAGCAGCGCCCTGGTCTCGGAGAATACCTTGTACCAGGAGGCGGAGAGTGCCTTTGATGAGATTCTGACCTTGCAGCAGGAGGCGGATTTCCTCCACGATCAGCTGGCGGTGACGGATCACGATTCCGAACTCTTTGCTGCCATGCTGGAGCGGCAGGGGGAGTTGCAGCATCAACTGGACGGGCATGATATTTATACCATCCGGGCTCGGGTGGAAAAGGTGCTGCTGGGCTTAGGTTTTAAGCAGGCCGACATGGATGCGCCGGTGACCAGCTTTTCCGGCGGCTGGGTCATGCGGTTGATGCTGGCCAAGATGCTCTTGATCTCGCCCTCGCTGCTGCTGCTGGATGAACCTACCAATCACCTCGATCTGGAGTCCCTGACCTGGGTGGAGGAATTTTTCCGTTCCTGCCGGGGGGCGATGGTCATTATTTCCCATGATCGCACCTTTCTTGACAAGATCACCAAGACCACTTGGGAGTTGAGTCTGGGCAAGCTCTCGGTTTATAAAGGAAATTATTCCTATTATGTCCAGGAAAAGGCGGAGCGGCGAATCATCGAAAAAGGGGCCTACGATAATCAGCAGGCCAAGATCAAGCAGACCATGCGCTTTGTCGAGCGGTTCCGGGCCAAATCCACCAAGGCCAAACAGGTGCAGAGCCGGGTAAAACAGCTTGAGAAGATCGATCTCATCGAGTTGTCAGATGATGAACAGCAGATTCGTTTCACCTTCCCGCCCGCCCCTCCGTCTGGCCGCGATGTCTTGCAGATAGAAGGTCTGACCAAAAGTTTCCAGGGGCGCCAGATTTTTTCAGGGGTTAATCTGCAACTTCAGCGCGGAGACAAAGTGGCGGTGGTCGGGGTCAATGGCGCCGGTAAATCAACCCTGCTCAAGATCATCGGCGGGCAACTTGACTATGACGAGGGCGAGATCAAGTTTGGCCACAACGTCCAGCTCTCCTACTTTGGCCAGCATCAGGCCCAGGAGTTGTCGCCCACCCTGACTGCCCTGGAGACCATGGCCCTGTCCGGCGCCGAGCTGACTGTTACCCGTACCCGCTCTCTGCTGGGGGCCTTTCTCTTTCGGGGCGAAGAGGTCGATAAAAAAGTTGCGGTGCTTTCGGGCGGCGAAAAAAGCCGACTGGCCCTGGCCAAGATGATCGCCAAGCCCGCTAACTGTATGCTCCTTGATGAGCCGACCAACCATCTGGACATGAGTTCCCAGGAGGTCTTGCAGGAGGCCATGGCCCAGTATGACGGCTGTATCATTGTGGTTTCCCATAACCGGTATTTTGTCGATAGTTTTGTCAACAAGGTGCTGGTGGTGGGTGATGGCCAGGTGAGCCTGCATGAAGGGAATGTGAGTGAATATCTGCACAAGATAAGCCGGGAAGATGAAGACCAGAAAATCGTCGATCACCAGGAACAGGCCTCTGGAGATGGGAGCGGGGTAGAGCATTCACGGGAATCAAAAAAGGAGAGACGTCAGCAGGAGGCGCAGGAACGGCAGGAGCGTAACCGTAGATTGGGCCCGTGGAAGAAAAAGACCGAGGAGGCTGAACACCAGATAGCGAGCCTGGAAGGGCGAAAAGAAGAATTGGAAGCCCTGATGGCAGATCCTGAGCTGTACCGGGATGAAGAGGCCTGGGCCAGAACCAGCAAAGAGTATGACCAGTGCAAGACCCATCTTGAGAGCTGGAACGGGCAATGGGAAGAGGCCCAGGCCGAAATTGAGGATATAGAGGCCGTTTTTTTGGCTTCGGCCTCCAGCTAAGCCGCTGTAAAAAAGAACAAGGCCCGTTGATTACTACCCATTGTGGCGTGGCATAAGAAGCCGTAAACCAGACAAGCAAGAAAAAGACCTTGCTTGTCTGGCAACGGCTTCTAAAAAAAACTTGCCTGTTTCCTGTCTTTCAGGGTATTTTGTTACGT
>DZCR01000109.1 GCA_022736495.1 Desulfobacca acetoxidans
AACCGTTCCGCCATGGCATGCTCCGGATGGGTCTTTAGGCTTTTCCCTCGATATGCTCACGGATGAAATCCTTGATATACCAATCCACAATCCCTTCAGAAAACAGCACCATATCCAATTGCTTGGTGTAGAGGGTCAGCTTCCCGAATAAAACCAGTCTTTGGGTCATTTGTTCCAGGGGGTATTTTGACAATCTGGCCTCGATGGTGTCGCCCCGGCGCTGGTAGTTGAGGTCCATCCGGTCGATGATGGCTTCGATCAATCTGGCCCGCCGCTCTCGCCGTTCCGGGGTGGAACCGCCGCCGCGAAAAGTAAAGGTGAGGTAATTATCGTTAATCTGGTCGCTGACGTAGGCCTCCACTAAGGAAAAGTGGTAGCCCAGGCGGATGCTGAAGTTCATGTAATGCTCTGAAAGCACCACGTAACTCTGGTCCCGATAAGGGTCGGCGCCCTGGGCCACCTCTTCTGCGCTTTTGACAAATACTGAACTCAAGCTTTGAGCCCCGGCAGGCTTGCCCTGGGGCCAGCGCATGGCGGTGAGTCCCTGCCAGAATGCCTTGAAAGGAATGGAGGTAATCTGCTCCGGGCGGACCTTGCGCTTCCAGCCTCTCTTCAAACCGCCGCCCAGGTCCAGGATGCACAGCTTGAAAGGCAGGCTCGACTCCAGGTCCACGACTTCCTTGCTGCCCTCAACCTCATTTTCCGTCAGTCTGAACATTTCCCGCATGGAATATTCATGGGCAAAGCGCACGATATCATGAATGGTGCGGCAGCTTGCCGGCGCAAAAGTTTCGCTCTGGGGATTAATCAGGTTAAGAGGAATCACCTGCTGCAACACCGCCTTCAAGGTGCGGAACACCGGGCTGTCGGCCAGGTCATCCAGCTTGGGCTGGCGGGGCTCCAGCAGTTCGGTAATGACGCCGGCATAGACGTTATTATAATTGGCGTCCACGGTCACTTCCTGGCCTGGTTGCAAAACCTGGGTGGCGATGCCGGTATTGAGGATGGCGGGAACCTGAAATTCCCGGGCCAAAAGCGCCATATGGCCGGTGGGGCTGCCGGCGTCGGTAATGATGGCCGCGGCCTGGGGCATAACCGTCACATACTTGGGGGAAGTGTGCCGGGCCACCAGGACTCCCCCCGGAGGGAAATTCTTAAGGTCATCGTCCCGCCGCACCAGCACCACGGGTCCGGCGCCTACCCCGCGGCAGGCAACATTCCCTTGATCCAGCAGCACGGGATATTGCCGCAGAGTCCGGGCCTGGCCCTCAGGGGCTCTCTTGACGGATATTTGCAATTGACGGCTTTGCAGGAGCCAGAGCCGGTCCTCCAGGTCCAGGGCCCATTCCACATCCTGGGGCCGCCCGTAATGGGCCTCCAGGGTGGCCGCCCACTGCACCAACTGGGTCAAATGGGTCTGATGCAGGCAGGGAGCGGTAACCATCTCCGGGGGCACCGCCGCCTCTTGCACGCCACCCCCGGGCAGGTTGACCAGCATCACCTCTTTGAGCGGAATGCGCTGTTCCAGGATTTCGCCGGGAGGGTGGCGCGCCACCAGATAATGATCAGGCTCGATCACCCCGCCCACGGCATATTTCCCCAGCCCCCACACCGCGTTGATCAGCACCGCCTCCTGGTCCGCCGTTTCCGGTTGCCGGGTAAAGAGGACCCCGCTGGCCTTGGCGTTAATCATGGGCAGCACGGCCACGCCCATAGCCATCTCCTCCTCCCTGAAGCCCTTGTTTTTATAGTAAAACAGGGCCCGGGGGGTAAACAGGCTGGCCACAATATCCTTATAGCGGTTTACCAGTTCGCTTGGGGCCACATTGAGATAGGTGGCGTATTGTCCGGCAAAGGTCAGCGAGAGGTCTTCTCCCACGGCGCTGGAACGCATGGCGACTAGAGGACGTTGTTTCTGCTGGAGACATAACTCTTCATAGGCTGCCTGGATGGCCTCCTCAAGTTCCGGCGGCACCTCGGCCTGGTTGACCATGCTCTTCAGGTCGTCGCTGACGCTGGCCAGACTGTCCAGGTCATCAATCCGCCAGTAGCCCAGGAGGTCGGGAATCAGCGTCGTCAGGTGATTGAAATCCAGGAACAGCTTGTAGGCATAGGTGGAGATGGCAAAACCGGGCGGCACCGGGAGACGGACCCGGTTCTTCACCTCGCCCAGATTGGCGTTCTTGCCCCCCACCATTTCCGCCATTTCCACGTCCAGATGATCAAAAGCTATGGTCAAGGGGGCCTTGGGGATTTCCCGGCGCTGGTTCAGGACGTTTTCCACCTCAGTGATGATTCGCCTGAAGGCATCAACCAAATCATCGTAGCGGTGGTCCCCCAGGTTGTTGAGGGCATCGACCAGGGTGGCGGTCTCTTGGGCAAGTTGACTGACGCTGGCCCGGATATACTGAAGGTCAAAGAGGAAATCGCCCGAAAGCTTTTCCTCCATATCGGTCATGAGGCTCAAGACTGCGTTGTTGGCAGACAATAACCGCTGAAAGTTGGCATACTTCTCGGCTAACAGTGTCTGAACCGGCGCTGCCTGGTCTCTTTTGACAAGCCGTTGCCACACGCGTTTCAGGGGATTTCCTCCGCCGCCACGGGGAGTAGGTTAATCCAAAAAAGCTGCGCTAGTTATTCGCCCAACACGATCCTGGAGATTTCCCCGAACAGATCGCTGAGGCGGACTATACCCGCTACCTTCTCAGCCCGCATCACGGGAATCAGACCGACGTTTTCCTTGACCATTAAATAGAGGGGCTTGGTGATGGGATCCTCGGCGTTCACGGTAACCATGATGGGACTCATGACTTCGCTCACCGGCCTTTGAGATTGCTCTTGCATTTTGGGCCCGAAGAATTTTCCTATGAAGACGGTCAGGCTGGGATCCATTTTAATGAGGCTGGTTTCTTGCAGAAACTTGGGCTCCAGGCCGGTGATGATGTCCCGCAGGGTCAGGATGCCCATGAGCTGATACTTTTCGTCAAAGACCAGGACCGCCCGGGGCTCGAATTGACCTTCATACTTGATGGCCGCCTCCCGAATGATAGCCATGGCCTGCCGTAAAGTGAACCAGTAGGGGATGTGGGGATAATCCTCCAGCGGAATCATCAAATCTTTGGCAGTCTTATGGTAAGGCATGTCATCCTCCCAGATTGCCCGGTCTCAGGTGATAAATCACTGATTCTGTTCTAAAGGAGGGGCTTGGAAAAGTCAAGGAGAAGGCATAAGGAGCTTGTGAAATAATCCACGATCTTAACGGAAATTTAACGGCTCTTTCCCCCTTTTTAACCCCGTTTTAATCTGGCGCTTGCTAAAAGCATAACCAGGAAAAAACATGCTCCTCCGTGAACCGGCAGGAGCGATCTTGGTTCCTCTGGTCCAGGAAAAAATAACCGAGATGGAGGTTCTTATGCCCAACGACAAGAAGGTGCAAGATTTAATGATCCCGCTGGAGGATTACCCCCACATTCCGTATTGGTTCTCCCTGCGGCAGGCCATGGCCATCGTCCGGGAAACGGCCATCAAGTATGAAGGGCAATTCGAGCCCCGGGCGGTCCTGGTCTTTGACGAAAAGTACCAGCTCATGGGCATCCTGACCCTGCGGGACATCATCAAAGGCCTGGAGCCCCGGTTTATGCAAGAATCCGGGTTGATCAAGGCGGACCCCAACCTGGCGGTGCTCATGGGCGACCTTTTCGGCCCCGGCCTGAAAGAGGCGTCCCAGAAACCGGTGAGCGAGGTCATGAGCCCCATCAAAGTCACCGTCCAGGGCAGTGATCCCCTCCCTAAGGCCATTTTCCTGATGATCAAGGAAAACGTCGGCATGATGCCGGTGATCCAGGATAGCAAGGTGGCCGGCATGGTGCGCATGAGCGATCTCTTTGGGGAAATCTCCAAGATGGTCTTGGGCGAGTAATCTCTTCCGGACCTCTAAACCTAAAAGGAGTTAGCTGCCATGGCTGAAGATGTTAAAAAAATGCCCGTGGGCGCAGGCCTGCCGGAGATGCCCGGAGAGATTTTCATTGCCCCCAAAAAGGTGGCCATCGACTATAAGCGCATAATTTTCATTCTCCTGGGCCTGGGAATCTTTTTCTTGTTCTATCTGATCCCCTCCTTGCCGGATGCGGTTGATCCGGGGGGGAAAGTCTTCAAACTGCCTTGGACCGGCAAGATGGCCCTTGGCCTCTTCCTCATGGCCGGAATTTGGTGGGTCTTTGAAGTCATGCCCATCGGCGCCACGGCCATCGCCATCGGGCTGTTCCAGGTGCTCTTTTTTATCCGTACTCCTAAGCAAGCCCTGGGCGATTTCCTGGACCCCTCGGTGTGGTTCATCTTCGGCTCCGTGGTCATCGGCACCGCCTTTACTGCTTCGGGTCTCACCAAGCGCATGGCCTACAAGATGCTCACCGTGGTCGGGGAAAAGACCAACCTTATCCTGCTGGGCACCTTCCTGGTAGTGGGCGCTATGACCCTGATCATGGCCCACACCGCGGTGGCTGCCGCCATCTTCCCCCTGTTGCTGGCCATCAATGCCCTGTACAGTGAATCCGACCAGCCCACCCGGTTCGGTAAAGGCCTGTTTATCGGCATGGCCTGGGCTGCGGGCGCGGGCTCCATTATCACCTTCCTGGGCGCGGCCCGGGGCGTGGCCGCCGCGGGCATGTTTAAGGAGTTCACCGGCAACGACATAGGCTTCTTTGAACTTATTTATTATATGCTGCCCTTGGGATTACTGATGATCTTTGCCATCTGGCTGATTATCATCACTTGTTTTAAACCGGAGCGGTCAGTCATCGCGGGGCTGAGAGAAAAAGCCAAGGATCTGACTAAAGAACTGGGGCCCATGAACAACAAGGAAAAATTCGTGGTGTTCATGGTCATCGTCATTGTGGGACTCTTTATAGCCAAGGCTTTTTTGCCGATCAAGGCCTTTACCGACATGGACCGGGCCGGCATTATGCTGGTGGGCACGGTGCTCTTCTTCCTCACCCGCACGCTCACCGTGGAGGACCTGGAGACTATCCCCTGGAATATCATTCTGCTCTTCGGCGGGGCCATGTCCATCGGCTTTTGCCTCTGGCAGACCAAGGCCGCGGAGTGGCTGGCCGTGCACTGGCTTTCTTTCTTCCTCAACGCCCCCTGGCTGGTGTTCGTGCTGGGCATTGCCTTCTTCGTGCTGATCATGACCAACTTTATTATGAACGTGGCGGCTATCGCCATCTCGTTGCCCGTCTCCCTGGTCATCGCCAAATATTTAGGCGTTGCGCCCCACGTCATCCTTTTCGTCTCCCTGGTCACCGCAGGGATGCCCTTCAACCTGCTCATCGGCGCCGCGCCCAATGCCATTGCCTATGAAAGTAAACAGTTTACCACCGGAGAGTTTTTTGGCTATGGCTGGATTCCCAGCCTGGTGCTCATGGCCTGTCTGGCAGTATTTGTTTACATTATCTGGCCCCTCATGGGGATGCCGGTGTTGTTGGCCAAGTGATTATCGGCAACGGATTTATTCCCTGAAAAGGATCGATCATATGCACCGGATAAAACGATTTGCACTGCTCTCTCTTACGGTACTCCTGGCTGCGGTCTTCTGCCTCACTTCCCTGGCCGCAGCCGCCCCGGCTCCGGCGGGCGACCACCTCGCCGTCTCCGGGCTGGTCACCAACCCCATGGGCACGGGCTTGAAGGAAGTGGCAGTGGAAGTGCTGGTAAACGGCCAGCACGTCAAACCCACGGGCCAGGAGGCCGAAATCGTCACCGGCAAGCCCGGCGGCTATGTGGCGGATTTCCTGCTGCCCGCCGGGACCCTGCCCGCAGCCAAAGTGGAGGTGCAGGCCGCCAAACCCTCCTGGAAACCCATTCCGGCCACCCCGGTGAAGGTGGTGGACGCGGGGGTGGACGCCCAAGGCAACAAGCTGTTCCAGGCGGTCCAGAACCTTACCCTGAACCGCACCACCAGCGCAGGCTTCTGGATCGCCAGTATTATTTTGCTGCTGGTTTATGTGGTCATTTCCCTGGAATTGATGCACCGCACCCTGATAGCTTTTCTGGGTGCGGCCCTCATCCTGCGTTGCCTCCCAGACAGGCTCCCAGGGCCAGGGCCCACCAGAGCACGCCGGACTCCGCGCCAGGAGCATGGTAGTGACGTTGTCCAAGAAGGCGGAAATGACTGCGGTTACTATCTGGAGGACGAAGGAAAGCATTGGCAAAAATATCTGGCAGTTACAATCCTGATGGCAGTTTTTCTCATGGTTTTTGCCTGTCCGTGGTCGCTTCAGGCGGCGCAGCCGCAGGCGGGAGACTCTCTGACCGTCTCCGGGGTCGTCGAGGACGCCCAGGGCAAGGGTGTCAAGGAAGTTGAACTCGAAGTCCTGGTGAACGGCAAGGCCGTCACTCCCGCCGAAGACGAACGCCTGGACACCGGCAGCAAAGGGGGCTTTATCGGGCGCTACCGGCTACCCCAGGGCACCCTGCCGGGAGCCCAAGTCCAAATCCTGGCCATGAAACCCAGCTGGCAGACCCAGGAATCCGGTTTGGTCCAGGTTTTGGAGGCAGGCGCTGATAAGTCCGGCAACCGGGTTTTCCAGGCCCAGACCACCCTGACCCTGAAGCGCCAGATCACCCCGGCCTTTTGGATCGCCGCCGTGGTGCTCCTTCTCGTGTATCTCCTCATCGCAGCCGAATTGATGCACCGCACCCTGGCGGCCTTTTTGGGAGGGGCGTTTATTCTCTTCATCTCCTACACTGCCGGCACTTTTGACAGACATTATTTTATCCTTTCATTCCATGACGCCATGCGGGCCATAGACCTGAACGTCATCTTTCTCCTCATGGGCATGATGATCATTGTGGGGGTCTTGAAAAAAACCGGCCTCTTCCAGTGGATGGCTTATAAGTCCTATGCCCTGGCCCGGGGCAACATCTTTATTCTGGCCCTCATCCTTCAGGTGGTCACCGCCGTAACCTCGGCCTTTTTGGACAACGTCACCACCATGCTGCTGTTGATCCCGGTGACCATCGAAATCGCCGTGACCTTGAAGATCAACCCCCTGACCCTGCTCATCCCCGAGGTCTTCGCCTCCAACGTGGGAGGTTGCGCCACCTTGATCGGTGATCCGCCCAACATCCTCATCGGCTCGTTCGCCAAGTTGACCTTCTCTCAATTCGTCACCAATCTGGCCCTGGTCTGCATCGTGTGCCTTATCCTCACTTCCCTCTGGTATCTCTGGTGGTATAAGAAAGGCTACCTGGCCGCGGAAGTCAAGGACGTGGATCGCACCATCGCTTACTTGAAAGAAGAGTACCGGATCACCAATAAGAAACTGACGGTTATGGGGCTGGGGATTTTGGCCTTCGTCATCTTTCTGTTTGTAATTCACGGAGTTTTGCACATGGAGCCTTCCGTGGCCGCCCTGATCGGCGCCATGGTGCTCCTGGCCATCTCCCGGGTTGACATTGTGGAAATGCTGGAGCATGAGGTGGAGTGGCCCACCCTGGTCTTCTTCATGGCTTTGTTCATGGTCATCGCCGGGGCGGAAGAGACCGGCCTCATTCAGGTCATCGCCGAATGGGTCAAGGACGTCTCCCGGGGCAATCTGACGATGGCGATAATTTTGGTCCTCTGGGTCTCAGCCATCGCTTCGGCCTTCATTGATAACATCCCCTTCACCGCCACTATGCTGCCCATCATCGCCTTCCTGAACGTGACCATCCCTGGCGCGGAGTCCGGCGTGCTCTGGTGGGCCTTGGCCCTGGGAGCCTGTCTCGGGGGCAACGGCACCATGATCGGGGCCAGCGCCAACGTGGTCACTGTGGGCCTGGCGGAAAAGGCGGGCTACCATATCTCGTTTCTGTACTACATGAAAGCCTGCTGGTGGCCCATGATGATTACCGTTGCCATTAGCATGGGTTACCTGTTGATTGCCTATTAAGCATTACGCAGAAAATAATGGCGCCGTTGCAGGGGCGGGTTTGCAACCCGCCCCTGCCGTTTTGCTCCTGGTCGTGCCAGACTTGCGCCAAGATCACCCTGAACCGCCACTTGACCGCAAGGCCGGGAGCGGTTATGCTGCTCTTAATAATATCGTGAAGGAAATAAGGGACATATGCAGCCGGACCACGAGATGTCGCGGCCTTCCACAGCACAGCACCGACCTGCCAGCCGGGAACGTCTGCTCGTCTGTCTTAGCCCCAGCCCCTTTGCCATTCCTTTGATTCGGGCCACCAAGCGCATCGCCGACGCCCAAGGCTCAAAATGGTTTGCCCTCTTTGTTGAAACGCCTGCGCACAATCGGCTTTCCCCGGAAGGCCGGGAACAGGTGGCCCAGGCCCTGTATTTGGCGGCGCAGTTGGGGGCTCAGGCCGTTACGGTTTCCGGCTTCCGCATCGGCGACGAAATCCTGGCCTTTGCCCGGGAACACCAGGTCAGCAAGATTTTTGTGGGCAAGCCCTTCGAACGTCGCTGGCGCCGCTTTCTGGGCATCTCCCTGGTGGATCGCCTGATCTGGCATTGCGGTCCCATCGATATTTTTGTGATATCCGGCGAAGGCGAAGAAACTACTCTGCCTGCGGCTAAAAGTTCAAAGCCCCGGCGTCCCTGGCGGGAATACGGGCTGGCCACTGGCGGCGTGATTCTGTGCACCGGCGTCGGCTGGGCCCTGTTCCCCTACCTGGCCCTGAGAAACCTGGCGATGATCTATCTGCTGACCGTAGTGGTCATTTCCTCTTTACTCCCCCGGGGGCCTGCCCTGTTTTCTTCTCTGCTCAGCGTGGCCGTCTTTGCCTTTTTCTTTGTCCCTGAATATTATTCTTTTGCCGTATCCAGCAGCGAGTATGTCGTTACCGTAGTAGTCATGCTGGTGGTGGGAACGCTGGTCAGCGGTTTGACGGCTCGAATCCGCCACCAAGCCCGGGTGGCGCGCCAGCAGGAGAGACAAGCCGCAGCGCTCTATGAAATGAGCCAGAATCTGACGGCTATCAACAGTCTGGAAGAACTGCTGGCGGTGGCGGCGGAGCAGCTCTCCCGGATATTCGACAGCCAGGTGGCCATCCTGATGCCGGAGGCTGACGGCAGCCTGACCTTACGGGCCGGGCAAATCTTTGCCGACGAGGATGTCAGAGAAGAAATGGTGGCCAACTGGGTCTTTAAGCACGGCCACCGGGCCGGAGGAGGCACTGGCACGCTCACCGCGGTGAAAGGGATTTATTTACCCCTCATTGCCTCCCATCACGTCATTGGCGTCTTAAGGCTGGAGACGGCGCAACCCGAGCGCATTTTGGCCGCGGACTCTTTGCGCTTGCTGGAAGCCCTCAGCGGGCAAGTGAGTCTAGCCATCGAAAGAGAGAATCTCTCCCGGCAGGCGCAGGTCGCCAATTTGCAGATCGAGGCCGAACAGATGCGAAATGCCTTGCTCAGTTCGGTCTCTCACGACCTGCGGACTCCCCTGACCGTGATCGCCGGTTCGGCCAGCAGCCTTTTGGAGGGGGAAAAGTACCTGGACTCTGAGACCAAACAGGAGCTGGCCCACAGTATCTATGAAGAAGCCAAGCGGCTTGACCGCCTGGTGCACAATCTCCTGGAAATGAGCCGTCTGCAATCCGGACAGGCGCAATTCAATAAAGAATGGCATGTGTTGGAAGAAGTGATCGGCTGCGCCCTGGCCCAATTGGATAGCCAGTTGCGGGACCATCCGGTGACTATTCATCTGCCTCCGGACCTCCCCTTGGTGAAGATCGACGACCTGCTCATGGAACGGCTGGTGATCAATCTTCTGGAAAATGCCATGAAATACACGCCCCCCGGAACGGCTCTAGAAATCTCCGGAGGGATTCAGGAGCAAGCCATTCTGGTGACTATAGCTGACCGCGGCCCCGGCCTGCCGGTAGGCGCCGAAGAGCGCATCTTTGAAAAATTTTACCAGGTGGCGCCTGGGAGCGCACGGGGAGCAGGGTTGGGCCTGACTATTTGCCGCAGCATCATCGAAGCCCATGGCGGCCGCATTTGGGCGGCTAACCGTCCCGGCGGCGGGGCAATTTTCAGTTTCACCATCCCGTTGGCGACAGGCGCGCCCATCTTAGACAAAAATTTTCCGGAGATGCAGAACGAGTCGAGCGATGAATCCGACCATCCTGCTGATTGAAGACGATCCGCACATCCGCCGGTTTTTGCGCGCCAGCCTGCTTACCCAAGGGTATGATCTCCTGGAGGCCGAGACCGGACGGGAGGGTTTGGCCCTGGCGGCGTCCCGAGTCCCGGATGTGGTCCTGCTGGATCTGGGCCTGCCCGACATGGAAGGCATGGAGGTGATTCACCAGTTACGCACCTGGTCCAGCGTCCCTATCATCATACTATCGGCCCGGGGCCAGGAACGGGACAAGGTCGCCAACCTGGATGCCGGGGCGGATGACTACCTCACCAAGCCCTTCGGCGTCGGCGAATTGCTGGCCAGGATGCGCGTCGCCCTGCGCAAAACGATTCCGACCGAAGAAGGCCAGCAGGAAGTTCGGTATTCCTTGGGCGATATCCAGGTTGATTTTGAGCGGCGCCTGGTCTTGCGGGGGCAAGAGGAGGTTCACCTGACTCCCATTGAATATAAACTCTTGGCGGTTCTGCTGAAACATCGGGGCAAGGTGGTGACGCATAGGCAATTATTAAAGGAAGTGTGGGGACCGTCTTATGTTGACCAAAATCCCTATTTGCGCATATTCATTCTCAATCTCCGGCGCAAGCTGGAAGAAGACCCCACCCGCCCCCAGTATCTCTTGACCGAACCGGGGGTGGGGTATCGCCTGAGGGATGATTAAGTCCCAGAGCATCCAGGCTGCGGAAAATATGATCAATGCCGTTGACTTAACGCCATTTATTGGCCTATTTGCCGTGTCGGCTTCTGGATTTTCGCGGGAATGTGCGCCCGGGACTGGCGGTATCTTCTGGGCCTCGGCTTCAAAGGGGACCGCAGTGCTTAG
>DZCR01000110.1 GCA_022736495.1 Desulfobacca acetoxidans
ACTTTTTGAGGTCGCCTTCAACCGTGGTTCTTGATTAATGTAAGGTACGCTTTGCTCACCTCAATAGTTGGCGAAGCAAAACAAAAATGGTGCATAGAATGCATCCTACGACAAAAAAGCATTTATTAAACGGCCTGCCGTGCACGCCGATTCATGGCGGCCATGAACCGCTCTATGCATGAGGATAAAATTATGCCAAGCAGAATAACGCCACCGATTTTAATCGAAGTCACCCGGGGCGCCCGGATGGAAAGTTGTCATCGGGGCCAGATCGTGGTGATAGACGCCCAAGGCAACCTCCGCCATCACTTGGGCGATCCGGAGGTGCAAGTATGCATGCGCTCCCTGGCCAAGCCTTTTCAGGCCCTGCCGGTGTTGACCACCGGAGCCGCGGACGCCTTTGGGTTCGGGCCGGAAGAGCTGGCACTGTTTTCCGGGTCTTTGAGCGGCCAGGATTTTCAAGTGGAACTGGTCAAGCGAGTCCTGGAACGTCTAAAGCTCACCCCGGAGGTCCTGCAATGCGGCGCGCATCCGCCGTTGCATCGGCCCTCGGCCCAGGCGTTGGCGAAGGCCGGGGAAAAACCCGGTCCCCTGCATCACACCTGTGCCGGCAAGCATGCGGCCATGTTGACCCTCTGTATGCACCACGGCTGGCCGCTCGATAATTACCTTGATCAGGATCACCCGGCGCAAAAATTGATCCTGGGGGCGGTGGCCCGGATGGTGGGGGTGCCGCCACCGCAGATCACTGTGGCCCTGGACGGGTGCGGCGCTCCGGTCTTCTACGTGCCTTTGAAAAACATCGCCCTGGGCTATGCCCGGCTGGCCGCGGCCCAGCCGGATTCACCCGGAGGCATCCTGATGGCCGCCATTCTGGCCCATCCCAAACTCATCGCCGGGGATGGCCGCCTGGAGACCACCGTCATGGAGGCTCTCCCGGGCAAGCTCTTTGCCAAGTCCGGGTCCGAAGGAGGCTATGGGTTAAGCCTGATGGAGGGTGGCCTGGGGGTGGCCTTCAAGATCGAAGACGGTGCAGTGCGGGCCCTTAATCCCACCGTGGTGGCCATTCTGGAGCAATTGGGAGTGCTCACGCCCGCGGCCGCCGAAGCTCTGGCCGCCTTCCGGGAACCGCGTATTCTTAACCACCGCAAAGAAGAGGTAGGCCGTATCGGGCCAGCTTTTAACCTCTCCGCTTAGGGGCAAAGGCGGGATGCGCTACGCTTTCCCGCCTTACTGGCCTTTTGGCCTCACTTCTTAAAAGCTTCAGGTTTTGGTTTACCGCCGACGGGAATGGCGGCCCCGTATTGTATTAATCGATACGAAAGCACGGGCTTGTTCTGCCCACAGGGCTATTTGAAAGAAAAGGCCTTGAATCTCTCCCCGATCATGCTATATTTCAACAATATGGAGAGTCGTGGATCATCGCTGACCGGGCTGGGGCTGTCATGAAAGCGTTGTGGGCCCCATGGCGCATGGAATACATCCTGGGGGAGGATAAAACCCCGGGCTGTATCTTTTGTCCTGAACCCGGAGAGGACCTGGCGGAGCGGTTGGTGCTGTTCAGCGGGAGCCTCTCCCGCATCATGATGAACAAGTATCCTTATATTAACGGTCATTTATTGGTCTCGCCGATCCGCCACACTCCCGGCCTGGACGACCTGACCCCGGCGGAGGTACTGGATCTCTTGACCAAGGTCCGCGAGTCTTTGGCCATTTTGAAACGCATCATGCGCCCCGATGGCTTTAACGTGGGCCTCAACCTGGGGGTGGTCGCCGGGGCCGGGGTGGAAAGCCATCTCCATTTTCACATCGTCCCCCGCTGGAACGGCGACACCAATTTTATCCCGGTGTTTGCCGAGGTCCGGGTGATTCCGGAGCACTTCCGTCAGACTTATGAACGCCTGGCGCCCCATTTCCAGGCTTTGCCAGATGAGGATAAGACATGCGTTTCGTTAAAATAATCATCTCCACCGTCATCGTCCTTTTGGGCATCGTCTTTATCATCGAAAATCTGGACATGCTCAAGCATGCCGTGCGCATTCACTTGGATTTCTACTTCTTCACTTTCCAGAGTCCTGACGTTCACCTTTGGGTCATCATCCTTTTTTGCTTTTTTCTGGGGGTTCTCACTACTTCGCTATACGGCATTTATGAACTCTATAAAAGCCGCCAGACCATACGGCAGCTCAAGCATAACCTGGAAATTCTGGCCAGAGAACTGAAGCAGGCCAGCGCCACCGCGGAGATTTCGGTGGCGGCCCCCGCATCCCAGGTTGTCCCCCCAACTGAATAATCTGGGGCCGCCCAGATTCCAGGAGGGCGGAAGAAGCCCGACGCATCTTTGGCCCTCCAGCCAGATTGTCAACTGTAGTCATGACCGCCCTGCCTCCGGATAAAATCACTCCCATGTTGAAGCAGTACCTGGACCTTAAGGACCGGTACGCTGACGCCCTGGTGCTCTTCCAGATGGGTGACTTTTACGAAACCTTCTTTAGCGATGCCGAAGCCGCCGCCCGGGCCCTCAATATTGCCCTCACCTCCCGCTCCCGCCAGGGAGACGACCGTATCCCCATGGCCGGCTTTCCCATCCATGCGGCCGCAAGCTACATCCCGCGCCTGTTGGAGCAAGGCTTTAAGGTGGTGGTGTGCGACCAGACGGAAGACCCGGCCCAGGCCAAAGGGCTGGTGCGCCGGGAGGTGACCCGCATCCTTACCCGGGGCACGGTGGTAGACCCCGCGGCCCTGGACGCCTGCGCCGACAACTACCTGGCCGCGGTAACCTTCAAAGGAGCCGGGTGGGGCCTGGCTTTCCTGGAACTGTCCACCGGCGAATTTCGCCTTACCGAAGGCGTGGGCGCCGATGCCCTGGGCGATGAACTGTGGCGGCTGAAACCTGCAGAGCTGGTGGTCCCCGATAACCAGGATCCGGCTTCGCTGGCTCCTGCCCTGGTCTCCTTCGATACGCCTCCGACCCGTCGGGTGGTATCTGCCTATGGTTTCGATCCGGAGGCGGCCCGCCGAGAAGTGGGTCAGGCCTTGGGAACCCTTTTCCTGGACGGCTTCGGGCTGGACACTTATCAGTTGGGGGTCTGCGCGGCGGGCGCCATCCTCCGATATCTGAAGGACTCATATACCCCTGACCTCCCCCACCTGGACCGGCTGCTACCCTTTCGCCGGGACGACTTTCTGGGCCTGGATGAGGCCACCTTGCGCCATCTGGAAATCTTCGAGACCTGGCGCAGCCGTTCCCGCCAGGGATCGCTGCTGGAAACCCTGGATGAGACCATCACCCCTATGGGAGCCCGGCGCCTGAGCCAGTGGCTGCGCTATCCCTTGCAGGACCGAGCCAGAATTGACTCCCGCTTGGACGCAGTGGAGTTTTTCAAAGATAATAGCCTGCTGCGTCAGCGTTGGCGCCAGACTTTGAAAGGACTGGGGGATTTAGAACGGCTTACCGCCCGGGTGGCCCTGGAACAGGCCACGCCCCGGGAAGTCGGGGCCGTTAAAGAGGCCCTGGCTCGGGTCCCCCTCTTGCAGGCCTTACTCCCCCAGGAGCTGCCTGCTCTGGTGTCTCAAGTCGCGGCTGATCTGGACGGACTTCCCGAACTCCAGGACCTGATCGGGCGTGCCCTAGTGGAGAACCCCCCGGCCACTCTGCAGGCCGGCGGCATCATCCGGGAAGGGTACGACCCCGAGATGGATGAACTCATCGGGCTTTCCCGGGAAGGCAAAGACTGGATTGCCCGCCTGGAGGCTGAGGAGCGGTCCAAGACCGGGATCAACTCCCTGAAGGTGCGCTATAACAAGGTCTTCGGCTACTACCTGGAAGTGTCCCGGACCAACCTGCATCTGGTGCCCGCGGATTACATCCGCAAGCAGACCCTGGTGAATGCCGAACGCTTCATCACCGCGGATTTGAAGGAGCACGAATCCCGAGTCCTGGGCGCAGAGGAAGCGCGCCTGAAACGGGAAACGGAACTGTTCCAGGAATTGCGCCGGCAATTGGGGGAAGAGGCTCCCCGTCTCAAGCAAGTGGCCCGGGCCCTGGGTATTCTGGATGTGTGCGCCGCCTTGGCGGAACTGGCCGCCCTGCACCGGTATAGCCGGCCCCGGATGGCGGCCGAGCCGGTCCTCATGATCAAGCAGGGGCGCCACCCGGTCATCGAACGGCTGTTGCCGGCCGGCAGCTTCGTGCCCAATGATGTCGCCATGGACGGGGACTCCCAGGTGCTCATCGTCACCGGGCCCAATATGAGCGGCAAATCCACCATCCTACGCCAGGTGGCGCTTATAACGCTCCTGGCCCACGTGGGCAGCTTTGTCCCCGCGGCGGAGGCGGTCGTCGGGCTCACGGACCGCATCTTTACAAGGGTGGGGGCGGTGGATGACATTGGCCGGGGCCAGAGCACCTTCCTGGTGGAAATGCACGAAACCGCCCGCATTTTGCACCAAGCCACCCCCCGCAGCCTGGTAATCCTGGATGAGATCGGGCGGGGGACCTCGACCTTCGACGGTCTGTCCCTGGCCTGGGCCGTGGCGGAACACCTGCACGATATGGGAGGCGTGGGGGTCAAGACCCTCTTTGCCACCCACTACCAGGAACTGACGGAATTGAGCCGCCTCAAACCCCGGGTGGAGAACTTCCAGGTGCTGGTGACGGAATCCGAAGGCGACATCGTGTTCCTCCACCGTCTGGCCCCCGGGGCCGCGTCCCAAAGCTACGGCATCCAGGTGGCAAAGCTGGCCGGTGTCCCCCCGGAAGTCATCTCCCGGGCCCAGGAGGTCCTGGAGAACCTGGAGGCCGGCAGCCTGGACCCCATGGGCCTGCCTCGCCTGGCCCGCTCCCGGCGGCGCCCACCCCGGGAGGCGCCGCAACCCACCCTGTTCGACCCACCCGCGGACAAGCCGCGTTAAGCCATCACTGTCAAGCAGTGGCGCTAGACCGTCTCTTTTATAAGATAATCAACCACGCATAAATATAGTCGTTGCCAAGAGTCAAGTGATCTCCAATCCCCTTTGCAAGGAATCCTCTATATGCACTATATGGCAAAATTATTGAGAGAGAGGCTATTGGCAAGATATTTTTTCCCCCGGCAAAACGGAGCGTGGCAAAAAAGCTGGCAAATTATTGCAAAAAGTATTAAGTTCCTCGATCAAGATACCGAAAAGTAATAAGTACTACCGAAAAGGGAACTTCACTGAAAGGGGAAGAGGCAAAGTTACCGGCCTAAAGCCTGACCAGATCGGGGACCTTGGTGCTTGTTTAGGCTCCCTTCCCGGGCCTTTGCTTAGTCTTGGAAGCAGTCTCGGCTGCCCAATTAGCCGTCGGAAGGTAGCTTTGACTCATAACCCTTTTCACTCGGAGGTTCTTCCATGCGATCCCTCGTAACATTTATTCTTTCAATTGAAGCCATGGATCCAAGAATCAGACCGTGCTTTTGGGCCGGGGTGCTTTGTATCGGGATGATATTGATTTCGGGGTGCGGCTCGCTCCTCACCGCTCGCTCGAGCACATTGTCGGTAATTTCCAATCCTGTTTCTCCGCACCACACGGATTATCTGGAATATCAGCAAGGGCGCCTCACGAAAGCGCAACTGCTGGACCGCCTGCCCCATATTGCGATGGTCGGCGACAGTCTGAGCCGGGATTTTTATGTGTCCTCCCTCCCCAGCTGCGTATGGCGTTCCAAGATGAACCATGGTCGCGATTGGTTTCTCGATACCGACCCGTCCGCCAACAGCATATGCAGCCTTTATGAGCAACTTGCCCAGGAAACGCCTTTGGTGGCCTGTGAATACTCGAGCGTGGGAGGCAGGGTTGATTCAGGCGGAGGCCGGAACCGCTTTCTCGGGTCCTGGCTTCCCCTCAGTTTATCCCAACAGACGGATTTGATCTTAGCGGAGAAACGGTTCCCGGATTTGGTGTTGCTCTGGATCGGGCACAACAACCTGCACTGGGAGTGGTTTGTGGATCCCCGCCGGCCGGAGGAGATCGAAATCGGGTTGCAAAAAATGGCTGGCACTTTTCGCAAGGACTATGAGCGACAACTTGGCCGCCTGGTGGAACGGGCGCAGGACCAAAAACAGCGGCGGGCTTTCATCATATTCGGCCTCGTAAATTTCAAGAGTTTTTTCGAAGCCAGGGACGCTGCGGAACGACTCCGGAAAGAGAATCCGGAGCTATATCCCTATTTTGAGGTGGATTATAAGCACTACGAGTCCATGAAACCGGAGTATCGGGGAAACATGATGAAGCTCGCCCTGATGATCAACGAGGAGCTTCGCTCCATGGTTGACGAGTTCAACCGGAAATTGGGCGGCGATTCACAGGTGCACCTCGAGTATTCGGACGCACTGGCGACCGCTGATTTCAGCAACGTGGAATCGCTTCACCGAATCGACGCCTGGCATCCTTCTGCCAAAGGACACAACTTGCTCGCCGAGGCAGCGTATAGCGCCCTGCGCCCCAGCCTGAATTTCCTTGGAATCGTTCCGCTCCAGAAAAATGCTGATTCAAGATAAGACCCATCAACCGAACATTTTTTATGATCCGTCAAAAGCGAGGTGCCCTTGCCTTCCATCGAGGAACAGATTGCCCAGCTTCGTTCAGCCATCAGCGCCCAAGAGACGCTCCGGCCTACCCTTGGTGATGCCGTAATTGAGGTCACCCTCAAGGTTCTGCGCACGCAGCTTGACGCCCTGCTCGCCGAGCAGAAGGACGACGCCCATCCGAAACCAGGCCCGTCACCAGAGGCCCTGCTCGCACAGCTCCAGAGCTATGTCCCGCAACAATTGGCCGACAAGACGCGCGCGGCAGGGCAAATCGAGGGCGAACGCCGACAGGTCACCGTTGTTTTTGCGGACATTTCCGGCTTCACCGCGCTCTCCGAACGGCTCGACCCCGAGGACGTTGCCGGCCTGGTCAACGACTGCCTCAAGGAACTCGCCCAGGCAGTTTACCAATATGAAGGCATGGTGGACAAGTTCATCGGGGACTGCATCATGGCCGTCTTCGGAGCTCCCATCGCCCTGGAAGATGATGCGGAAAACGCGCTGCGCGCCACGCTTGCCATGCGAGAAAATCTCCAGAAATTCAACCGGCGCTGGATCGACAAACTGGGGCAACCCCTGGACCTGCACATCGGGGTCAACACGGGAATGGTGATTGCCGGTAACATCGGCCACGACCTTAGGATGAGCTACACCGTGATGGGCGATACCGTTAATGTGGCGTCACGGCTGGAAAACGCCGCCAAAGCGGGCCAGGTTTTCGTGAGCCGCAACACCTACCGTCTGACCCGCGGCGCCTTTGCCTTCCAGGAAATGGACCCCATCAAGGTCAAAGGCAAACAAGAGCCGTTGACCGTCTATGAGCTCCTTCATGCGAAACTGCATCCGGACAAGTCCCGGGGGGTCGAAGGATTGTTCTCCCCTCTCGTCGGCCGGGAAGCGGAGCGCCAAGCGCTGATTGAATACCTTGAAAACCTCCAAACCGGCAGGGGACAGATTGCCGCGATTTTTGGCGAGGCCGGGATTGGCAAGAGCCGCCTGCTCGCCGAAATCCGCCGGGGTGAAGGGAAAGACCTGACCTGGCTTGAAGGCCGTTCCTTTGCCTTCAGCAGGTCCCTCGGTTACGGGGCGTTTTTGGACCTCTTGCGCCGTTATGCCGGTATTGCCGACGAGGACTCGGAAGCAGAAGCCGCCACCAGTCTGAAAGCGCGGCTGAACAGCATTTTGCCGGGCGATCAGGAGATTTATGCCGTACTGGCGCAACTGCTTTCCATGCGCCTCGACAGCCAGGAGACGACTGGCGTCGGCGCCGTCACCGGTGAAGCCTTTCGCAATCGTTTATTTGCCGTATTGGAGCGGCTGCTGCTGGCGCTGGCGCAACAAAAGCCCGTGGTCGTGGTGTTGGAGGACGTGCATTGGGCCGATCACAGTTCACTGGAACTGCTGGACCATCTCTTCCGACTGATTAAGCAAGCCCCCATTGCCTTCGTATTGCTCAGCCGTCCGAAACAGGAATCATCGGAAAACTGGGAAAAAATTGGTCCCACCCTGGAGGGTTATCGACCGTATCTTCTGGAAATCCCACTCAAGCCATTATCCGGCGAGGCGAGCGGCGATCTGGTGCGCAGACTTCTGGATGGCAGCATGCTTCCCCAAAAACTATCGGAAGTCATTTTGAACAAGTCGGAGGGCAATCCTTTCTTTGTCGAGGAGGTCCTCAGGTCGCTGATTGAGCTCGGTGTTCTGGTGCGTGAAAGTGGAGCCTGGGAAGTCACTAGTCTGGTGGAGAACATCCAGGTGCCTGATACCCTCCAGGGAGTGCTTCTTTCCCGTCTGGATCGCCTTCCCGAGGAAACCAAACGGGTGATCCAAAAGGCGTCGGTCGTCGGCCGCGTATTTCTTTTCCGGGTGCTCGAACACATGGCGCACGAGGAAACCGATTTGGAATCACAAATGGCTTTGCTCGAAGATGCCGCCCTGGTCCGGGAGCGAGCGCGTATCCCTGAAATTGAATATATCTTTCACCACGCCCTGGCGCAGGAGGTCGCCTATCAAACGCTGCTGGCGCCGGCGCGCAAGCTTCTTCATCAAAAAGTCGGCAAAGCGATGGAATCCCTTTTCGCCGAGCGGCTTGACCAGTACCGGGCTCTCCTGGCCTATCACTTTTTCAAGGGGGAAGATTGGGAAAGGGCATTCGAGTATTCTGTGGGTGAAGCGGACGCCGCGGTACAGATCTACGCCTACGCTGAGGCTCGCGAACATTATCATCGCGCCTTGGACAGCCTCAAACATCTGCCCGATAACGCCTCAAACCGTCAAAATCAGGTGGACATCAGGGTCCGGCTGGTGAATGTCTCTCTTCAGGCTGAATCGCCTGAAAAAAACCTGGCGATTTTGACGGAGGCCGAAAACCTGGCCTCCGCACTGGCGGATGAAGCGCGTCTCGCCCGCGTCCAGCTTTGGATAGGCAGGGTGCATTATCTGGCGGGACGATTGCCCGAGGCAATTTCGTATTTCCAAAAGGTGCTGGCGGTGGCTCCAAAATTTGGCGATCCCGAGTTGATGGCCCTGCCGGGAGCCGTCATCGGACGCGTTCTGGTCCTGCAAGGCCAGTTTACCAAGGCCCACCAACTATTGGACAGGACCGTACCCCTGCTCGAGGCCACCAAGAACCGCCATGAGCTGTTGTTCGCCTGCTTGTACCGCGGGGTTACCCGAGTCTTTCTTGGTGATTACGCCGCTGGATGCGCTGAACTCGACCAGGTCCTGAAAATGGCCCAGGCCAGCCGCAATCAAAACGCGGAAACCATGGCCCATACGGCCTTTGCCATGGCCCACGTCGTCGCCGGCAAATATTCTGAGGCCATGAGAGCCGCCCAGGCGGCGCTGGCGGTTTCCGAGAAGAGCGGCGACTCGATGTTTTGTTACTCCAGCAATTCGTTCATGGCCTGGGCGCTGACGGGATTGGGAGAGCATCAGCGCGCCCTTAAACATTGGTCTGCGGCTCATGAAGCCGCCCGGCCTTTGGGAGGCCGCCTTCTGCTCGGTGAATGGCTGGCTGCCATCGAAAGCAACACCCTGCTTGGAGCAGGAGATATTCCTGCCGCCCTGAAAAAAGGGGAGGAAGCCCTGGGCATAGCCAAAGCCGCGGGCAGCGTCATTGCGGAGGCTTTGTCCGAAAACGCCATCGGCAATGCCCTGGCGGCCGGCCCCACCCCAGACCCTGAAAATGCCGAAGCCCATCTGGCCAAAAGCCTGTCGTTGCTGGAAAGCATTGGGGCCAAATACGATCTGGCCCGCGTTTCCCTGGCGCTGGGTCGGGTCCGCCTCGGACGCAAAAATTGGGAGGGCGCGGCAGAAATGCTCCAGCAGACCTCCTCCCTCGCCTCCCAATGCTCGCTGCAAATGGAGGAAGCACAAGCACTGGAACTGTTGAAAGAGATCGAGATGGCCCGGGTTCTGGATTTGGCCATTTGAACGAGGTTAATTTTCTTGGAAAATTCGGGCACTTAATCATCTCGCGCCGGACCAAATGCTATCTGGCTGATAAGCCTATGAGCCCCAGCCAGCACCGCCGGGTTATGGTGTCCCAGAAGAAAAGCTGAGGCGGTGTGCACATACCACCTCCGGGCTCGGCGAAACCCCTAGGCACTTTTTGAACAAAAAGATCGGTTTGGGCGGGGCCGGAGGTTCGCTCACTGCTATTTATGTGGTGTTTGAATTAAAATAATAAGTATTCTATATGGTTATCTTAGCAGTCCCCACACCCAACCAGATTGTGAATTTGAGGCCTTTTTTGCCAGATTTAATCTGACCTCGATTAGATGGGGGTCAGCATAAATTTTGGTCATTATACTTTAGCTATGGAAAGGCATGGAGCCAAAAGGCATCTCGCCCGGTTTGACGCCGCTGCGGCCGGCTGCGCTACATTTCTTTTTTTAGCAGCCAGGCCACCCAAGTGTAGCTTTTTTCCGGCGGGAGTTCGATGACCCATTCGTCCCGAGTGCGGCGCTGCTCCCTAACCCAACCCTGCCGCTGATATGCGGCCAGGAGGTCGTCTTCCTGGGTGTCCTTGAAGCCCGACAGGATGAGGCGGCCGTGGGACGCAGCCAGTCGCGTAAACTCCGCTACTTTGTCCATCTGAACCGCCCAGGGCAAGTTCCCCACCATCAGATTAAACGGGCCCCGGAGAGCTTCCGTGGACCCTCGGACTACCTTGACCCGCGCGGCCAGGCCGTTGGCCACGGCATTGTCCCGGGTGGTGGCCACTGCCTGACCGGAGAGATCAACACCTACCCCGCGCTCCGCCCCTGCCGCGACCCCGGCCAGGAGCAGCACTCCGGAGCCGCAGCCCACGTCCA
>DZCR01000111.1:0-3815 GCA_022736495.1 Desulfobacca acetoxidans
CCCCGTAGCACTCCCCACCGCCCCCACTGGCTACATCGACTGGCTGGCGGAGCTGAAGACCCGTATCCACACCGCCCAGCAGCGCGCGGCGCTGGCGGTGAACCGCGAGCTGGTGCTGCTCTACTGGCAGATTGGCCGTGATATTCTGGAACGGCAGGCCCAACAAGGCTGGGGGGCCAAGGTGATCGAGCGGCTGGCGCACGATCTGCGCACCGCCTTCCCGGATATGAAGGGTTTTTCGCCGCGCAACCTCAAATATATGCGCGCCTTTGCCGAGACTTGGCAGGATAGTGAATTTGTGCAAGGGGTGCTTGCACAATTGCCCTGGTATCATCAGCTTGCCCTGCTGGACAAATTACGTTCGGAAGATGAACGCCGTTGGTATGCCGCCAAGGCGATTGAACATAACTGGTCACGCAATATTCTGGTGATCCAGATCGAAACCCGCTTACGCGAACGTACCGGCACGGCCATCACCAATTTCGCGGCCCAGTTGCCGCGCCCACATTCCGATCTGGCGCGAGAATCGCTGAAAGACCCTTATCGGCTTGACTTCCTTGGATTGGGCGAGGATGCGGAAGAGCGTGCTATTGAATCAGCCATCGACCGGCATATTACCCAATTCCTCATCGAACTCGGCACCGGCTTTGCCTACGTTGGTCGCCAGGTGCATCTTGAGGTGGGCGGCGACGATTTCTTCATTGACCTGCTCTTTTATCACCTCAAACTGCGGTGCTATGTCGTTGTGGAACTCAAGGCGGGGGCCTTCAAACCCGAGCATACCGGGCAACTGAGTTTCTATCTGAGCGCGGTGGACGCGCAAATGAAGGCGGAGCAGGACAACCCGACCATCGGCTTGCTCCTGTGCAAAACGCAGAATCGCGTGGTGGCTGAATACGCGCTCCGCGACTCGAACAAACCCATTGGCGTGGCGGAGTACCAACTGGTGGCGGCCCTGCCCGCTGAATTGCAGACCAGCCTGCCGAGCATCGAGCAGATTGAGCGCGAGATGGAGGCCACCTGATGCCCACCTGCTGGATCATCGCCGGACCCAACGGCGCGGGCAAGACCACCTTTGCCCTGGAATACCTGCCCAAGGTGGCGGACTGCACCCATTTCATCAATGCCGATCTGATCGCCGCCGGTCTGTCCCCTCTTGCCCCGGAGCGGGAACTGGTCGCGGCCAGCCGCATCCTGTTGCGCGAAATCGAAGAACGCATCACCAAGGGCGAGGACTTCGCCTTTGAAACCACCCTGGCCGGACGCGCCTATCTCCGCTTGATCCAGCGCTTACAAAAGCTGGGCTGGCAGGTGGAGTTGATCTACCTGGCCCTGTCCAGTGTCGAAATGTCAAAACTGCGGGTCGCCGAACGGGTGGCGCACGGCGGGCACAGTATCCCGGCCAAGGACATCGAAAGACGTTTTGCCCGCAGCCTGCAAAACCTGCTGCTTGACTACAGTCAGACAACCGACGCCTGCCAGTGCTTTCTGAATAGCACTGCCCCGGTGTTGATCTTTGAGCAGCAAGGCGCAAAGCGGAATATTCTCCAAGAAAATCTCTACCAACAACTACTCAATGAGGCTGGTCTATGAATCTTTCTAAACATCCCCCCTCTGAAAAAAGCCAGCAAACACTGGAGGCTCTGAAACAGGCAGTCACCAAGGCACTTGACAAGAAAAAACGGCTCGGCCAGTACGCCGTGCTCTGGGAGGACGGCCATCCCGTGCTGATTGGCGATGACGCGCCGCAAACCGTGTCAGGCCAGGAAACCAAAACCCCTTGATACAGGCTGCTTCGCCCAATATTCAGCGAGCGGGCGCAAACCCTCTTGACAGAAAACTTGACTTATGCTTGACTCATAGCATGTCATACGAACCAACTTACACCATCAGTCCCCGGCTACTCACCCTGGTGGAGGCAGTGGCCGCCTTGCGGGAACGAATCCAGGGGGCGGCAATCGCGCTTTCCTGGATTCCCGCCCTGCAAAAGGATACCCGTACCCGCAACGTCCACGCCTCCACTGCCATCGAGGGCAACCCGCTGACCCTGGAACAGGTGCGCGCCCTGGAGGAAGGGCGGGATCTGGCGGCCTCGGACCAGCGTTCGCAGCGCGAGGTGCTCAACTATTTCGCCGGTCTGCGTTATGTAGAAAAACAGGCCGGCAAGGAAATGGTCCGCCACGAAGACGTGTTTGAACTGCACCGCATCCTGGCCGGCGGGGTGATGGCCCAGGGCGAGGCAGGCCGTTATCGCTCCATCGCCGTTCGGGTGGGGAATTATATGCCGCCCGCCCCGACCGAGGTCTCCGGGCTGATGTTCGAGCTGCTGGAGTGGTGGAACAACAAGGCGGGCGGGATTTCCCCCGTACTCAGTTCCGCCATCCTCCACTACCGCTTTGAGGCCATCCATCCCTTCGCCGACGGCAATGGCCGTACAGGACGCGCCCTGGCCCTCTGGGAACTGTACCGGCGCGGTTTCGACACCCACCACATTTTTTCAGTGGATGAATACTACTGGGAAGACCGACCGCGCTACTACGCCGCCCTGCAGGCGGTGCGGCAAACAGGCGAAGACCTCACCGCCTGGCTGGAGTACACCACCGAAGGACTTCAACTTACCCTGGAACGCGTCTGGCTGCGAACCCAGCCCCTCCAGCTCAACACGCCGACAAAAATCGTCCTGCGCCCAAAGCAGGAGCGGCTCCTGCACCTTTTGCGTGATCATGGGAGCATGGCCCCGTCTGAACTCTGGGCCGCTCTGGACATTTCCCGTCAGGGGGCAATGGATCTGCTTCGTCCCCTGCTTGAAGCGGGAATGGTAGAAAAGATCGGCGGTAAAAAAACCGGACGTTACGCCCTGCGCAAGCCATAAACAAAGACAACACTGACCCCCATGTTCTTCCTCCACCTCTCCAACCGGACCGAAAACCTGCTGACCCATCTGGTCGAGGTTCTGCGCGCGCAGCCGCGACGCAGCCTCTTTGAAAGGGAGGTCTTTCTGATCCAGAGTCAGGGGATGGAGCGGATGCTCTCCCAGCGGCTGGCCGATGCCTTTGGGGTGTGGTGCAATTTTGAATACATGCTGCCCACCCGCTTTTTTGACCACATGGCCGACCAGATGGGCATGGTCATCAACCCCGACGCCTATGACCGGGAATCCCTGGCCTGGCGTCTTGACGCCCTGCTGCGCCAGATAGCAGACGCGGCGACAGACGGTGAGTTGTTCGCGCCGCTCCTGCGTTACATGAGCGGCGAGCAGGGGGACTTGAAACGCTATCAGCTCGCCCAGCAACTGGCCAATATCTTTGATCAATATCAGATCATGCGGCCGGAGATGCTCGAAAGCTGGGAGCGCCAGAAAACGAGCTCCGACAATCCGGCGGAGGGATGGCAGATGGCCCTGTGGCTGCGACTGCGGGCATCCTTGGACAATAGTCCGCACCGGGGCGAGATGTTGCGTCAATTTCTCCAGCTTCTGCAAGAAAAGGAAGACGCGCGCTCCGTCCTCCCCGCCAGACTCTCGCTCTTTGGCCTGCACAGCATGCCGCCCCTGTTGCTCGATTGCCTGCACGGTGTCTCCAACCATTGCGATGTCCATCTCTACCTCCTCTCGCCCTGTCAAAATTACTGGGCCGATATGCCCGGCAAGCGGCGGTTGATCCGGGAAAACCTGGCCCGACTGCGCGAGGGGCTGGAACCCATCCCCCTTGCCCTCCAGATTCACCCCTTGCTGAAATCGCTGGGCCAACAGGGGCGAGACTTTCAGGCCATGCTCCTGGAGCGTCTGGACGACCCGATGGAGTTCAGGAGTTTTG
>DZCR01000111.1:3915-10816 GCA_022736495.1 Desulfobacca acetoxidans
TTTCAGGCCATGCTCCTGGAGCGTCTGGACGACCCGATGGAGTTCAGGAGTTTTGTCGATCCGGCATTGGATGTCGTGGATGATGTGGACGACGTGGATGCCCCCAGCACTCCGCCCTGCCTGCTGCACCGGCTGCAATCCGATCTCCTCGATGGCGGCTGGCAGGAACGGCGGGACGAAAAAGAAAACGCGCTCCCCCTTGATCCTTCGCTGAGCTTTGTCTCCTGCCATTCCGCCACGCGCGAGGTGATGATCCTCAAGGATCAGATCCTGCGCTGGCTCCAGGACAACCCGGAGATGGAGCTGCGCGATATTGTCGTCATGGCCCCGGATATCCAGGAATACGCCCCGATTATCCCGGCCATCTTCCATGATATTCAGCACTCCATTGCCGACCGCACCCTGCGCCATCAGAACTCGGGGCTGGCGATTTTCCTTCAGTTCCTTGATCTGGCCGCCGACCGGTGCGGCTGGAGCGAGGTTCTCGACCTGCTGGAGCGGCCGGAGGTCGCATCCGCCCTTAATCTCAGCGAGTCCGACTGCGAGCTGATCCGCCACTGGGTCACGACGAGCGGTATCCGCTGGGGGCTCTCGTCCACGCAGCGTAAGGCTAAAGGGTTAGTCGCCCTGGCCGAGACCAGTTGGCAGGCCGGACTTGACCGCTTGCTTCTGGGCTATGCCATGGATTATGATCAACCGGTGGACGGAATCCTGCCGTATCCCGATATCGAGGGCAGTCAGGCCCGGCCTCTGGGCAGTCTGTGTCACTTTATCGAGATGCTGACCAGGGCCGCCGATGATTTCAGCCGATCCCGCCCGCTTGACCAATGGTCAACCCTGCTCCTGAGCGCTGCCGCCGCCCTGTTTTCCCCGGATCAGGAGGGTGACTGGGCCCCGTTGCGGGAGCTCCTGACCACGCTGGGCCAGCGTTTTTCCCCCTTTCATCAGCACGATATCCCCCTGGAAGTGGTACGGGCCTGGCTTGAGTCCGCAGCCTCGGAAAGCAGGAGCAGCAGCGGCTTTCTCCGCGGTCAGCTCACCTTCTGTTCCATGCTGCCCATGCGCTCCATCCCCTTCCAGGCCGTCTGCCTGCTCGGACTCAATGACGGCGTCTTCCCCAAGACCGACCGCCATCCGCCCTTTGATCTGCTGGGTGAGACCTTCCGGCCCGGCGACCGCTCCCAGCGCGGCGATGACCGTTACCAGTTTCTTGAGGCCCTGCTCTCGGCCCGCCGCTATCTCTATCTCAGCTATGTCGGGCAATCAATCCGCTCGAATCAGACGATCCCGCCCTCGGTGCTGATCACCGAGCTGATCGAGACCCTCCGTCTGGCCTACGGGATTGAAGACCCGGTGCAGGCCCACCCCTTGCAGCCCTTCTCCGCCCGTTATTTTGCAACGACCCGACCAGGCGCGGACAGGGCAGGCGCAGGCTCGGCCCCGGCGTTGTTCAGCTACAATCAGCATAACTGCGAAGTAGCGCAGGCCTTGACAGCAAGGACTGCGCCGGGAGCTGCTGCGCCCTGGTGGTCAGGCTCACTGCCCGATGATGATTGCCGCTCCATCAACATTGGTGATCTCTTCAGCTTCTTTGGCCATCCCCAGAGATGGTTTGTCCGTAACCGCTTAGGCCTGCGCCTCGATACCGAAACCGAGCAACCGCTGGAGAGTGAGTTGTTCAGCGTCGGCGGTCTGGATAAATATCTGGTCAATCAGGAACTTATCGAGACCTGTCTGGAGAGACCGGCAGAGCTTATGACAACGGCCCTTGCCAGGCTCAAGGCCCAGGGGCGTTGGATGCTCGGAACCCCCGGCCAGCTTGCCTTTGATCAACAGCTTCCGCCCCTTGTCGAGTTTGCCGGGAAAATTCAGGCCAAGGAGATGGGCCGGAAAATGGTGGATATCCCCGTTGATCTGGAGATTGCGGGCTATCATCTTTTTGGCCAGTTGGCCGACCTTTACGAAAATGGGACGCTGCTGGCCCGCTATACCGACTGCAAGGGCAAGGATCTGCTCAGGGCCTGGATTCATCATCTGCTGGCGGCAGCCGTTGGCGTGAATACCACGACCCATCTCCTGACCAAAGACCGGGAGCTTTGTTTCGCGCCCGTCCGTGATCCCGACTCCCACCTTGCCCAACTCCTGACCATTTATAAGGAGGGGTACTGTCGGCCCAGCCCCCTGCTGGTGGAACCGGCCTGGGCCTTTGTTCTCCAGGAAGCAAAAGGACGCGGGCAAAAATCTCCCCTGGAAGCGGCAATCCAAAAGTACAGGGAGGCAACAGGGGCGGATTATGAATCCCAGGGGCAGGCGAAACGGGGCTATGAGCCCGAGTGGCAACTGCTCTACGGCGATTGCGACCCCCGCGACCTGCTGGGGGTGGAGTTTCAGAGTCTGTGCCGGGAATTCCTGGGCCCGATATGGTTGAGCGTGCAACCAGAGGGACAAGCGGAAGGAGAGGGGGATTGATGAGCAAGACCAGGATCACCTTGGACAGTGCCACCGCCAGTCTGCGCCCAGGGGTCAATCTGGTGGAGGCCAGCGCCGGAACCGGCAAGACCTTTGCCATTGCCATGCTGGTCCTGCGTTTTGTCGCCGAGGAAGGGTTTGCCCTGCCCAGGATTCTGGTGGTGACCTTTACCAAGGCGGCCACCGAAGAGTTGAAAGCGAGGATTCGGGCCCGTCTGGCCCAGGCCCTGGAACTGCTGAAGACAGAACAGGGCTCCACCGGGGACAAAACCCAAACAGACCCAGCCCTTACGGCCTGGCGGGCCAATCTTGGCGAACGTGGAATTGCCGAGGCGCTGGCCCGTGAACGGCTGGAGCTGGCCCTGCTTGATATGGATCTGGCGGCGGTGTTCACCATCCACGGATTCTGTCAGCGGATGCTCCAGGAACAGGCCCTGGAAAGCGGCCAGCTCTTTGATTTTGACCTGACGACCGACACCTCCGCCCTGCGCGCCCAGGTTGTCGAGGAGTATTGGCGTCGGAATTTTTATGACCATGACCATGACCATGACCTCTCGCCCCTGCACTGCGCCCTGATCCTGGAAGAATACGACACCCCCGAAGCGCTGTACAAGAGCGTGCAGGGGGCGACGAGCAAAGGGGCGGCCCGTATTGAGCCACAGGCGGAACCAGTAGCAGCGACCCTCCATGATTTTGATTGTGCCTGCCGTGAGCTTACGGCCTGGTGGCTGGCCGACAACAATAGGGCCACGCTCCACAACATGCTGCAAACGGCGATTGCGGCAGGCCAGTTCAGTAACAAAAAGGCCTTGCAGGATGATTTTTCCGACTGGTGGCTCCAGGTCGATGAGTTTCTCCAAGGCCGCAGTCTGCGCCTGCCGTCCAACATGGCGCGCCTCAGCCGGGCGGGTCTTCTGGAAGAGCTGAATGGCCATAAGTTTCGGAAGAACAAGGAGCAGAGCAGCGAGGAGAGAAAGATGGCTTTTCTTGCCCCCTGGCCGCTGCCGGATCATGAGGTGGCAGAGTTTCTCCGCAATCGGCAGCGGGTGGTTATGGCCTTTCGCACCGGCCTGGTCGAGGAGCTTGTGCTTGGCCTTCCCCAGGCCCTGCGCCGCCACAACCTCCTCTCCTTTGATGACCTGATCTCCCAATTGGCAAAGGGCCTCAGCGAACAGGGGGAAGGGCTGCGCCGGATCCTCAGCAAACGCTACAGGGCAGCCCTGATCGACGAGTTTCAGGATACCGACGCCCAGCAATACGCGATCTTCTCCGCCCTGTTCGCCCCATCCCCCGCCGGTTCTCCACAAGATGCCGCCCATTATCTCTACCTGATCGGTGATCCCAAACAGGCCATCTACACCTTTCGCGGCGCCGACATCTACTCCTATTTCAAGGCCAGGGAGCGGGCGGATTTCCACCTGGGGTTAGCAAAAAACTACCGTTCTCATCCGGCATTGGTCGAGGCGGTCAACACCTTGTTTGGGTTGCGGCCGGATGGTTTTGCCAGCCCCGAATTGACATATCTTCCGGTAACTCCCGCCAAAATCCCCGATGACGGGCAACTCCTGGACGGCCTGGCCCCCCTGAAACCCCTGCCGGTCATGGTCTATGGCCAGTTGGCCGCCGATCCTGACTCCAAGGATGGCCGCTGGAGTGCGGGGAAGGCCACCGAGCAGATCGTGGCCGCGGTGACCCGGGAGTGCGCCTGGCTTCTGCGCCCTGATCCGCCAATCGTACTGGCCGTAAAAGAGCGGAGAGACCCGCTTGCCCCCCGCGACATTGCCATCCTGGTCAGAAACCACCGACAGGGGGAGCAGTTTTACACCGCTTTGTCCCGCATCGGGATTCCGGCGGTCATGGCCAGCCAGCAATCGGTCTTTGCCAGCGCCGAATGCGCCGAGCTTTTTCTGCTCATGCAGGCCCTCTCCGCCCCCGGCGACACCACCCTTCTCAAAAGGGCCATGGCCAGCCCCTGGTTTGGCAAAACCGGGCCTGAACTCTATGCAATGTGGCAAGATGCTGAGCAAATGGATGGATGGCTGGCCCGTTTCCACGACTATCACCGCTTATGGCAGGAGCGCGGCTTTCCGGCGATGATGGCCCGGCTGCTGGAGTCGGAAAAGATCCTGCTCACCCTCGCCAGTCAGCCCGTAGCGTACGCAGATGCGAGCGCGGGGCAGAGCGGGGGCGCGACGAGAAAGATCTCCAATATTCACCACCTGCTGGAGTTGATCCAGGCGGCGGCAACAGAGGAGGCCATGGGCCCGGAAAAGAGTGTCCAGTGGTTGCAACAGGCCATGCGGGATCATGAACACAGCGCCGAGGAGGGCGAACTGCGCCTGGAAAGTGACGAGGAGGCGGTGCAGATTGTCACTATGCACAGCGCCAAGGGGCTTGAATACCCCGTCGTCTTCTGCCCCTTTCTCTGGCAGCGCCGCAATTTTCTCCGCCAGGAAAAGGGCTTTGTCGCCAGCCACGACGAGCAGAAAGAGCTGATCATGGATCTGGGTTCGGAGTTTTTTGATGAGCGCAAGGAACAGGCCCTGGCCGAAGAGCTGGCCGAAGAACTGCGTCTGGCCTATGTGGCCCTGACCCGGGCCCGCTGCCGCTGCTACGCCTTCTGGGCCGATGTCAAGGGAAGCGGCAAGACGGCGGACGCCAAGGATTCGGCCCTGGCCTGGCTTTTGTCTCTGGAAAAGGAGAGCAGTTTTGCCGAACAATCCCAAGCATTGCGGGGACTTGTTATCAATGAATCCGTGGACTACCGGCTGCTTGAGGCAAACAGTGTCCAGCCGGTGGAGATGGCAGGCAGGGGCGAGGAGGGGCAAGGACTTGCCCCCTTATCCTTCACCGGTCGCAACCTGCACACCGACCGGCTGCTGCACAGCTATTCGTCGCTTACGGCCGCACCCGCTCAGGCAAGTGATGCGTATTCATTTCACGATTCCTCTGATTCCCAAGTCCTCCCTGGGCATGATGAAGACAATCCCCAGCCCGATCTTCCCGAGTTACCTGCCTTGCCAGATTTACCTGATTTACCTGATTTACCGAAGGGGGCGCCGCTGGGCAATGTCATTCACGCCCTGCTGGAAGAGCTGGAGTTTGCCGATCTGGCCGCAGGCAAGGGCTATGAAGAGCTGATCACGCAACAATGCGCCTGGTTTGATGTCAAGGTGAGTCCGCACAAACTTGCCGCCCTGCTGCAAAAGGTGGTGCAGACCCCACTGCTCGCCACCCCGCCCCCGGCAAATGCTGCCGCATCACCAGCGCCTTTTTGCCTGGCCGATCTTGATCAGGCCGAGACTATCCGGGAGATGCCCTTCTCGTTCCATCTCCAGCCCTCGACCACCGGCAAGATCAATGGTATCCTGACAAACATGCGTGGTGTCGCCCCCATCCCCGCCAGGAACCTGCAAGGATATCTTACCGGTTTTGTCGATCTCATCTGCCGGTATCAGGGGAAATTCTACGTCATGGATTACAAGAGCAACTGGCTGGGAGACCACGTGAGCGACTACGGGCCGCAAGCCCTGGAGCAGGCCATGGTCGAGCATAACTACGGCCTGCAATACTGGCTCTACACCCTGGTGCTGCATCGTTACCTCCAAACCGCCATGGCGGACTACGACTATGCCACCCATTTTGGCGGGGTGATGTACCTCTTTGTCCGGGGCATGGAGCCGACCCGCCCGGCAAGCGGCGTCTATTTCGACCTGCCGGATCAAACGACCCTGGAACGCCTCGATCGCTGCTTAGGAGCTGTTACGAACCAGTGAGTCTTGAGCCCTGAACACTTATAATGAATGTGATGTTCTTTATTACTTGAAATTACGCCAGCTTTTTTGCTATATATTTGGGGATCATTCGTATGTTGGCAATATGGGCCGAATTTCCCTTCTGCCTTTTATTTTTTGCTTGGATGACAAGGGTTTTGAGTACCTATCGTTTCTGAAGAGCTCGTCAAGAGCACTATATTATTCTGTACAGTCACCGCCGATCAATGAAATCAAGAATCTTCGTCTCCCCAAAGGCCAAGATACTTCCATACATAATCACATAATTTTAAAAAGGAGAAAGTGAATGGCCAGCAAATCAACTCAATATCTCGTTACAGGTGCAATATTTTCCGCCCTTGTCTGTTCGGCCCCTCTTACGGCTTGGAGCGAACCGTCCTCAGATATTGTCGTACCGACTCAAGACCAGAAGGCAAGCACCGAGGACACCTCTTCTAAGACTCCATCTGACAACGTCCTTGCCGGAAAGCTGCAAATCGGCACCCGTTCCGTCTTGCGCGTATTGACCGACGAGGATTCTGGAATGATCGGGGGCACCCAAGGGAGTGGAACTTTTCTGGGAACAATCTACGCCCTAGATGAAGAGCAGAATTACGCACCGCTGAAACCTTTCGTCACCTTCTATTTTGCCAAATATA
>DZCR01000008.1 GCA_022736495.1 Desulfobacca acetoxidans
ATTGGCGGGCACGGAGGCCCGCCCCCCCGTTTTTATTGTTGCCGGTGGACCGGGCCTCCGTGCCCGCCAACCAGATTTTTTCAGTTCTCTAAGCAGTCCTGCATCATCCTTAAAAACTGCTTAGACATTCCTCCAGGGCCGTAAGCAGCCGCGTATTCTCCTCCCGGCCCCGAACTGCGATGCGGAAAAAGCGCTCATCCAGCCCTCGGAAATTGCTGGCGTCGCGGATCACGATGCGGTGGCTCAGCATCTGCTCCCGCAGGTTAGCCGCGACCGCCCCCGGCCGGGTTAGCTTCACCAAAAGATAGTTCACCGCGCTAGGAAACGGGGTGAGTCCCGGCAGCGCCGCCAGTTGGCCAAAGAGAAATTCCCGTTCCTGCACAATCAGGCTCCGGGTCTGGGCCATGTACTCCTGATCGGCCAGGCAGGCCCGCCCCATGGCCTGGGCCATGGTGTTCACCGACCAGGGTTCCTGCGCCTCGGCGAGACGGGCAACCTCTTCCGGCGCCCCTAACAGAAATCCCAGGCGCATCCCCGGGATGCCAAAAAATTTGGTATAGGAACGCAGGATCAGCAGGCGGGGAAACCGGCTGAGGTGGGACTTGAAGGAGGCCTCCTCCACGAAATCGATGAACGCCTCGTCCAGCAGCAGGTAAGTCCCCGCAGCGTCGAGACGCGCCGCCAGCGCCACAAGCAAGTCCGGGGCAAGCAGCACTCCGCTGGGGCTGGCAGGGTGGGCCAGAAAGACCAGATCGCCGGACTGGGCTTGAAAGACCTCATGCAGGGCAAAATTGTGGGCTTCGGAGGTGGCCTGAAATACCACCGGCACCCCGGCCACCGTAAGAGCATGCTCATATTCGCTGAACGCCGGGACCACAATCAAACCGCGCCGGGGTTTCAGGACCCGAGCCAACAGATAAAGGAGCTCGGTGGAGCCGTTCCCCACCAGAATCTCCTCAGGAGTAAGATGGTGATAAGCCGCCAGGTCCTGGCGCAGCGCCAGACAACGGCGGTCCGGGTAATGGACGATCTCCCACATAGCCTCCTGCACGGCTTCGGTGAGCCCCGAAGGAAATCCCAGGGGGTTGATGTTGGCGGAGAAATCCAGGAGGTCGGCAGGATTAATCCCCAGGGTGCGGGCCAGATGATACACGTCGCCCCCGTGCAGGGGAGTCCTGTGAGGTAACTCGGTCATTTTTCCGGTTGAATCATCCTTTTGATATGCGCCATATCCAGATGCCGCCGCAGCAAGTCGGCCAGGCGGTCCAACTGGGCTTCTTGAAATTTTTTGTAAGAAATTTCCGGCGGCGCCTCCTCTGGAACCGACCGGTTTTCCCGCAGTTCCTCCCGGAAGGCCCGACGAAACCCGTCATTGTCAAACAGGCCGTGGAGATAGGTGCCCCAAACCCGCCGGTCCGGGCTGACCCAGCCATCGGCCACCAGCAGGGATTTTCCGTTCCGACTGATGATCTCGAAGGCGGGCTGCCCCTCCCCCAGGGGTTCGCTCACCCCCATATGAATTTCGTAGGCCGAGAGCACCCCGTATTCCGTGCGTTCCGGCGACCGGGCCTCCGCCTGTGTGGTGGTCTTGGCTCCGGCCATGGTGGTGATGAGCGGCAGGAGGCCCAGTCCCGCCTCAGTCCGGGGGTCGCCTTCCACCCCCAGGGGGTCCCGGACTTCCTGCCCCAGGATCTGGTAACCCCCGCAAATCCCCACCACCCGGCCGCCCGTCCGGGCGTAGGCCTGAATCTGGGAAGAGAGGCCGGTGTCCTTAAGATAATGCAGATCGCTGATAGTGTTCTTGGTCCCCGGCAGGATCAACAGGTCCAGGCCATCCAGCTTATCCCGGTGATCCAAATAGCGCAGGGCCACCCATGGCTCCTGCTCCAGGGGGTCGAAGTCGGTATAATTGGCAATATGAGGCAGGCGCACCACACCGATCTTTAGGGCCCCAGCCTCCCCCGGGGTGTCCTCGCCGCGCTTTTTGCTCAAGGCCACGCTGTCTTCTTCGGGGAGCACCAGGTCGCGGTCGTAAGGCATCACCCCCAGGACCGGTCTTTTGGTGCGGGCCTCGATAATGGCCACCCCCGTATCGAACAGGGCCGCATCGCCCCGGAATTTGTTGATGATGAAGCCCTGAAGCATCCGGCGCTCGCTGGGCGTCAGGAGGTGAAAGGCCCCGATGGTAGCGGCGAAGACCCCGCCCCGGTCGATGTCGGCTACCAGGAGCACCGCGGCCCCGGCCCGTTTGGCCATGCTAAAGTTCACCAGGTCGTTTTGTTTTAGATTCAGCTCCACGGCGCTGCCGGCCCCTTCCAGGACGATGAGCTCATAAGCCTGGGCGAGGCGGCGGTAGCTCTCCATGACCTTGCGCACCAGCCGGGGCTTGACCCGATAGTAATCCCGGGCCGGAAAATTCCCATACACGCGGCCGTGGACGATCACCTGGGACCCCACGTCGCTGCTGGGCTTAAGCAGGATGGGGTTCATGTCCACGTGGGGGGTGAGGCCCGCAGCCTGGGCCTGGACCACCTGGGCCCGGCCCATCTCCCCACCTTCCGGGGTGATGAAACTGTTCAGGGCCATGTTCTGGGCCTTGAAGGGCGCCACCCGGATACCTTCCTGGCGGAAAATCCGGCACAGCCCGGCCACCACGATGCTCTTACCGACGTCCGAGCCCGAACCCAGAATCATTAAAGGACGGTATTTCATAGTATTAGCTGTTAGCGATTACCCCTGACCCCTGAAACCTGGCAGCTGTATTTCTCGCGGTAGCCCCGGGGCGTAACCATATAAGGGCCATAGGCACGGGTCTGGGAATTGCCGATAATGACAATGGTTTGCATATCCACGGGGTTTTTTGTAAGGTCCTCGAGAGTCGTGACCGTGATATTCTGGTCCTGGCGCATGGCCCGGGAGACGATACCCACGGGGGTCAGCGGGTCTTTATGGCGCAAGAGCATCTCCTGCACCGCGCCCAACTGCCAATCCCGTTTCTTGCTCTTGGGGTTATAGAGCACGATGACAAAATCCCCCTGGGCCGCCAGTTCCAGCCGCTTGACAATGGTCTCCCAGGGAGTGAGGAGGTCGCTTAGGGAGATGGCGACAAAGTCGTGCATCAGGGGCGCGCCCAACAGGGCCGCGCCCGCAGCCAGGGCCGGGACTCCGGGGATGACTTCCAGGTGGAAATCCACGTCCGCCTCGCCTTCGGGAGGGCCCACTTTGAGCCCCTGGGCGGCGCACATCTCCAGGACCAGCCCGGCCATGCCATAGATGCCGGCATCGCCGCTGGAGACCAGGGCTACCCTTTGGCCTGCCCGGGCCCGGTCCAGGGCCAGTTGGCAGCGCTGCACTTCGGCCTTCATGCCGGTGGCCACCACTTCCTGGTCGGCCAACAGGGGTCGCACCAAGTCGATGTAGGTCAGATAGCCCACCACCACCTGGGCTTCGGCCAGGGCATTTTTAGCCCGGGGAATGATATAGTCGGGAAATCCGGGACCCAGGCTCACCACCGTTAGGCGACCCGGGCTACTGCCAGGGTGGCATTGGCGGCCTTGCGCTTGGGAACAATCAGCTCCACTCCCCCGGCTTTCAGGGCCGCCGCCTCGCTGACACTCACCACCCCCATGAGGCGGGCCACCCGGGGCGAGGGGTTCGGCGCCGGCATTGCTTCCAGTTCCTGTGCGGTAAACCATATAAATTCGACTCCCAGACTCCGGGCGGCCTTCCGCAGCCCGGGCTCCTCCTTTTTGGCCTCGATGGTAGCCAGGGCCTTCAGGGACAAGAGGGATAACCCTTCCTGTTGAAATGTATATTCAATAAAATCAACGAGTTCTTTCTCAGGGGTCCCTTTATGGCAGCCCATCCCGGCCACCAGGTTCCGGGGCCGCAATCTCAACCAAGCAGCAGGCCAGGGGCGTTCTCGAAAGCCTACGTACACTGACGGGCCGGGAAGGCTCAAGGCCCGGTCCAAGTCAAGCTCCGGGGCAAACAGCTCCGGATGTGCCGCTACCATCTCGGATAGAAAGCCATGCGGGTCCACCACCCGGACGGGCCGGCCTTCCAGCAGGGCCATGGAAATCACCCGGACCTCCGGCAGGTTTTCGATGGCCAGGCCATGCTCCACCGCCAGCAGGTCCAGCGCCGGCAGCCCCTGTAGGTCGGTGGCCGTGGTGATGACCGGGGTGCCTCCCAATGTCCGGGCCACTTCCCGGGCCAAGTCGTTGGCCCCGCCCAGGTGCCCTGAGAGCAGGCTGACGGCAAACTGCCCGGCCTCATCCACCACCACCACCCCGGGATCTGCAGCCTTGCTTTTTAAGAACGGGGCGATGCTCCGCACCACGATGCCCACGGCCATGATGCAAACCAGGCTTTGGCCCCGGGCAAAGGCTTCCCTGAGGGTCTGGGAGAGGCTGACGAAAACCAGGTCTCCCGGCTCCCCGGCCTGGGCCTGGGACAGCCAGCACTGCGCCCCAGGCAGGCTCCGACAGAGCCGCCGGGCCAGGACCGCACCCTTGGGCGTCAGGGCCAGAATTTTGATGGGATGGGCTGGCAAAACCATTTCGTCACCAATTTTTAACAACTATATAGAGCGGGGAGCGGACCTCTAGGGGCGGGTTTCAAACCCGCCCCTACGCCTTATTCCCGCCAGAGGCCCGAAATTCATGGGTAAAGTCCCGATCATAAAGCTTGGACCGGGCCTTCAATTGCCCTGCCCTGGCAGCCAGGGCTGGACCCACCATGATCAAGGCCTGGCGCTCAAGGCCCGTTTTTTTGACCAAAGCGGCGATGGTGGCCAGGGTGCCGCGGATAATCCGCTGGTCCGGCCAGCTCACGCGGTAGGCCACCACCACCGGGGTTTCCGGGCCGTAGGCGGGGGTGAGTTCGGCCACCACGGCATCAATGAGTTTGATACTCAGATAGATAACCAGGGTGGCCCCATGCCGGGCCAGGCCGCCTAAGGCCTCCCCCGGCGGCACCGGGGTGCGCCCCGCCGCCCGGGTGAGAATGACGGTCTGGGTCACCTCCGGCAGGGTGAGCTCCTGGGCCAGGGCCGCAGCTGCGGCAAAGGCCGCGGTCACTCCGGGGATTACCTGGCAGGGAATCTGTTCCCGCTCCAAAACTTCCAGCTGCTCCTGGATAGCACCGTATAACGAGGGGTCGCCGGAATGGACCCGAACCACCCGTTGACCGGCCCGGTGCCCTGTTAGCATCCGGCCAACGATCTCTTCCAGGTTCAGGGGCGCAGTGTCGATGAGTTCGGCCCCGGGGGCGGCCCAGGTCAGGATGGCGGGCGACACCAGGGACCCGGCATAGAGCACCAGATCCGCCGCGGCCAGGGCCTTTTGCCCCTTGACCGTAATGAGCTCAGGGTCGCCGGGCCCGGCCCCTACGAAGATAACGGGATGACGCTCAGTCACAAAATTATCCTTTTTCTGTTGTAGGCGCTCCTAGGTGTGCGCCCTCGGGCGGACACGCAGGTCCGGCCCTTCCCCCAAATGACCCGTAACAATCCACACCGGATTCAACGCCTGCAATGCGGTCCCGCCGCCCAGGGCGTGAGAGCGGCTCACCTGGAGTTGGACCACTTCCACTTCCCAGCCCGGTTCGCTCAGGACGTTTCGGGCCGTCTCCAGGGTTTCCAGCAGCGCGGCGCTGATGACCACCCGGCCCCCAGGCCGGAGGCGTTTTATAGCATTCCGGACAATGGCCGCGACTTCCGGGCCGCCGCCCCCCACGAAGACCCGATGGGGGTCGGGGAGTTGCGCCAGGCACACCGGGGCCGGGGCGCAGAGCACTTCCAGGTTGTGCACCCCGAACTTGTCCCGGTTGGCGGCAATCTGGGCGGCCCGTTCCGGATGCCGCTCCACTGCATAGATTTTGCCACCGGGAAGGAGCAGGCTGGCCTCCAGCCCCACGGAGCCGCCCCCGGCCCCTACGTCCCAGAGGACCTGGCCGGGCAGAAGTTTTAGCTTGGCTAACACCACGGCCCGGGCCTCGGACTTGGTGATGAGTCCGGCGTGATGGGCCAAAACCTCTTCCGGGAGCCCCAGGTGGAGCTGGGGGCCATCGGCGAGCACCGCACCCGCCTCCGGCACCACCACCAGGTTCAGAGGCGAAAAGTCTCGCCCCGAAGCCTCAGCCAAGTTCATCCAGGTGACCCGCTCCGTGTCCTGGCCCAGATCTTCCGCCACGCAGACGCGGGCCTGAGGGAAACCATGAGACAGAAGGAACCCGGCGATCCCACGGGGGGTGTGGTCCGGGTCCGTATAGATGATCAAGGGACCCGGCCGGCCCAAGGCGGCCCGCAAAGGCTCCCAGGTGCGCCCGTGCAGGCTGATGATGCGCGCGTCCTGCCACGGCATCTTCAGGCGGGCGCAGGCGGCCTGGACCGCGGTGAGGTTGGGATGGATCACCACCTGCTCCTCCCCCAGGGCCTTTACCACCAGCGGCCCGATGCCGTAAAAATTGGGGTCCCCGGAAGCGAGCACCACCACCCGCTTGGTTTCGGCCAGGGCGGGGAGTTGCCTGAGTGTCCCTGCCGGGTCTTTGCCCAGGGGAATCTTCAGAGCCCGGAGCTCCGGGAAGTAATCAAGGAGGCGCCGGCCCCCCACCAGCACCTGGGCCTCCCGGATGATGTCCATGGCTCTGGGGCTTAAATCCGCTGGTGACATCCCCAAACCCACCACCTGCACCGGAATCATGCCGCCACCCCGTCGCTCCGCCCCTGCCAGAGGATGGCGCCGTCAAAATCGAGCACCACGGCGGTAAGTTTGGGAGCAGGCCCGGCGTTTTCCCGTAAGGCCTGCAGCATGCGCTCGCCCACCCGGGCCACCACCTGCCCGGCCTCGGCTCCGGAGAGGATCCCCAGGGCCTGCCGGGCGGTATTGGCCCGGGCCACTGATTGGGCCAGGGCCGTATCGCCCGTCAGATGCAAAGTTAAGCGGCCTAATTCCTTTAAATCGGCCAGCCCCCGTGAAGCATGGGTGTGCCCGAACCCCTGGGCGATTTTCAGGGCTTTGCCGAAAAAGGCCGCCGCGGTGATCTCGGGAAAGCCCATACCCGCCGCCACTTTCAGGGCAAAGCGCACATAATCGCCCATCTGGACAAAGGCCTCTTCCGGCAATTCAGGGAGAAACCCCTTGAGGCATTCCTCACTCTGGCCTCCGGTGCTGAAAGCGACGTGTTGAAGGCCCGCGGCCCGGGCGACCCGGAGGCTGGCGGCGATGGTGGCCCGGTAGGCCTGGTGGGAAAAAGGTTTCACCAGCCCGGTGGTGCCTAAAATCGAGATACCTCCTACAATCCCCAGGCGGTGGTTGAGGGTATGGCGAGCCAGCTCCTCCCCCCGGGGCACGAAGATTTCCACCGCCAGGCGCAGGGGTCCCCCGGGACCGGCCTGGTCCCACACCTGCCCCAGGGCCTTTTTGATCATCCTGCGGGGCACCGGGTTGATGGCGGGTTCCCCTACGGCCACCGCCAGGCCCGGCTTGGTCACCCGGCCTACGCCATCTCCCCCCAACAGCATGATATCCCCTGCCGCTCCCGGGGATTCCAGGCGCCAAACCAGGGCACCGATCTCCGCTCCGTTGGTGACGTCGGGGTCATCGCCGGCATCCTTGATCACTACGGCCACACCCTTATTACCATTGCGGTCGCACCGGTGCAAGGGGACGGTGAGGCTGCCTCCCCCGGGCAACGGCACCTCGACCCGGTCCGGGCAGGTCAGGCCCAGGAGTTCGTACAGCGCTCCCTGGGCCGCAGCCGCCGCGGCAGTGCCCGTGGAAAACCCCTGGCGCAGCTCCTTCCGGGGCCGGGGGGGCTTGAGCAGTTCGTCGTCCTCAGGGGCGTGCGAAAGATTGGATAATTTTTTCATGCCAAACCAGAATGATGAATGAATAACCTCAGGTGCATTATCCACAGGCTGGAAAGCCTGCGCCACTGATAACAGCACTTCAATAGCCTTTGCCGTGCTTTTTGATGATGATCATGGAGAGATAGGGCAACTCCCGGCCTTTCAGGTCCCGGAGGTTTTCCACCACGGTTTCACCATCCAGGCCGCAACGGCTGATGCAGGTAGTCCGGTCCAGGAGGTCCATTGCTTCCAGGGTCTGATAGATTTCAGCAAAATGGCGATACGTTTTAAGAATAACAATATTATCAGACTTATCGATAACTTTCTTCAGCCTGGCCGCGCCCAGGGCCCCGGAGACCAGGTAAAAGGATTCCTCCCCTTCGGTGAGCGGAATGTGGGTCAGGGCCGCGGCGGCGCTGTAGGAGGTGATGCCGGGGATGGTGATGATGCGTACTTCGGGGTGCAGGCGCTTGAGAGTCTTCAACAGATACCCGAAGGTGGAGTAGGTCAGGGGGTCGCCGAGGGTGACGAACGCCGCGTCGGAGCCTGCGCCCAGCACTTCCAGGACCCTCCGGGCGTTCTCCTCCCAGGCCTCTTGCAACACCTGGGGGTCCTTGCTCATGGGGAAAGGCAGGTGCTCGATGCCAGCGCCGTTGAGGTGACAGCGCACGATGCTCAGGGCCAGACTGTAGCTGTTTTTCGTCGAGCAGGCCGCAAAGATGTGGGGCACCCGATGGAGCACCTTGACCGCCTTCAGGGTGATCAATTCAGGATCTCCCGGTCCCACGCCGATCCCGTATAGGGTCCCGGTTTTCGTGGTCATGACGGCGTCTCCTCCAGGGCCATGATGGCCAGGGCGTTGATGATGCTGGCCGCCACCGCGGAGCCGCCTTTGGGTCCCAGGGCGGTAATGTAAGGGCAATCCTGGCGGGCCAGGGCAACCTTGGATTCGGCAGCATTGACAAAACCCACCGGCACTCCCACCACCAGGGCCGGCCGCGGGGCGCCGTCCGCCAGCAACTCCAGCAGACGCAGCAGGGCGGTGGGGGCGTTGCCGATGGCCACGATGCCTCCGGCCAGACTCGGCAAACTCCGCTCCAGGGCCACCGCGGCCCGGGTGGTGCCGCGGCGCTGCGCCTCTGTCGCCACTTCCGGGTCGTCCATGAGACAGAAGGCCTCCGCCCCCAGGCGGCCCAGACGTCCGGTGGAGATGCCCGCCAGGAGCATGCGGGTGTCAGTGGCCACCGGATTGCCCCGTTTCAAGGCCTCCACCCCGGCGGCGATGGCCTGGGGATGGATCCGGGCCGAGATGAGGTACTCGGGGTCTGCGGTGGTGTGGATCATGCGCCGGACCACGAACCAGACCTCGGGGGGCAGGTGGTGGGGTCCCACCTGGGCTTCGATGCGGCGGAAACTCTCGGCCTCGATCTCCGCGGGGAGACGGGGTTGCCAATCCATGTTTTCTCCTCTTTGAAGCAGTTTTTGAGGGGAGGACCGGGGGATGACAAATCCCCCACCCTCCCTCAAACTATCTTTAAACCTCCGGCAGCTTGCCACCAGGTTGCGGGCCACCTCGGGATTGCTGCCGAAGTGGAGGTGGACATAGCTGGCCAGGACGTTGTGTTCGCAGTAGCCCTCCGCCACAGTCTTGCCACCTTTCCGGGACGCGAGGCGGTAGAGGCGGGGTACGCCGGTGGGCTCGCCTACCATTTCGGAGTAATGAAACTCATGCCCACGAATCGTAGTCCCTGCCGAGCCCAGCAGACCGGCGGCCGCCATGGTCACCTCCCGGTAGCCCAATGCCTTGAGCCGGGGGAGCATCCGCACCGTGAAGGGAAAGACCCCTGCCATGGGGTGGGCCTGGCCCTCCAGGTCAAGAATTCCCTTGGCCAGATACATGAGCCCCCCGCATTCGGCGTAGATGGGGAGCCCGGCCGCGGCACGTTCTCTTATAGCCTTTCGCATATCTGAATTAGCGGCTAACTGTGCGGCGTAAAGCTCCGGGTAGCCCCCGCCCAGATAGATGCCATGCAGGCCAGTGGGCAATTCCCGGTCTTCCAGAGGGGAGAAGGGCACCAGTTCCGCCCCTGAGTCCGCCAGCAACTCCAGGTTTTCGGGGTAGTAGAAGCAAAAGGCCCGGTCCCGGGCGATCCCTAAACGCACCGTGGGCGGGGTGGCCTCCGGGGCAGGTTCCTCCGGCAGCGTCAGCCGCGGCAAGGCCTCAAGTAGCCCGTTCAGGTCCAGGTGGGCCTCCAACCAATCCGCCAGGTGATTAAGATACTCTTCTCCTAACGGGTGATCCTCGGTGGTGGTCAGGCCCAGGTGCCGCTCGGGGATGGCCAGTTCCTGATCCCGGGGCAGCCCCCCAAAGCAGCACACGCCCTTTAACGACGACAGGGCCTGTTGTAAATAATCCAGATGGGTCGCACTGCCGATGCGGTTAAAGATCACCCCCGCCAGGGTGAGGTCCGGATCGAAGTCGGCGAACCCGTGGACCAGGGCGGCGGCGCTCCGGGCCAGGGCGCGGGCATCCACCACCAGCAGGACCGGCAGTCCCAGCCACTTGGCCATCTGGGCCGTGGATCCGGCCTCGCTTAACCCGTCATAGCCGTCGAATAGCCCCATGACCCCTTCCACCACCGCCACGTCGGCATTTTGGGCCTGGTGGCGAAACAGGGCGAGGTTGGCCTCCCGGGTCAACATCCAGCCGTCCAGGTTCCGGGAAAGCCTTCCTGCAGCCCGGGTGTGGTGGCCGGGGTCGATGAAATCCGGCCCCACCTTGAAGGGCTGCACTACCAAACCCCGCCGGTGCAGGGCCGCGAGAATGCCCAGGGTGACGGAGGTCTTCCCCACCCCGCTCTGAGTCCCGGCAATCACCAGCCCGCGCGTTTGGTTCGGCATAAGTAATCTCTGTGAGATTTTCTGAGGAAGGGGGCCAGGGGCGAGCGCCCCTGTCTCCTCCCTCAGACTCCCACCCCCAACCCCTTAAAGGAGGTTGGGAAGGGAAAATTAATAATATTGTTTGTGGCCACAGGCCTCAAATGGATTCACTTAACTAATGGCTTGGGTGTCCGTCGTTTTTTCTGACCCCTGTCCCCTGCTTTTCCCACGCCTCCGGGTGGAGAAACCGGGATAGTTCCGCCACTGCCTCCGCCGACCGCGGCCCCGGCCGGGAGTAGAGGCTCTCACTCACCACCAGCACCCGGTGGGCTTTCACCGCCTTAAGTTCCTGAAAATAGGGCCGGGTGTAAATATTGTCGGGGCTGCGGTTCATGGGTCCTTTCTGGATGATATAGACGTCCGGGTTGGCCTGCATAAGGGCTTCCAGGCTGTACAGGGTTAGTTTTTGGGGACTGGCGACCAGGTTGGCACCCCCGGCGCGGGTGATAATATCATTCACCAGGGAGCCCTGCCCTGCGGCCAACAGATTGAGTTCCCGCACTTCGAAAAAGACCCGGGGCTTGGGGCGTCCGGCCACCCGCTGGGCCACATCCGCCAGTTTGGCCTGCATGGACCGGTTTAGGGCCGCGGCAGCCTCCGTTTGGCCGCTCAGGGTCCCCAGCCGGGTAATGGTGCTGAACAGGCTGGCAAAATCATGGGGCGCAAACATGGCCACCGGCACGTGGGCCGCCTCCAGCCTTTTCAAGGCCGGTATGCCCTTGGCAACTCCCCCCTGCACCACCAAGTCGGGCTTTAAGGCCAGGATCATTTCTACGTTGGGCTGGAGATGGGTGCCCACAGTGGGGATCCCCTTGATGGTTTCGTCTCCCTGGGTGCGGGCCACGATGCGGTTACCCACCCCCAGGGCGCTCAAGATTTCCGTCAAACCGCCGTAGAGGGAAATGATCCGCTGGGGCGGGGCGGCCAGGGATACGGTGGCGCCCTGGTCATCCGTAATCTCGGCGGCGCGAAGGTTCGGAGGCACACAAAGGAAGAACATCATCACCAAGCCGAAGAAAAAGAGCGCAGTCTTACGCCTTAATTTCCCTCCCCCTTGATGGGGGAAGGTTAGGGAGGGGGTGATCCGTTTCCCCCTCCCCCCAACCCCCTCCCACCAGTGGAGGGGGAGTTTGGCTGGACGGACAAAGAACTGCTGCTTCACAAGGCCACCTCTCGCCCTTCTTCAGCCTCCCCCACGGTTTCCGGCGACAAGGGCAGCATTACCGCGTAGGGGCGCTGATGGCCGGGGTGCCACACGACCTCCATGGGTGTTTCGTAAACCTGCGCCAGGATCTCCGGAGTGAACACCTGGTCCGTGGGGCCGTCCACGACGATCTTGCCCTCCTTGATGAACATGAGGCGCTGGCAATAGAGGGCCGCCAGATTCAGGTCGTGCATGGCGCAGAGCACTGTGAGGCCCCTGGTCTCGCTCAAGTATTTGAGAATCTCAAAAATCTCCAGCTTTTTGCGCACGTCCAAAGACGAGGTGGCCTCATCCAGGAGCAGGATTTCCGGGTCCTGGGCCAGGGCCCGGGCGGTCACCACCCGCTGGCATTCCCCGCCGGAGACCTCGGTGATGGTGCGTTCCTTGAGGTGCATCGTGGTGGTCCGGCGCATGGACTGGAGGGCCAGGACCAGGTCCGCGTCGGTCAGGGTCCCCAGGCGGCGCCGATGGGGATAGCGCCCCATGAGCACGATCTCCAGACAGCTAAACGGGAAGCGCACGTCGGTGCTTTGGGGCACCACCGCCAGAATTTGGGCTCGCAGGCGGCTGGGCAGACCGCCTAAGGCCTCAGACTTGATGACAATGCGCCCGTGGAGCGGCTTAAGCAGGCCCGAAAGGGCGTGCAGCAGGGTGGATTTGCCGCTGCCGTTGGGGCCCAAAATGCCCACAAACTCACCCCGGTTCACCTGGAAATGTAGACCCTTAAGGACCAGACGGTCCTCGTAGCCCAAATCCAGCGCCTCAACCCGAATCACCACATCCCCCTGGAACGCCGGGATTTCAAGAGATAAAAGAAAAACGGCCCGCCCAAGAGCGCGGTGACAACCCCCACCGGCAGTTCCTGTCCGCTGCTCAGGAGCACCCGGGCCAGGACGTCGGACCAGATCAAGATCAGGGCGCCGGTCACGGCGGAGAGCGTTAACAGCCGCCCATGGGAAGGGCCGGCCAGCACCCGCACCAGATGGGGCACCACCAGGCCCACAAAGCCGATGACGCCGGAGACCGACACCGCCCCCGCAGTCAAGAGCGAGGCCCCCACCAGGAGGTGCAGCCGGACCTTGGATACGGCCACCCCCAGGTGGTGGGATTGCTCTTCCCCCAGGGCCAGGATGTCCAATTCCCGGTGATAGAGAGCGGCCAGAAACAGACCGGCGGCCAGGTAGGGCAAGAGAAACCCCACGTGAATCCAGCCCCGGCCGGAAAAACTCCCCATGATCCAAAAGACGATGGCCGACAGCGACTCCTCATCCAGGCTCTTGATCAGGCTGATGAGGGCGGAGAGAAAGGTGCTCACCACGATCCCGGCCAGAATCAGGGTCTCCTTGCGCATGCGGCCACCCTCCCGGGAGAGCACCAGGACTGCGGCCATGGCTCCCAGGGCCCCCAGCAGGGCTCCCAGCGGCAGGGGGCTCAGGCCCAGAAAACTGCCCCCCACCCCGGCCATGACCAACACCGCCACCCCGAAGGCCGCGCCGGTGGATACGCCGATGGTAAAGGGGTCGGCCAGGGGGTTTAAGAGGATTCCTTGAAAGATGACCCCCGCCGCGGCCAAGGCCGCGCCCACCAGCCCCGAGAGCATCACCCGGGAGAGGCGGATGTCCCAGATAACCACATCCGTGGTACGGTCCACCACGCCAGTGTGAATACCCAACTTCTGCAACGCCACTGCCGCGATGGTTCCCCAGCCCAGATCCATGCGGCCGACGCCCGTGGCCAGGACCACCGACAGAATCAGTCCCAGGCTCAAAATAATGAGGGCGGCGGCAAAGCGGCGCGTCTCTGCCTGATGCCGGCTCTTGGCCTCCGTTAGATCCACGGCCCGGTCCAGATCAGACGCCGGGAGGGGAGTCACTTTCATGTTCTCAAGCTCTTCAGCGCCTCATCCGGGTGATTCGGGGGAGGCTGGCCTCCCCGGGACCAGACGAAAAAAATCCTTAAGTCCCAATGGACTTAAGGATGCACCCAGCTTCTTATCCTTAGTGAGTAAGCCGCTTGTCCAGAACGGCCTCTGGTGCCTGGGCCTTGGTAACGCGCTTGGCTCCAGACCTCCGGGCAGGTCTTCTGGCTCCCGGATTCACCTACTCCCTGCGCCTTCCCATCCTGCTTCAGCGGAACAGTGGCCTTGTGCAGGTTTCGTCCCCGGTTACAGCGGCGGGACCGCGACGGCTCGGCCGTCTTCCCCATTAAACCCCGAAGGGTACCCGAATGATTTATTATATAAAGTTACCGGGGCCCTGTCAACTGCGGCGGTTTTTCTCGTCATCAGACAGGAGTTCCTTACCATGGGCAAGGGCGTCTAACAGGCGGATGACTCGGGCCGCCACCCCGCTCCCCTGGCAGACGGTCTCGGCGATGTCCCGGGGACCGTGGCAGGTGCCCGCCAGAAAGACTCCCGATACTGTGGATTCCAGGGGATGCAGAATGGGGTGGCGCTCCTGGTAAAAACCCAGCCTATCTTTAGCCGGGGCCTGGTCCACAAAGGGCAGCGCCTCTTTCGGGGCCTCCAGCCCCACGGCCAGCACCGCCATATCCACCGCCAACTGCTGACGGACGCCCCGTTCCTGGTCCTCAAAGCAGATGACCGGACGCCCGTCTTCGTCCTCAGCGATGCGGCCCGGCAGCCCCTTGATGAAGCGCACGCCCGCGGCCCGCGCCCGCTGGTAGAGCTCTTCGAAGCCTTTGCCGGAGGTGCGGATGTCGTTGTAAAAGATGGTGACCTCGGCCTCCGGCTCATGTTCCAGGGCCAACATAGCCTCCTTGATGGACGCGGTACAGCAGTAACCCGAGCAGTACGGCAAAAACCGCCGGTCCCGGGACCCTACGCACTGGATAAAGGCCAGGCGTTTAACCGGCTCGCCCCCGGGTGTCACCAGGCTCCCCTGGGTGGGGCCGGTGGCGCAGACGATGCGCTCGAACTCCAGGTTGGTCACCACTCCAGGGATGCGGCCATAACCATATTCGCTCTTGATGCCGGGGTCAAAGGGCAGGGCCCCGGTGGCCAACACGATGGCCCCTACCGTCAGGCGGCGCTGGCTGGGATGATGGAGGAGATTAATGGCCTGGTGTTCGCAGGCCTGGACGCACATCTGGCAGTCGATGCAATAATCTTTTTCAATGGTGGCCCTGAGCGGCACCGCCTGGGCGAAAATAATGCGGATGCATTTCCGGGGCTTGAGGCCCAGGTTCCAGCGGCTGGGCACGATTACCGGGCAGACATTGGTACAGGTCCCGCACCCGACGCATTTGCTCATATTCACGTAGCGGGGCCGGAGGGTGACTTCCACCTCAAACCCACCGGCGCCTCCCGCAATGCGGTTGAGGGTGGCATAGGTGAGCATTTCGATGTTGGGATGGGCCGCCACCTCCACCAGTTTTGGCCCCAGGATGCAGATGGAGCAGTCCAGGGTGGGGAAGGTCTTGTCCAGTTGGGCCATGGTGCCGCCGATGGAGAGCGAGGACTCGGCCAGATAGACCTTGAAGCCTGCATTGGCCAAATCCAGGGCGGCCTGGCAGCCTCCCACGCCGCCGCCCACCACCAGCACTTCCCGAGCAACTGGGCCCCTGGAAATTTCCGGTTGCTCCGGTGTTTGCAGAGCCAGGGTCAGGGCCCCCACCGCGGACTCCAGGTCGCCGCAGGAGCGCACATCCACCACCGGCAACAGTGCTTTACCGGCCACTCCCTGGAAAAAACCGGCGTGGATTTCCGGACCGCAGGCTGCCACCAGATAAGGCTTACCCTTCGTGGATGCGAGTTTCCGTAGCTGCGCCAGACCGTCGGGGGAGCAGAGAGGTGCCGTCAGTTCGGCCTTGACCCCCAACTGCTGCAGTCGGCCCGCCAGGTCCCGGCCAGCAAAGGACAGATCGGGGCAGGCGCACAGGAGAATTTTACGTGGGGTCATGAGTTTCTTTAGCCAGCTTACTTACCTTTCCGGCTTTTTCCCTTTCCGCCTTTTCGCCAATTTCTTCGGCCATCGCCTGGATCACTTTTTGAAAGGACTTGCCTTCCGTGGCGGAAATCCACTCCAGACGCAGGCGCGCCGGGTCGATACCCTGCTTGGCCAGTTTCGGTTTGAGCTTCTCGATCCGGGCCTGAGCCCTCAGATTCCCCGTTATGTAATGGCAGTCCCCTGGGGGGTGGCAGCCCGAGACCAGCACCTGTCCCGCGCCTTTGGCAAAGGCGTGGCGGATGAACTTGGGGTGGACCCTGCCGGCGCACATGGTGCGGACGATCCTGACCGCCGGCGGGTATTGCAGCCGGGACACCCCGGCGAAATCCGCCCCGGCATAGGAACACCAGCTACAGCAGAAGGCCAGAATCTTCTCCTCGGGACCTTCCGCCAGGGCCTCGTCGATCTGGGCCAGGATCATTTCATCGGTAAAACCCCGGGCGATGACCGCCCCGCTGGGGCAGGCCCCGGCGCACACCCCACAGCCCTTGCAGGCCGCTTCAATGATCCGGGCTTTCCGGGATTTCCCTTCTCCGACCATTTCCACGGCCTGGAACGGACATTCCTGGTAACAGCTCTCGCAGCCGATGCACTTCTCCGGGTCAACGAAGCTCACCAGGCCGTCCAAGGTGATAGTGTCGTGGGCCATAAGGGCCAGAATCTTGGCCGCGGCGCCGGAACCCTGGGTGATCGACTCGGCCAGGTCTTTGGGGCCCTGGCAGGCTCCGGCCAGATAGATGCCGTCCAGCACCGTTTCCAGGGGCCGCAGCTTGGGATGGGCTTCCATGAAAAAGCCATCGGTCCCCACCGGCAGTTTTAAGACCTCTTTGAGGGCAACATTATCGCCCGGCCTCAGGCCCACCGCCAGCACCGCCAGATCCACCCGATCCCGGCTGGCCCACTGCCCCAGATCCTGGTCCGCCTCGATTACCACCCCGCCCGCCGCATCGGCCCGGATATCCTTAACCCGGCTCCGCATAAACACGATACCCGCCTCCCGGGCCCGGGTGTACAAATCCTCCCACTCCTGCTTGATAGTCCTCAGATCCCGGTAATAGACGCGGATGCGGGCAGCAGGCAGCAGGGCCTGCAGTTCCAGGGCCTGCTTTAGCGCCGTGGGGCAACAGATTCGGGAGCAATACTGGTTCCCCTCTTCCTCCCGGGAACCCACGCACAGGATAAAGGCGATATCCTGGGGTTCGGCAGCCATCCCAGGCAGCAGCACCCGCCCCCCGGTGGGTCCCGAGGGGGCCAGCAGGCGTTCCAGGGCTACCGTGGTGCTCACCTGGGGCAGGGCGGCCCAGGCTTCGTAACGGCTGCCTGACGGCTCAAAGGGCTGAAATCCGGTGGCCACCACCATGGCCCCCACCTCCAGGGTGTGTTCGATCTCTCCGCAGGCCTCCAGGTCTATGGCTTGCCGGGGACAGGCCGGCACGCAGAGGCCGCAGCGGTCGCAGGCTTGCGGGTCTATTACGTAGCGAGCCGGAAAGGCCGTGGGGGACGGCAGATAGATGGCGGACCTTAAACTTAGTCCCGCCTGCTGCACATCCGGGACCTTGATCGGGCAGATCACTGCGCAGGCGCCGCAGCGGTCGCAGGCCTCCAGCACCAAAGGCCGCTTCTGGCTGACCGTCATCCGGTAACTGCCCAGGTGGCCGCTGACTCCGGTGACCGCGCTGTCAGTCAGCACCGTGATGCCCGAATGCAGCATCACCGCGGCCATCATGGGGTTGATAAGGCTCAGAGCGCTGTCGCCCCGGGGAAAGGTTTTTGAAAGCCGGTTGGCCATGCCGCCCAGCACCGGGGAGCGCTCCACCAGGGTCACGGGGATTCCAGCGTGGGCGATGTCCAGGGCGGCCCTCAGGCCCGCCGGGCCCCCGCCGATCACCAACGCCGCCCGGGTCATGGGCACCTGGCGCTCGGCTAAGGGCGCGGCGTCCCGTACTTTGGCCAACCCCATGCGGATCAGTTCCAGGGCTTTTTCGTAAGCCGCCTCCGGTTCCCTCGTGTGAACCCAAGAGCATTGCTCCCGGATATTGACGATTTCCAAAAGATACGGATTGACGCCGCAGTCGGCCAGCAGCCGTCGAAAAGTGGATTCATGGAGCTTGGGGGAGCAGGCCGCCACCACCAGGCGATTCAGGCCGCACTCCCGGATATCCTTGGCGATATCCCGTTGGCCCGCCTCGGAGCAGGAGTACAGATGATCCCGGGACACCGTTACCCCCGGCAAATCGCGCGCGGCCGCCGCCAGGGCCTCAGGGCTGATCACCCCGGCGATATTGTGGCCGCAGTGGCAGATATAAAGACCGATGCGGGGGGGGGCGTTTATCATGATAATTGAGCCCTGCAACCATAATTCGTGAAATAAGGGGGGCGAAAAGGCGAAAAGGCGAAAGGGCGAAAGGGGAAAAGAAAGAAATTTTTCATTTCTAAGTTGCTCTCAAGGATTTTATCTGATTGGCCAAGTAACGGCTCAGTTCTAACGCTGCCTGGCGCAAAGCCTCATATTGAAGCGGTTTCAGGTAGCCCAACTCGACTGCCACGGATAAAAGGCTTCTGACCTCGCCGGTGGAGCCTTTGGCAAAATTCAGAAAGTTGACGTATTCTTTGCGAGAGGCCCGCTCATACCCTTCAGCGATGTTGGTAGGAATAGAAATGGCCGCTCGCCGCAACTGATCCCGCAGAGCAAAATCCCGGCACAGCTCGCCCTCTCTGCTGATGAGATAGACTTGCTTGACCATCTCCATGCCCTTCTGCCAGACCAGGAGATCCTCAAATCCCATTACTTTTTTAGGCTTTTCCGTCACTTCCCTTTTCGCCTTTTCCCCTTTTCGCCCCAATCTTCTAACCCTTTTTCCCTTTTCCCCCTAAATCTTTACCAGCTTTTCCACCGCCGTTGCCCAGGCCTGGGAAAACTCCCCAGGTTCGGCCACCACTTCCTCCCGGACCAGGGTGATGGCTGCGTCATCGCAGATATTGACGCAGACCCCGCAGTAGGCGCAGTTCTCGACCTTTAGAAAAACCCGCTCGCCCTCCCGGACAATGGCCTTCACCGGGCACAACTCAATGCACTTCACGCAGTCCGCGGGGCACTTGTGGTCGTCGATCACCAGGCGGCCCCGGAATTGGGGGTTGACCAGGATGGCCTCAAACTCGCATACCGTCAGGCACTGAGTGCACCTTAAGCACAAGTCGGGCGTCGGCATGGTTTGGCCTGCGGTTTCATCCAGGACGATGGCCTGGCGGGGGCAGGCTGCCAGGCACTTGTGGCAGTGTTTGGGACATTCCGCAAGCACGTTGGCCACCAGCTTTAGTTGCTGGCGGCACCAGTGTTCCTCCCCTTCGGGCTGGGGCGGGCACGGCAATGGGCAGCGACTCTTGTCCATGTCGATCTTGGGGAGAAACGGCGCCAGGCCCTGGTGGTCCGCCATGATAGTCTTGACCTCGCCGTTGTAGCTCAGGGTCACTGCGGCCACCGGGCAGAAATGGGCGCAGATTTCGCACATCAGGCAAAGGCGGGGGTCGATGGTAATGTCCAGGTCAGAATCCCCGGGAATGATCCGCACCGCCTCCCGGGGACATACGGAGGCACAGATGTCGCACTTGAGGCACAGCCCCTTGTCCAGGCGCAGCTCCACCGTATCGACGAAGAGCTGCAGCGTCAATTTTAGGTAGGTATCGGTTTCGCGTTTGATCACCCGGGGCTGCATAAAAGTTTTCAGATATTAATCAGTCGCCTACCTTCGGTACAGATCACCGCACCGGTCTCAATCATTGCTTTACCCTTTTCGCCCTATCTCTTCTGCCCTTCCAGCTTCCGGTGATACTCCCGGGCTTTAAACTTCAATTGCCGCCGGAGCAGGTTGAGTTTCACATCCGGGAACTGTATCAGGAGCAGTTCGTATTTGTCGCAGGGCTCCAGGTCCGGACACTCGTAGCAGTGCTCCAGCCCCCGTTTTATGGCGCACAGGCGAATGGGGCAGTCTTTCAAGCCCCGCCCCTCTTTGCAGCCGGGGCAGTCGGTGTGGGCCAGGAACCACTCCAGGCCTTTTCTAAACTCCGGCAGGTTGAAACCATCCGGCCCGGGAAAACAGTGGACCCAGACATTGGCCCGCACCTGGTCCAGGTAGCTCTTCAACTGGGACACCGTTTCCAACAAACCGGGATTGCCCAGTTGGCAATCATCACACAGACCGCAATAACTCTCTCTCATGACCTTTCTCCTGCAAGAGCTTTCCTGTCAAATGTTAGCCATCAGCTCTGATAATAAATTGGGGTTTATTCACCCCCCACCCCAACCCTCCCCCATCAAGGGGGAGGGAAAAAGGCAGGCGTTTCTATGGGATGATACCCGCGTCAGGGGGCCAACTTGGCCTTTCCCCTCTTCGCTTTGCGCCCTTCCTTGTTGGGGCTGGTTAACCTTATTTTACTATGCTTCAGCATTTTGCCGACCATTAATCGTATTCTACCCTCAGACCTTCCCCAATCGCTGCCTCGATCTGGGCGGCCAACTCCGGTTCGGCGCCGCGGCTCATCGTAATGGCCGCTGCGGGACACTCCGCCGCGCAGACCCCACACCCCCGGCAAACTTCGAGGTGCACTTCAGGCTTCCCATCGGCAACTTGCACCGCTCCGAAAGGGCAGAGCTGGACGCAGGCCAGACAACGACGGCATTTCTCCGGGGTGATCATGGCTACCACCTCGCCGGCCAGCAACTCTGTCTGGAACAGAATCCCCGCGGCCCGGACCGCGGCGGCCTGGGCCTGGGCCACGCTTTCCCCCAAGCTCTTGGGATAGTGGGCCACCCCGCAGAGAAATACCCCCTCAGTGGCTGCATCCACCGGTCTCAGTTTCTGGTGGGCCTCCTGGAACCACCCGGACAGGGTTTGAGAAACCCGCAGTTGCCGGGCCACCTCCCCGCTTCCGGCCGCCGGTTCCACGCCAGCGGCCAGGACCACCAGATCCGCAGCCAAAGGCAGGTCCTGGCCCAAAAGCTCATCCGCTACCCAGACCGTCAGGGGCCGCCGTTTGGCGGCAGCTAGCCGGGGGGGGCGCGCCGCTTCGAAGGGAATAAACCGCACCCCCTTCTCCTTGGCCTTGACGTAGTAACTTTCCCGGAAACCATAGGCCCGGATGTCCCGATAAAGGACGGTAATCTCCATCAAGGGGTAGCGCTCCTTGAGCAGCAGGGCGTTCTTGAGGGCCTGGGAGCAACACACGCGGCTGCAATCGGGGTGCTCCGGCTCCCGTGACCCCACGCACTGGATCATTACCACCTGCCGCACCTTGGGCAGGTCCGGGTCGCTAAAATTAATCCTCTCTTCCAACTGCCGCTGCGTGAGCACCCGTGGGTCTTCCCCGTAGAGAAAGCGCCCCTGGGGTTGAAACTCCCGGCCGCCGGTGGCCACGACGATGACGCCGTGGGAAAATTCCCGCTCCTGGTAGCCGTTCATGGTGAAGCGGCGCACCGTGCTTTTAAACTGCCCCACGTGTCCCCTGACCTGGGTCAATTCGGTCTGGATATGGACCTCGATGTTGGGGTGGCTATAAACCATTGCCTGCATCTCATGGAGAAATTCCTGGGGATCCGGGCCTTCCAGGGTAAAAAACAAATTCCGGGCCAGGCCTCCCAGGGCGTTTTCCCGCTCCACCAGGTAGGTGTGAAAGCCCTGGTCCGCCAGGGTCAGCGCCGCGCTCATGCCGGCCACCCCGCCCCCCAGCACCAGGGCCCGGGGCGTCACCGGGATGTTCTGGGGTTGAATGGGCGTAAGCCTCGCCGCCCGGCCCACCGCCATGGCGACCAAATCCGCGGCCTTGGCCAGGGCCGCCTCCGGGTCCTCTTGATGGACCCAGGCGCACTGCTCCCGGATATTGGCCAGGGCGAAGTAGCCCGGATTCAGTCCCGCTCCCGCCAGGACTTCCCGGAAGACCCCTTCGTGCGTCCGGGGACTGCACGCGGCCACCACCACCCGATTGAGGCCCAGGGTCTTGATGGTCTCCCGCATCCGGCCGGTGGATTCCACCGCGCAGGAAAACAGGTTGTCCTCCACATGGACAACTCCGGGCAGTCCCGCCACCGCGGTAGCCAATTTGGCCAAGTCAATGGTCTTGGCAATATTGGTGCCGCAATGACAGAGAAAAATTCCGATCCGGGGAGGAAAATCCGTCACTCGGCTGGGAACCGGCTTCGCCTTGGGAGCCCAACTCCGGTGGGCAGTGGTTAACAGGCGTGACACCACCGCAGCCGCCGCGCTTGCTGTGGTCACGGATTCGGGGATATCCATGGGTTCCCGGGCGGCGCCGCATACCAACACTCCCGGCCGGGTGGTGCTCACCGGGAGTAACGGCGAGGTGGCAACGAAGCCATGCTCATTTACTTCTAGCCCCAGGCGCCGGGCGGAGGTTGGCATGTGCAGGCCTGGCCTCAGCCCTATGGCTAAGACCGCCATATCGAAGGGCTGCTCCTGGGGCCGGCCGTGGGCGTCAGTAAAGCGCACCAGGACGCCGCCAGCAGCCTGGGGGGTGACGGCGGTGACCCGGGAGCGCACCAGACTGACGCCATGCTCCCGGGCCTGTTCCAGGTAACCTTCATACCCCTTGCCCTGGGCCCGGATATCCATGTAGAAAATGGTGGAGGCTAGCCCCGGGGCGCTGATCTCCCGGGCCACCAGGGCCTCCTTGAGACTGGCCATGCAACAGAGGGCGGAGCAATAGGTGGCGCCGGCCTGGGGGTCCCGGGAGCCCACGCACTGGATAAAGGCTAACCGCCCGGGCGTGGTCTGATCCGACGGCCGCACCAGTTTGCCGCCGTGGGGACCGGTGGCGCTGAGCAGCCGCTCGAACTCCAGGCTGGTGACCACGTCGGGATGGCCAGAGCCCGGAAACTCCTTGGCCGGCGCCGGAGCTGCGCCCAGGGCCACAATGATAGCTCCCACGGACTCCGTCCATTCCGCCGCGACGTCTTTCAGATTAATGGCCCCGGCCTGGCAGACCTTGACGCAGGCCCCGCACTTCTTCCCCTGAAAAACCCGGCAGGCCTCCGGGTCAATATAGGCCGCCTGGGGAATGGCTTGAGGAAAGGGCACGTGAATGGCCCTGGTCTGGCTGAGCCCGAGATTATAGGGGTCCGGGAGCCTGCCGGGGCAGACCCGGGTGCAGTCGCCGCAGCCGGAGCACCGGCTCACATCTACGAACCGGGGCTGGCGGCTCAAGAGGACCTGAAAATCCCCGGCCTGGCCCTGGACTTGTAGAACCTGGGTGGAAGTCTCGATGTTGATGAGGGGGTGACGGGCGATCTCCAGCATCTTGGGAGACAAGATACACATGGCGCAATCGTTGGTGGGAAAGGTCTTGTCCAACTGCGCCATGAGACCGCCGATGGTGGGGCCGGCTTCCGTCAGGGTCACAGGCAGCCCCGCAGCCGCTACCTCCAAGGCCGCCTGCATACCGGCTATACCGCCGCCCACCACCAGAACTCGAGGGTGGGCCACCCGATCTAAGGGTCGGATAGAGGCCATCGCACGCGCCTGCTCCTGAGACAATCGCTATTTCCCTGTCTGGCCGGACCTGGGTGCCCGCCCTTTCTTCGGACCGACCCTTGGTAGGACGGTCCAGATATAATCATTTGAAAAAAAATTCCGGCCTTAATCCACATCACCAATTATCCGGGCCAGAGTGTCTTTAACCTCCCAGTCTTCATCTCCGGACAAAAGTTCGCCGATGAGGCGCTGCCTGAGTTCGGCGATCAGACGCTCTCCCTGCTCCAGTTGCGCCACCCGGGCGGAGCTGATCTTGCCGTCCCGGACCGCCAGGTTGCGCAATCCCTGAATAATGTCTAAGAAACGCACGTCCTGGGGGCACTGGAAGGAACACCGGGCGCAGCGGGCACAGTACCAGAGAGCCGGGGACCTCAGCAAGGCCTCGCGCTGGCCATAAAGCACCTGGCGGATGATCTGGCTGGGGCTGAAGCCGGGGGTCAGCTCGCTCACCGGACAAGTCGCGGTGCAAACCCCGCAGGAAAAACAGCGCAAGAGGTGCTGACAGCCGGGTTCGGCGGCCACCTCGTCTTTAAACCGGGGGTCCAGATCCTGAAGGTGTACGGTTTCGCTCATAGGGAACCTTCAGCTTTCAGTGTTCCAGCTACAGGGGCGAACCTTGGTGTCCGCCCTTATTTTGACGTCAAAACAACGTAATCGCCTCGGTGGGACAATACTCCGCACATTTGCTGCACTTCTCCGCCGCCTGGACCAGCCGGGTGCAGAGTTCCTGGTGCACCACCACCGCACTGCCGTTGATCATGCGAAAGACCACCTTATCCTGGGGCCGGGGACCCTTGCCCAGGCGGGCCGCGTCGCAGTTCCCCAAATGGAACTCACACATGGTCACACAGATGCCGCAGCCATTGCATTTTTCCGGGTCGATGCGCATCCCCGGGGCCACGGCCTCTAAAAGTTCATGCAGGGCCTCGATGAAGCCGGCATAATCGGGCTCGTGGAGGACCGGACAGTCCTCCGGGGCCGACTCCCGATTCACCAGCAACCCGGCGAACTCGGCACAGCTTAACCCGCACTGCCGGCAATCGCTGCCAGGCAAAAATTCCAGGATCTCTTCAATCGTGGCCATAGCTTGCGCTTTTATTAACCGAAAACTGAAAACGGAAAACCGTCTTTAAACCCCCACCCAGGGTCCGCCCAGCCCCTCGGCGACCCAGAGATTTTCCCAGCGGCAACTCTGAAACTGGCTGATTTCCCTCAGAATTGTCGTGGCCTCAGCGTCGGTTTGGCGGTAATAGGTGGCCCTGGCCACGTCCGGCTTCACCAGGCTGAAGTTGTCCACCACCACTTCCCCCGCCTTGAGCAAAGTGCGACAGCAGCCCAGGTATTGCTGCCACTGGCCGGAGGGGGCATACGTCGGCACGTCATAGATAGCCACGTCGGCCCGGGCGCCGATGCTGAGCCGGCCGCGATCCTCCAGACCCAGCAGCCGGGCGGGCAGGGTGCGGGTGGCCCAGATCCACTCGGACAGCGCGTAGCGCCGGGCCCCCAAGTCATCATTCCAGTCCCGCCGGCGGGCCGCGTGGTCCCAGAGCCAGGAGAACAGCCGGGGGTATTCGGCCACCGGCGCCTGCAGCGCATTTGCCCCGGAAAAAGCCACCGAGGAGCCCTGGCAGCACAAGACCAGGGCCAGGGCCCTCCGGCCGGCCGCCTCATTCACCGGCGGATTGAGGTCCAGGGGGTTAAACCAGCCCAGGTCTATCCGGACCGGCGGCGGAGCTGGCCCCGTCACACGGCTGGGGAGCATGAGTCCGAGATCCCCCGTGGCGCCTGCCTCCAACTGGGCCAGAGCGGCCTCCACCAATTTATCATCCGTCAAGGCCGGGCCCAGGGCGGCCAGATGAAAGGCCTGGGGGTCCGGCAGACCGATCCGCAGCACCTCGGGGGAGGTTTCCAGGGCCAGGGGCAGCCAGGTTAGGCGGGCCAGGTCAGCCAGAATCGCCAGGGTCTTTTCCGTCTCGATGGCGCGGTGGGCATAAAAATCCTGCCGATACCGGACAAAAGGCTCCACCACCCGGAAATTAAGGGAACGGGTCGCCCCCAGCAAAAACTGGAGGGTTTCCCCCACTTCCGTCAAACGCTCCGGGGAGCCCAGGTACAAATCCAACTCCCGTAGGTTGAGGACCAAAGAGGCGGAGGTGTCCACCACCGGCAAAGCCGCTAACTGGCGCTGGACGTAGCCCGCGGTCCAGGCCGTCAAAAACGGTTCGTGGACGTGAGTATATCCCAGAAGGGCATAGCTCTCCCCCACCTTCGCCAGGGACGGCGCTCCGTTGCGCAAGCGCAAGAAGTCCAGGCCATAGGTAGCCACCTGACCCCGGAGTTCAATGCCCGCGGGCGTCACCACCTGACCCCGGGCCTCGATCACCCGGTCCACTTCGAGAAGCGGCGGCGCCAGGCGTCCGGCCTCGATGAACAGGTCGCCCACCTCTCCATCCCAGTCACAGGCTGGATCATAGAGGCGTCCCCCGGCAATTTTAAGGCGCATGGCTACATTCCAAACCAAAAGTCCGGCATAATGAATTCATAAGATCGTTATAGGGCGGCCCCTGGCCGCCATTCCAGGCACCCGAAACGGCAAAAAGACTCTCCTACCGGGGGTCATTACGCTCCGATCAACCGCTGCAGGTCCGTAACCACCTGGTGGTCCGCAGGCAACTTCGACGACGCCACCGGCTTGAGGACCAAGGGCAACCCGTCCATCCGATAGGCCACCTCAGCGGTCTCAATGCCCGTCAGCGCCGACGGTAAAATGACCGCCGCCTGGCCGGTGGTCCGGTTGGCAAAGGGGCTTACGGCCACAATGGGCACCTGGCGCCGCTGCAAATCCTCCACCTGTTCCGCCGGCAAAAACCACAATAAATCCGCACCGATGACCAGCACCGCGTCCACCTCCCGGAACTCCACCGGGGTCAAGTGGGTCGCCACTGCCATCGGCCCAAAATCGGGCGCCCCGGCCTGCCCCACCTCATTGAGCAGCAGGTGGTAGAGCCCGCTGGAATTGAAGTCGCCGGACAGGGGGAACAGGAAAAACCTTTTCTCTTGATTGAGGAAGGCCACCAGGCGGGCCAGCCCCTCGAAGAGTTCCCAGGCCGGGCCGTAACTGACTCCCCGGCCGCAAAAGATGACGCCGCAGGTGGCCTTGGCAAGAAACTGAGCCAGCCGCCTGGTTCCGCGGATCGGGGGACTGAGGATCGGCTCCCCGGTCAGGGTCGCGGCAATGCCCTGGAGCAGGTCCAGTTCCTGGCCTGGTTGAATCTTGATGAACAGGGGGCAGAACCTGGTCAACTCGGTCTTATAAATATCCACCGCCGCCACCTGCCGGTCTTCCACGCCCCGTTCGGTAAAGCGGCCCCGGGCAAAAACGGCATGGCGCACCACGTGCCGGGGAGCGGAGTGGATGGGATTGGCGCCCCAAAACAGCACTGCGTCGGCCTCATCCCGGATGACTTCCAGGGGGGCCCAGGTGACGCCATGCCGCTGAATGCTCTGGTAATAGGGGGCCTTGAAGGCTAAATCCGCCGGTTCCAACCGGGCCCGCAGGCTCCGGGCCAGTTTGAGCGCGGCCTCCTGAGCCCAGGAGCCGGAGTTGGTCAGCCCATAGATCAGCGGTCGCTTGGCCCGGCTGAGCAACCGGGCCGCCTCGGCCAAGGCGGCTTCGTAGGACACCGTTTGCCGACGCCCCTGATGACGGACCTGGGGATCTTGAAGCCGGTGACGGTCTTTTTTCGGATGGAATTTCTTGGCGTGGAAGAAGCGGCTCACGCCCCAGAGGCAGACGTTGCCGACCTCAACGATCCGGTCCCCTTCCAGGGTGACATCCAGGTCATCGCAGAGACAGCCACAGCCGGGGCAGATGATGGATTCGTGCCTGACTTCCACGCTTTTTGCACCTAAGTTAATTTACGCGCGTACATCTTACCATTAATCTTCAGGAAAAGCCACACTGTGCCTGATAATTCCACAACGCGGCAGCCTACCTGATATGTTATAATGAAATACAGAAAACTATTTTCCCAGGTAACCGATCCATTTCCATGCGCTACGAAGGCCCCATTTACCGCCCCCCCAGTGAAGCCGACAGTCTGCTCGTTCAGGCCACCGTGGGCTGCCCCCACAATCTCTGTACTTTCTGTATGGTATACAAGAACGGGGGCAAATTCAAGGCGAGGCCGGCGATCGAGATCAAAGCGGACCTGGACGAGGCTGCGGCAACGTCTGGTACGCGGGTGCGCACCCTGTTTTTCCCGGCGGGCAACACCATCGCCATGGACACGGCCAGCCTGGCGGAAATTTGCCGATACAGCTACACCCGTTTTCCGCACCTTCAAAGGATCACGGTTTACGGTTCGTCCCACTATATACACCGCAAGGGGGCCGAGCAGCTCAACACCCTGGCCCAGGCCGGCTTAGGGCGGATTCACGTGGGGGTGGAAAGCGGCGATGACGTCATCCTGACCCGGATCAGAAAGGGCGCCACCGCGGCGGACCACATCGCAGCCGGACAATTAGCCCGGGCTGCGGGGATTGAAATCAACGCCTATGTCATCTTAGGCATCGGCGGCCAGGAGCGGACCGGGTCCCATGCCCAACAGACCGCCCAAGTCATCAACGAGATGGAGCCGGACGTAGTGCGCCTCCGGACCTTTGTTCCCAAGGTAAACACGCCCCTGCTGGAAGACGTGCAGGCCGGGCGCTTTCAGATGCTCAGCCCCCATCAGGTGCTGGCCGAAACCCTGACCCTGATATCGCAGATCACCATTGCCACGCTGGTGACCAGCGACCATTACACCAACTATCTGGACGTGGCCGGGCGGCTGCCAGAAGACCGGGGGGCCATGTTGGGGAAACTGCGCCAGGCCTTAAGCTGGGACGAGTCTGCCTTCCGGCCGTTTTTTATCGGTACCCAATAGCCGCAAACCGTTAACGTCTGCGATCTGCAGCGGGCGGGCTCCCTCCATTGACAGGCAGTCTCGTAAACCTTACTAGAAAGTTAACCGGTTGAATTGCCCAGGAGGGAAGCCATGCAGGATATTCACATTGAAGGCCGGCAGGTTGAGATTCTGCCTGAGTGGCGGGCCAAGATTGAGGCAGAATTGGCTCGCCTGCAAAAACACCACCACGATCCTATTCTTCATGCCCGGGTGGAAATTATCGGCACGTCCCATCACCGCCTCGGGGCCTTCGAGGTCCACGTGGTAGTTAACTTACCCGGCGACACCATTACGCTGGTCCGCCAGGGCGACCAAGTGATGCCCCTGGTGGCGGAGGCCTTCGACGTTTTGGACCGCCGTTTGCGTGTCCATGCAGAAGTGGTCCAAAAGGAGGTTAAAACCCATGCGGGGGCGGTTGAGCACGGGCGGGTAGTGCGCCTTTTCCCCGAAGACGACTACGGTTTTATCGAAAGCGATGCTGGCCAGGAGGTTTATTTTCATGCCCATGCGCTCAAGAAAGGCAAGTTCAGCCATCTGGCGCCCGGCACGGCGGTAAAATTCGCCCAGGAGGCCGGGAACCAAGGCCCTCAGGCCATCTGGGTTCAGCCGTTGTAAGGAATTTCAGGGAGGGCCAGACGGTCAAGGAGCGGTAGCCGTTGCCGGTGTTTTATGCGCTTTTAGGGACTGCTGGCCACCGACAACTATTTTTGCGCCACTGCCCAGATCATTTCGTAACTTACCGGGATGGCGCCGTTTTTGGCGTAACCGGCCTGATACGCGGCGATCATGGCGTGCAGCAGGCGGGGCGAAAAGGGCGACGGCCGGGGATTGGTAGCCCCGGTGGCCTGGAGGGCTTTCAGGAAATCTCGCACCGACGGAAATTTCGTGGTGACCATTTTCCGGGCCAGCTGCACCTGGCGAAATCCAGCCTGGGACAAAAGGTCCGCCCAGGTAGAGCGGCCGCCAAAATCCTGAGCCGGAATCTTGAAAGAGTTTGAAAGGTTAAGACTCTCCGCGGCCTGGCCCAGGGCTCCAGCCAGTTCCTGAAACGTCTGGGGTCCCAGGGTGGAGAAAGCCAGAATGCCGCCGGGGGCAAGGCTCTGATAATAGTTGGCCAGCGTTGCTGCCGGGCGGGTGAACCATTGGAAGGTCGCGTTGGCGATGATCAGGTCATATGCGCCGCGCAAGGGAACTTCCCCGTCCGCCACCAGCCAGGCCACCCCGGCCGCCGCTCCCAGGCGCCGCCGGGCCGTCTCCACCAGGGACGCATCCAGGTCGAGGGCGAGCACATGGGCCTTCTGATTGGCCTGGCGCAGCAGTTGCGTGAGGTAGCCGGTGCCGCAGCCGATCTCCAAGATGCGCCGGGCCCGCTCCAACCCCTCACGGGTCACCGCCACCAGTCCGTGGGCCATGAGGCGTTGCATGCAGGCGTGCCGGTCATAGGACCGCGCCCGCCGGGCAAAGTTGCGTCTGATCCCGTGCTTGACTTCCCTGCCATCCCGCTGGTAGAGGGCCGGCCCCAATTCAGTCTGCATCGTTAGTTCACTCGGTTCAAGCATTCCGCAATCATCCTGTTAAACCTCGGCGCCTGGGTCAAAAAGGGCAGATGCCCGGCGCCGGGCACTTCACATAATCTGGCCTCGGGAAGCTGGTCCCGCAGGACGCGCCCCTGGGCCGGGGGCACGATGCGGTCCTCCTGCCCCTGGATGATGACTGCTCCACGGGGCAAACCGGCGAGTAAGGGCCGGAGGTCACAGTTCAACAAATAATCGAGGCCTGCCGTCAGGACCCCGCAAGCCGGTAGGGAACCGAACGCCGCCAGCGCCTGGGAATGGTAAGCGGCCTCTCCCGGGGCCAGGCATTGTTCGGCAAACTCAGTCAACACCCGCCGGGGGTTGTCCTTGACGCCCCGGCGCATGGCCCGCACCACCGCAGGGGGCTGTCCCCAGGGATAATCCGGCCGCCGGGTAAAGACGGGGGCCACCCCCACCAGGACCAGCTCTGCGGGGGGCGCGCCCTGATGCCCACTGAGCGCCTCCACCAGCAGCATGCCTCCTAAAGACCAGCCCACCAGCACGCATTCGTTAAGGGGCAATTCTCTCAAGTATCCGGCTAGCCAATCTGCTTCCCAGGCCGGAATAGTGGGCGTCAAGACTGCCGCCCGGTCTTGGAACTCCACCGCCTGTGGTTGCCAAACGTCCCCGGCCGCCCCCCAGCCGTGAAGCAGGACCAGCGTGGTCATGACCCCAATCCGAAGGCCCGCGCCGTGGCCACGATGGTTTCCCGGGCCTGCCGCAAATCTTCCCGTGAGTGACCTGCGGACAGGGAGAAGCGCACCCGAGCCCGGCCCGGCGGCACTGTGGGAGGCCGCAGGGCCACGGCCATAAGACCCTGGTCCTTAAGGGCCGCCGCAAAGTCCAGGGTGCGACCGTTTTCTCCAACCAGCACCGGGATGATCTGGGTTTCACTCCCCAGCAGGTTCAGGCCTGCCGCCTGCAAATCCTGGCGAAAAGCCTCGGATTCCCGCTGCAAAAAGCGCCGGCGCTCCGGCTCTTGCTCCACGATCTGCAGGGCCTGATCAATGGCCCCCAACACCATGGGCGCCAGGGCGGTGGAGTAGATGAACGACCGGGCCCGGTTGTGGAGGTAGTCCACCAGGCGGCGGTCACCGGCCACGTAGCCGCCTTGGGAGCCCAGGGCCTTGGAAAACGTGCCCATATGAATATCCACTTCCCGGGTGAGGCCCAGGGCCTCGGCCAGCCCCGCACCCTTCGCCCCCAGAACGCCGGTGGCGTGGGCTTCGTCAATCATCAGCCAGGCCCCGTACCGCGCCTTGAGGGCCACCAGGCCGGCCAACGGCGCGACGTCGCCGTCCACAGAGAAGACCGAGTCGGTGACGATCAGGCGCCGCCGGGCCAGGCCAGCCTGTTGGAGCAACTGTTCCAGGCGGTTCAGGTCCCGATGGGGAAACCGTTGCAGGGTAGCCCCGGACAGCTTGATGCCGTCATAAATGCTGGCGTGGTTGAGCCGGTCGCTGAAAATCACATCCCCAGGCCCCAGGAGCGCCGAAATGGTTCCCACATTGGCCATGTAGCCGCTGGGGAAAATCACCGCGGCTTCGGCGCCTTTAAAGGCGGCGAGGCGGGCTTCCACTGCTTCGTGCAAAGCCAGGTGCCCCACCACCAGGCGGGAGGCCCCGGCCCCGGCGCCCCACTGCGCCGCGGCCGCCTGGGCTGCGTTGATGAGCCGGGGATCCTGGGCCAGGCCTAAATAATCATTGGACGATAAATTGAGGAGAATTTGCCCGGCCACCCGCACTTTGCCCCCGGGCAGCACCTCATCCACCACCTGCAAGCGCCGCCTGAGGGAACGGGTCTCCAAAGCGTCCAATTCCTGGGTTAATGCGTCCATACTATTATTGTTCGAAGTCGCAATGCATTAGGAGCTGTGCGGCAAGGGGCCGCAGCGCCGCCAGGAAAACCTCCCGTCCCGCCGGCTGTTCCAGGTCCGGCACCTCCGGCAGCCTGCCTAGAATAGGCACCCCGGTGAGGGCCGCAATCACGCCGGGGTTAGTCTCTTCCGCCAGGCCCGGCCTCTCGGGATAACGGTTGAGGATCACCCCGGCCACCTGGATACCGGCCGCCAGCGCCGCTTTGATGGTCAAGACGGTGTGATTGATGGTTCCCAGGCCGGCTTTGGCCACCACTACCAGGGGCAAGCCCAGCCACCGGATCAGATCCAGGACCAGAAAGTTTGTGCCGATGAGGGGAACATAGAGCCCACCGGCCCCTTCCACCACCAAAAATTCATAGCGCGCCGCCAGGTCCCGAAAACCCGCAGCAATCCGCTCCAGGTCCACCTCCACCCCGGCTTGGGCTGCGGCCACCCCCGGCGCCAGGGGCAGGCGCAAAGCTATGGGAGTAAGAATTTCCAAGGGCTCCGTCAACCCGGCCACCCGGCGGGCTAAGAGGGCATCCGTGGGAACAAGACGTCCTTCCTTAAGAGGGCAGCCACTCTGGATGGGCTTGAAATAAACGGCATTTAGGTCCTGTTCCTTAAACGCCGCGGTGAGCCCTGCGGCCACCCAGGTCTTACCCACGTCGGTATCGGTGCCGGTGATGAAAATGCCCCGGACGCAAGGCAATTGAGGAGGTGACAAGTTCATGCCTATTCTCTTTATGAAACTGCTTCCATCTGGTCAGCAATCCCGGAACCTTCCCGCACCAACTCCAACCCCAAATCCTTTAACATCTGCCGGTCCTCATCCGGCATGCGCCCCTTCGTGGTCAGGTAGTCTCCAGTCATCAGGGCGTCGGCCCCGGCCGCGAACAACAATGGGGATAGCGACCGCAGGGTCATCTGGCGGCCGCCGCAGATGATCAGCGAGCGATCCGGGAATAAAAGTCGGAAAGCCATAACGATCTTTAAAGCTTCCAAGGGCGGGAGCATGGGGCGTTGCGCCAGCGGAGTGCCGGGCAAAGGGTGGAGAAAATTGAGGGGAATGGCGTCCACGGACAGCTTCTTGAGGACCTGGGCCATCTCCCAGCGCTGGGCCAGGGTCTCTCCCAACCCAAAAATCCCCCCGGCGCACACGGACAGGCCGGCTGCTTTGGCCGCCTCAATGGTGGCCAGGCGCTCGGCAAAACTGTGGGTGGTGCAAATCGAGGGGAAGAATGACGCGGCGCTCTCCAGGTTATGGTGAAAGCGGTAAAGCCCCGCGGCTTTTAATTCCGTCAGAAAACCCCGGTCCACAATCCCTAAAGAGGCGCAGACCCGGATAGGCACGGCCTCCTTGATGGCTGCCACTACCTCTAAAACGGCGCTTTGATCCCGGGGCGACAGGAGACCCCGGCCCGCGGTCACCAACGAGAACCGGGAAGCGCCCGCCGCCGCCGCTTGCTTTGCCGCATCTACCAATTCTTTCCGGGGGAGCAGCGGATAGTGGGGCACCCGGCTGGCCGCCCTGGCCGACTGGGAGCAAAAGGCGCAGTCCTCGGAACACATGCCAGACTTGGCATTAATAATGACACAGAAGCTGACCTGCCGCCCGCCACGCCGTTCCCGGACCCGGATCGCCTTCGCCAGCCCGTCCCATAACTCCGCCCCTTCCAGGCCAAAAATCTCTTCCCATTCAGAAAAGTCCATCCATGAAAGGATCACTCAATGCCAGTCAATTGTCAACCATTAATAACTTTATGGTTTACATTAAAGGAGGCAACGCAGCGAAAGCTGGCAATTAGGGGGAGTGGAAGGTGCAAAGGTGGTGAGGATGCCTGCTTTAAGGCGGGGTATTGCCTTCCGGCCATACAAGTTTACCGCCGGGGCACGTAAACCTCCCGGGCCTTGATGCCGTCGGAGGGGCCGATGAGGCCTTCTTTTTCCATGGTTTCGATCATGCGGGCCGCCCGGTTGTAGCCCACCCGCAGCCGGCGTTGCAGCATGGAAATCGAGGCGTTCCGGGTCTCGGCCACCAGTTCCACTGCGTCGGCGTATTTTTCGTCCCTCTCGCCGTTTTCGGCGATCTCTTCTTCGTGCTCCTTCAAATCCGTAATGCCGGCCTCGTACTCCGGCGCTCCCTGGGCCTTCAAGTATTCCGCCACCCGGCTCACTTCCTCGTCGGAGACGTAGGGGCCGTGGATGCGCTTCAGGCGGGAGGTGCCCGGCGGCATAAACAAAAGATCGCCCTTGCCCAGAAGGCGTTCGGCCCCCATGGCGTCCAGGATGACCCGGGAGTCGGCCCGGGCCGAGACCTGGTATGAGACGCGGGTGGGGAAATTGGCCTTGATGAGGCCGGTGATGACGTCCACGGAGGGCCTCTGGGTGGCCACGATCAGGTGGATTCCCGAGGCCCGGGCCTTCTGGGCCAACCGGATCAGGTATTCTTCCGTGTCCCGGGATGACACCAGCATCAAGTCCGCCAATTCATCAATGACGATGACCAGGTAAGGCAGGGACCGGGGCAGGATGCCTTCCTCGATGCGGGGGTCCGGCTTCTTGACCCCGGCCTTCTGGTTGTAGCCCTCGATGTTGCGCACACTCAGATCGCTCAGCAGGGCGTAGCGCCGCTCCATCTCTCCCACGGCCCAATGCAGGGCGGTGGTGGCCTCCTTGGGGTTAAACACCACGGGGTGGAGCAGATGGGGGATGCGCTCGTACATGGAGAGCTCGATGCGCTTGGGGTCCACCAGCAGGAACCGCACCTCCTGGGGGGTGGCCTTGAAGAGGATGCTCAGGATCATGGCGTTGAGACCCACGCTCTTGCCGCTGCCGGTAGCCCCGGCAATGAGGAGGTGAGGCATCTTCGCCAAATCGGTGACCACCGGGGTGCCCATAATGTCTTTGCCCAGGGCCAGGGTCAGACGGGAGGCGGATTTCTGGTAGGTGCCGTCCGCCAGGATATCCCGCAGGGCCACCACCTGGCGCTTGGGGTTGGGCACCTCGATGCCCAAGACCCCTTTGCCCGGCACCGGCGCCACGATACGGATGGACAAGGCTTTCAGGGCCAGGGCCAGGTCATCGGCCAACCCGGTGATCTTACTGATCTTGACCCCCAGGGCCGGTTCGTATTCAAAGCGGCTCACCACCGGGCCGGTCATGATAGCGGTGACCCGGCCATCCACCCCGAAATGGCGCAGGGTGTCTTCCAGCTTTTGGGCCTGGGCCAGCATGGCGTTTTCCTGCACCTGGTGGTTCCAGGGAGGCGACGGGTCCAGGAGGTCCAGGCCGGGCTGGATAAAGACCCCGTTGGCTGCGGCTTTCCGGGACTTGGCGGGGCCGTCCGGGGCGGGGGTTGGCGGCGTCGTGACCGACGGCGTCACCACGGGCACTTCCGGCTCCCCCCCGGTTTGGGTCCCGCTCTGAGTAATGATCTGGCGTCCCACTTTGGGTCGCCGGGGGGTGTAAGGGGGCGCCTCCGGAAACTCCTCTTCCTCCGGAGGCCAGACCAGGTTCAAGGTCGACCGCAGCACCTGACCCAAAAGAGCCATGAGGCCCACAAAAGACAGGCGGGTGGCGCCCATGACGCCGATGAGCAGGGCCACGCCCAGGGCCAGAGCCGCGCCGCTCTGATTGAAGGCGGAAGTGAGCGTTGCGGCAATGAACTTCCCTATTGCCCCGCCGCCATAAATCAACTCCCCTCCCCATCTGACCGCCGGCCACCCCAGGGACAGCAACCCCGCCGCGACCAGCAACACCCCCAGGCCTGAGACGGTCTGGGGCCAGCCCAGGTCTTCCAATCCCTCGTTATGGGACTGCCAGGCCAGGCCCAGGAGCATAAGCGGCAGTAAGAATGAAGCCAGTCCCAGCCCCCAGATGAGGTAAGCGGCCAGCAGGGCCCCGGCCTTGCCCGCAGCATTGTGCACCGCCGCGGCCTTCCACACGGCCACCAGGCCCTGGGGGTCCACCGGCGCGGGCGCATGGGTCCACAACGCCAGGAGGAAAAACCCCGCCAGACCCAGCAACAACAAGGCCGCCATCTCCTGGCCCAACCGCCGAGGCCAGGAAACTTCGGGCGCAGGCGCGTGCTTAGGCTCTACCGCAGCCTTGGGCTTCCGGGAGCTGGTCTTTTTTTTCGGGGTGCTAAGTGTGTCGTTTTTGGCCATAGCGCTCAAAAATCAGGTTGTTTACAAAAAATCAACGGTCCCAAGTGGTGCGCAGACGATTCTCTACGCTTCTGCCGCAAGCTACTGTCCAGCCAAAATTAATTGGTAAATCCTCTGATTCCAGGATGTTACCCATTAATGCCTGAATTTTCAATAAATTGCAATGAATTTTCTTAATTTTGCCTGGATTTGTCCATGGAGGCGCGAGGTTGAAACCCGCCTATTGCGCCACCGTGATATTCTACTCTGATTCCACCGCGCCCACGAACTCCGGCGCTTCCGGTGCGGCGGTAGCCGCCAGGCGCCGCCGGGAAGTGATGCCCTCCAAGCTGGGCAGGATGAACTGCAGGGCCGCAGGCGTTATGGATAATTGCTCAAAGACCTCCAGGCCCGCCTCGGCCACCGCCTGCTGCCAAAATTGGTCCCGGGCCTTATCCTTGGAGCCATAGGCCAGCTCGAAATAAACCCGCCTGATCTGGGCCGTGGCCAAGAGTTTAAGACACACGAAACAGGGCTGCAAAGTAACATACAACGTCGCCCCCTTAATGGCCACGCCGTAGCGGGCCGCCTGGGCGATGGCGTTGGCCTCGGCGTGGGAGGCCCGGCAATAATTATACTTGTCCATATCGGCGATATTCAAGGCCCGCCGATGGCAGTAGGGGCTGCCGTCGGGCATGAGCTGGTCGGAGCAGTGGGGCGCGCCGGGCATGGAGCCGTTATAGCCCGTAGCCAGGATTTGCTTGTCCTTCACCAGCACCGCACCCGTGGGCCGGGAGTTGCAGGTGCTCCGCGTGCTCACCAGCTTGGCAATGAGCATGAAATATTCATCCCATGATGGTCGCATAATCAATCACTATATCCTTAAACATTACTATTCAAAAAAGCCTTGATGATCCGAACTGTCTCCCCCGGCTCCTCTTCCGGCGGCATATGGCCGGTCTTCGGCAGGATGACCAATTGCGAGTCCGGGATGTCCAGCTTGAATTTTTTTCCAACCGTAAGCGGTACCACTTGATCCTGCTCCCCCCAGATAATCAGGACCGGCACGCTGATGGTCTTATACTGGGCGATGAGGGCGTCGATGTCGTCCGGCATGATCTGCTTGGCGGTTTGCACCAGCGCCTCCCGGGCCCCCGGCAGGCTGCCGTAATAGGCATAGGTATTAATCTGCTCCTCGGTAATTCTCTCATCATCATAATAACATTTTCTCAGCACCAGGTAGGCGGCAAACCACGGCGACATTAGCCGGCCTCCTACGGAACCGATCACCGGCAGCTTCGCGAGCCTGATGAACCAGGGCATCTTCTGGGGATAGCCGGCGCTGTCGATGAGCACCAGGCTCTTGACCCTGGCAGGGTGGTCATCCCGCACCTGCAAGTAGGTCATCAGGGTCACCCCGCCGCCCATGGAATGACCCATAATGACCAAATCGTGCAAGTCCTTGCTACGGATGAAGGCCGCCACCATGTCGGCCTGGTCGCGCACGGCGTATCTGCCATCCGCGGGCTTATCCGACAAGCCGTAGCCTTTAAGGTCAATGGTAAAAACCCGATGATCTTCGGCCAACGCCGGCGCCAGGAACCGCCAGGAGTAAGAACAGCCTCCGAAGCCGTGCAAGAGGATGATGGGCGGCCCCTGCCCCGCTTCGTAGTAATTGATCTTGACGCCTTGATAGTCGAAGGTTTTCTGCTGGCCTAACGACTGTTCCAGATTAACCGTCGGCGCCGGTACGCGGGCACAGCCGGCTAACAAGGGGAGCAACAAACAACCGATCAGGGATAGTTTAATTGACCGCATGATTATATATTTAACAATTCCACCAAAGTCGTTTTGCTTGCTTAAGAAGCTATTTCACAATCAGCCCCAGGGAGGAAGTTAGTGAGATTCCAGATTTAATCGCCTATCTCTTGCCGACTTAGCGGGGGACCAAAAGCCATCCCAACTCGGATCATATGTCCTTGCATACG
>DZCR01000112.1 GCA_022736495.1 Desulfobacca acetoxidans
GCCCCGGCCGGGCAGGACCACCACCTCGGTATGGAGGAGTTCGCCCCCGAATTCGGTCCAGGCCAGACCGGTGGTGAGACCCACTTCATCGGCCTCTTCGGTGCGGCCGAACCGGAACTTGGGGACTCCCAGGTACTTGGGCACCATCTGGCTGGTGACCTTGACCTGGTGATCTTTGCCCTTGGCCGCCACTTCCCGTGCCACCTTCCGGCTGATGGAGGCGATCTCCCGCTCCAGGTTACGCACCCCGGCCTCCCGGGTGTATTGCCGGATGACAGTGAAAATGGCGTTTTCCGTAAACTGGATGTTGTCCTTGCTCAGGCCATTGGCGAGGCACTGTTTCGGGATTAAAAACTGCTCGCCGATGAGGTGCTTCTCCACCTCGGTATAGCCGGCCAGCCGGATGATCTCCATCCGGTCCTGAAGCGGCGGCGGGATGGAGAAGAGATTGTTGGCCGTGGTGATAAACATCACCTCCGACAGGTCATAGTCCACATCCAGGTAATGGTCGTTAAAGGCGAAGTTCTGTTCCGGGTCCAGGACTTCCAAGAGCGCGGCAGAGGGGTCGCCCCGGAAATCAGTGCTCATCTTGTCCACTTCATCCAGACAGAATACCGGGTTGTTGGTCTTGGCCTTTTTGAGGGACTGCATGATTTTGCCGGGCAGCGCCCCGATATAGGTGCGCCGGTGGCCGCGAATCTCCGCTTCGTCCCGCACGCCTCCCAGGGACAGGCGCACGAAGGTTCGTCCCATGGCCCTCGCCACCGACTTGGCCAGAGAGGTTTTGCCCACGCCCGGCGGCCCCACCAGACAGAGGATGGGGCCTTTCATCTTTTTCACCAAGCTCTGGACCGCCAGGTGTTCCAAGATGCGTTCCTTGGGCTTCTCCAGACCGTAGTGGTCTTCTTCGAGAATGCGCTCGGCCTCTTCCAGGTTATGTTTATCGCGGGTTTTCTCGTACCAGGGCAGAGACAAAATCCAATCGATATAGTTCCGTGAAACCGTGGCCTCCGCCGACATAGGGCTCATGAGCTTCAGCTTTTTCAGCTCATGCTTCACCTTGGCGGTGGCTTCCAGGCTCATTTTCTTCCGGCGAATGCGCCGCTCCAGTTCCTGAATCTCGCTTTTGAGATCCTCTTTTTCCCCCATCTCCTTCTGGATAGCCCGCATCTGCTCGTTGAGATAGTATTCCCGCTGGGTCTTTTCCATCTGCTTCTTGACCCGGTTCTTGATACGGGACTCGATCTGGAGGATTTCATTTTCCCGGTTCACCAGGCCCACCACCTGTTCCAGGCGGCGCAGCGCATCCAGGGTTTCCAACAGGGCCTGTTTTTCGTCGGATTTAATGGCCAAGTGCCCGGCGATGGTATCGGACAGGCGTCCCGGATCATCCACTCCCACCAGGCTTTGCTGGGCCTCCTGAGGAACCTTCTTGTTCAGCTTGGCATAAGTCTCAAACGCGCCGGTGGCGCTGCGCCGCAGGGCCTCGGTCTCGGACGTGACCTCCCAGGACTCCAGGAGTTCCTCGGCCTCCACCTGGAAGAACTGGGAAATGGGCAGAAACTGGCGCACAATAGCCCGTCCCTTCCCTTCCACCAGGACCTTGACGGTGCCGTCGGGCAGGCGCAAGAGCTGCAGGATTGCGGCCAGGGTGCCCACCCGGTGAATCTCGCCCTCCCGAGGTTCATCCTTGCGAGGGTCCTTCTGGGTGCAGAGCAGGATATATTTTTCCTGCCCCATGGCGTATTCCAGGGCATGGATGGAGCGCTCCCGCCCGATAAACAGGGGCACCACCATGTGGGGGAAGATGACGATATCCCTCAAAGGCAACATGGGCACCGTGAGCAGATTGCGCTTTTCCCCTTCGCCGCCGCGGTTCTTGGGTAATCGAAAGATCATTGTTGCACCGCCATGCCGGGCTTATCCCAGGGCAAATCTTCTGCCTCCCGATAGGTGAGGGTCGGAGCGGTATGCTTGATGATAAAATCTTCGTTAATCAGGCATCCCTGCACATCCTTGAGGGACGGCAGCTCATACATCAGGTCCAGCATGGCCCGCTCCAGGATAGCTCTCAGCCCCCGGGCCCCGGACTTGCGCTTCAGGGCCTCTTTGGCCACCGCCTCCAGAGCGCCGTCGGTAAACTTCAAGGATACCCGGTCCAGTTCCAGGAGTTTCTGATACTGCTTCACCAGGGCATTCTTGGGTTCTTTGAGGATGCGCACCAGGGCCTCTTCATTCAGTTCATCCAGGGTGGCCAGCACCGGCAGCCGTCCCACAAATTCGGGAATGAGCCCGAACTTCAGCAAATCCTGGGGCTGGACCTGAACCAGAATCTCTCCCAGGGGCCGCTGGTTCCGGCTCTGGATGTCGGCCCCAAAGCCCATGGATTTACGGCCAGTGCGGGCGCCGATGATATCCTCCAGGCCGTTGAACGCCCCGCCGCAGATGAACAGGATATTGGTGGTGTCCACCTTGATGAATTCCTGCTGCGGGTGTTTGCGGCCGCCCTTGGGGGGCACCGACGCCATGGTGCCCTCGATGATCTTGAGCAGGGCTTGCTGCACCCCTTCTCCGGAGACGTCCCGGGTGATGGAGGGGCTATCCGTTTTCCGGGCAATCTTGTCTACCTCGTCGATATAAACAATGCCCCGGGATGCCTTCTCCACGTCATAGTCCGCGGACTGCAGCAGGTTGAGGATGATGTTTTCCACATCCTCGCCCACGTAGCCGGCCTCCGTTAACGTGGTGGCATCGGCAATAGTGAACGGTACGTTCAAGATGCGAGCCAGGGTCTGGGCCAGCAAGGTCTTACCCGAGCCCGTGGGACCTATCAGCAAGATGTTGCTCTTCTGGAGTTCCACCCCGTCCAGGTCCACCCCGGCGTTGATGCGTTTATAGTGATTGTAAACCGCCACGGACAGGATCTTTTTAGCCCGTTCCTGACCGATGACGTACTCGTCGATTTCCTTCTTAATGGCCGCAGGCTCGGGAATCGATAACCGGGCATGTTTGGCCTCGTCTTTTTCGTACTCCTCGGCGATGATATCGTTGCACAGCTCGATGCACTCATCGCAGATGTAGACACCGGGGCCGGCAATGAGCTTCTTGACCTCGCCCTGGCTTTTGCCGCAAAAAGAACACAACAGATCGGCACTCTTATCGGTACCGCGTTTACTCATATGCCTCTTCCTCCCCAAACCCCGAAAAGTAATTGATTTCAGGGCTTGGCTGCTTAGCTTCGCCGCCGCCGTTCACGCTTACCTGATTATATCGGTAGCCGGCGGTTTTTTCTTCAGTCTCCTCCGGGGCCTAGTCCTGATGCTTAGGCGGAAACAGGATCCCGGCTTCCCGACGGGAGATCACATCGTCAATTAAGCCATATTCTTTGGCCTGCTGGCCGGACATGTAAAAATCCCGCTCCGTATCCCGGTTGATGCGGTCAATGGGTTGGCCCGTATGGCTGGCCATGATTTCGTTGAGCTCTTCCCGGAGGCGCAAAATCTCCCGAGCCTGGATATCCACGTCGGTGGCCTGCCCCTGAAACCCGCCCAAGGGCTGGTGAATCAGAATGCGGGCATGGGGCAGAGCGAACCTCTTACCCTTGGCGCCTGCGGTCAACAGCAGCGCCGCCATGGACGCCCCCTGGCCCATGCACAGGGTGGCTACCGGGCTTTTGATATATTGCATGGTGTCATATATGGCCATCCCGGCGGTCACCAGGCCGCCAGGGGAATTAATGTAAAAGTTAATTTCCTTATCCGGATCCTCGGCCTCCAAAAACAGCAACTGAGCTATCACCAGGTTGGCCACATCATCATTAATGGCTGTCCCCAGAAAGATAATCCGGTCTCGAAGCAGACGGGAATAGATATCGTAAGCCCGCTCCCCCCGGCTGCTTTGCTCCACCACCATGGGAATTAACTGCATTCTACTCCTTTTCGGTCGCCTCACCGCTCGATGCGGCAAGTGCACTGATTTCAGCTTTATCCAGCACCATTTTCATGGTCTTGTCATCGAGCAACTCCCGCCGGAGAATGCCCTTGAGATCGCGTTCCTCATAAAACTTCTTCACTTCGGCGACATCCCGGCCGCTATGCACGGCAATCTGGGCCAACGCCGCGTCCACTTCGGCGTCATCCACGGTCAGACCTTCCTGCTTGGCGATGCGCCCCAACACCAACTTGACCCGCACCCGGCGCTCGGCCATGGGCTTCAGAACCTCCGCCATCCTGGCAGTATCTATATTTGCAATGTTCATTCCGTGTTGGCCGAAGCGCTCCATTTGATCCCGCAGCATGTTTTCCTGTTCCTGCAAAACCAGGGAGGGCGGCACCTCAAACTCATGTTTGGCCAGCAGTTTATCCGCCACCTGGTTTTCCAGGTAGGCCTGGCGCTCCCTTTCCTTACCTTTAATAATATCCTCTCGCACGGCCGTGCGCAAGTCGGCCAAGGTTTGAAAGTTTCCTCCCAGGTTTTGGGCGAAGGTATCATCCAATTCGGCCACCACCTTTTCTTTGACTTCGAGAATCTTTACCTGGAATTCCACTACTTTACCGGCCAGGAGCGGATTAGCGAAATCATCGGGCAGGGATACCGCGAAGCGGGCTTCGGCCTCGGGTTTGAGACCCACGAGGTTGCGTTCAAAATCGAGGTTGAATTTGCCGCTCCCCACCTCGACGTAGGTCCCTTCCGCCTTGGCATCCTCCACGGGCTCACCCGCGAAATAGCCCTGGTAATCCAGGACCACGAAGTCGCCATCCATAACCCCCCGGTCTTCCGCCGGCGGTTTTAAGAGGGCGTTGTGCTCCCGGATCTCCTCCAGGCGCCTGTCCACCTCGTCTTCCACAACCTCCACGTCCGGAGCCTCCAGTTTGAGATCCAGGTAGCCCTGGGCGGTAAACTCCGGGGAGACCTCCAATTCTACACTGTAGCGATAATCCTGCCCGGCCACCACCGGCGGTAGCGCCTCCGGCCAGCTCAGGTTGATGGGTTCCATGTCCTTATCCTTCAGGGCCTCGCCCAGGGAACGCCGCACCAGGGTATCGGAGACCTCCTGTTCGATATCCTTGTGGTAATACATCTCCAGCACGGACCGTGGCACCTTACCCGGCCGGAAACCCTTGACTTTGGCCCGTTTCCCCAATTCCCGGTAGGCCCGATCCACTTCCTGAGTCACCTCGGTGGAGGGCACCGCGATTTTTAACTTCCGTTTAACTTCGCTGAGATTCTCAATCTCCACCTTCTTTGCGCTCTCTGTCATCATGCTTGGCTCACAATCTTTCCGTATTTTGATTTTATTTATGTTTTCAGGAGTGATAGCCCCCAACTCCCCCACCGAGGTATGCGAGAGGGGGGACTCGAACCCCCACGGTTATCCCGCTGGAACCTAAATCCAGTGCGTCTGCCTGATTCCGCCACTCTCGCAACGCGGGCGTTTCATCCATTTAATTTATTAATTTTCCTCGCTTAAGTCAACCTGCTGTTGAGCCCTTTCCTTCCCTGCATTGTTTCCTCTCGGGGATCATGGTATTTAAATAATAAAAGGAAAGACCGACTGAAACAAAACCTCAAAGCCTGGCCCTGGGGGTACGAGGGCACCCCGCCAGGATGATAAAAGGATAGTTTTACGACAGTACTTGATCGCCTCGCTCCCTACCATTCTGATAAAGAGAAAGGTTGAACGTTATGCGGCGTCGGTTGCTTATGACGTGCCTTTCAGGGCTTGTCCTGGTCTTTTGTCAACCCCGGGGCGCGCTGGCTTTCATATCTCATGGGCACCCGGAAGGCCTCTATGTTCATCAGATGGCCCATCTCTTATTTGCCGGAGCTTTGATCTTTCTTATTTACATGATGAGCCGGGAAGGCCTAGGAAAAATAAGAGGCTTCCGCCTTTTGATCTGGTCCTGTGTCTGGCTAGTGCTTTGGAACCTGGACGCCTTTATTGGCCATTGGGCCGAAGTGCTCTTGAGCGCACGGGACTTTATCGGCCAGGCCGGGCAGTTTTCCCAGCGCCTCCTCATGTCCGGCCCTGTCCCCTGGATCTATTACTTTGCCAAACTGGATCACCTGCTCCTGGTACCGGGGTTTTACCTCTTGTATCGCGGGCTTAAAAACCTGGAGCGACTCCCGCCGGAGGCAGAGCCATGAGCACCCTGCCCCTGTTCCCGCTTTGGGCGTTGGATATCCTGGGGTCGCTGATGGTCATCATCCTGGCCTGGAGATCCTTCGGGGTGGTGCGCCGGTTGCTGGCCCGAGACCCGGAGAATGCCCAGTGGCTTTTTCTCTTCTGGTTTACCCTGGCCCTTCTGGCCTTTGCCCTATCCCGCAGTATCGGCCACATCGTGCAGCATTTACTAGTCTTTTCCGGTCAGGAAGCCATTTGGAAACTCCTGCGTCCCTTAAGCGGGGGACTGAATAGCATCACCTTTGTGGTAATTGCCGCAGTCAGCCTGTTTTTTTACCACATCCAGCGCCTGTATCAGCGCATCCTGGCCATCCATCACCAGTTGGAAGATACCAGCCGGGAAATTCTCGACCTTAACCGGGAGATGGAGGCCCTGGTGGTGGAGCGCACTTTGTCGGAAATCGCCCTGGGAGTGGCCCATGGCATTCGCAACCCCCTGCACATCATTGGCGGTTTCAGCCACCGTCTCCTGAAAAAAACCACTGCCGATGACCCCGCTCGCGCCTGGGCCGCCGCCATCGCCAACGCCACCCGGTCCCTGGAGGAGATGGTGCAAAAGTTTGAGGCCCTGGCCCAGAGGAAAGAATCTTTCTTCAGCCAGGAAGACCTCAATGCTATTATCCGGGATATTCTGAAAATGCTGCACCCGGAGTTGACCAATAAACATATCCGGTTGGAGACCGAGCTTGCGCCCAAGCCTATCATTGCCCTGCTGAACAAGCATCTTCTCAAGGTCGCCCTGGCCCACCTCTTGCGCAACGCCATCGAAGCCACCTCGCCCCAGGGCCGGATAGATATCCAGACCTGGGTGGAAAAAAGTTTGGCAATGCTGCTCATCAAGGATACGGGACGAGGCATGACTCCGGAAGTGGCGGAAAAAGTGTTTGAGCCCTTATTTACCGCCGAGATGGGAGGTATTGGTTTGGGTATGGTCTTTGTGCGCCAGATCGTGGAAGAACACCGGGGCTCCATTGCCCTCAACAGCCAGGTGGGCCAGGGCACCCAAGTGACCATCCAATTGCCTTTGCGCTTCGTCGACATGCCGGAAATTTCTTTAGAGGTAACCCGCTTTTAAGGGAGGGGCTTGCAAAACTCTTTTAGGACCTGGAATTTTCCCAATTTCTTCAATCAAAACCCAGTGGCACAGACTGAAGCCAGCGGCTGCATGCATTGCGGTGAATTTTGGAAATGGCTCATAATTTGAGAATCTTTCGGATATATTCCGACTTTAACTAGACAATTCAGTCATTGGACAATACGCAATGGAGGATTAAATAACCATGGAAGTAAAGGACAAGGACGAACTGAAACAACTGCGGGATCGCCTGGCCGTCACTCAGACAATGGTGTGGGACAAGGTGGATGGGGCCGAGCGCGCCGCCATCTTCGCCTACGGCGACCACTACAAGACTTTTCTGGACCGGGCCAAGACTGAGCGGGAGGCGGTGACCGAAATCGAACGCCAGGCGAAAGCCTTGGGCTTCGTGGACCTGTCCCGGCACGAGTCCGGGCCCCAGGGCTTTTATAACTATAAAAACAAGGTCATCGTGCTGGTGGTCCAGGGCCGCCGGCCCCTGAGCGATGGGTTGCGCTTGGTGGCCTCCCACATCGACTCGCCCCGCCTGGACCTGAAGCAATACCCCCTCTATGAAGACACAGATCTGGCCTTTTTAAAGACCCACTACTACGGCGGCATCAAAAAGTACCAGTGGCTGGCCCGGCCCCTGGCCATTCACGGGGTGGTTCTCAAGGCCGACGGGACCCGGGTGCAACTCGCCATCGGCGAAGACCTGAGTGACCCCGTCTTTACGGTGTTGGACCTGTTGCCTCACCTGGCCCGCAAGGTCCAAATGGATAAAAAAGTTTCCGAGACCTTTGAAGGCGAAAAGCTCAATGTCCTGGTGGGGTCCCTGCCCCTGGGGGATAGCGAAACCAAGGAGCGCGTGAAGCTTCACCTGTTGAAATTCCTGGAAGACCAGTACGGCATTGGGGAGGAAGACCTGATCAGCGCCGAACTGGAAGTAGTGCCGGCCGGCCCCGCCCGGGACCTGGGCTGGGACCGCAGCCTGGTGGGCGGGTATGGCCAGGATGACCGGTCCTGCGCCTATGCTGCTCTGGCCGCCATCCTGGACCTTCAGGAGCCGGAACATACCTGCCTGGCCCTGTTCTACGACAAAGAGGAAATCGGCAGCGAAGGCAATACGGGCGCCCAAAACTGCCTCCTGCACGAGGTTGTGGAAACCCTTTTGGAACTCCAAGGCGAAAGTCCCCTGGCCCGGCGCCGGGTGCTCATGAACAGCAAGGCCCTGTCCGCGGATGTCACCGGGGGGCTTGACCCCGATTTTCCCGAAGTCCATGAAAAGCGCAACGCCGCCCGCCTGGGGTACGGCGTCTGCTTCCACAAGTATGGCGGTAGCGGCGGCAAGTACTCCACCAGCGACGCCAATGCCGAATACGTCGCCTGGATCCGCAAAATCTTCCAGGAGCACGAGGTCGTCTGGCAGGCCGGGGAGTTGGGCAAGGTGGACGAAGGCGGCGGCGGCACCATTGCCAAGTACCTGGCGGTCTATGGCATGGAAATCATCGACTGCGGCACCCCGCTGTTGTCCATGCACTCGCCGTTTGAGGTGGCCTCCAAGGCCGACCTGTACATGACCTTCAAGGCCTTCCGGGCCTTTTTCAAAGCGCTGTAAGCCTGATCCGGCCCTGGGAAGGGGGCGCCATAGCTTGCTTCCCAGGGACATAAGCCCATCCTGCCCTATCCTCCAGGCTTGTCCCCCTTTGTAGCTTGCAACTTTGCGCAAAAATGGTACTCTAATAAAGGAAATTTTGAGGTAATCTGCTTTAGGAACGGTAACATGGGTAAATTTTTTTCTCGCTTCAAGACAGATTCTGTAGACTCAGAGGTGAAAACCTTTGGAAATATGGCCAATTTTTATAGCCTGCTGATCTTTCTCATCGCTATTCCCTTCGTTCTGATCATCGGCCTGGTGTGGCTCACTGGCATCCTGGGATTCAACGCTTATATTTTTGCCGGCTTTGCCTGCCTGCTGGCGTTCGCCGTCTGGCGCATCTATCGCCGCTGGGGGATCATCAAGGCCAAAATGGCCTCCCAGACCGGCGACTTCCAGGATCTGATGCGGGAGGCGACCAAAAGCGGCAAGGACGTGGAAATCTCTCTGATGAACGGCGTCTTCACCCTGCGCTACAGCGGCTCGGACCGCCTGGCCCAGGCCGCCCTCACCGGGGGACGGCACCAACCCCTGGCCCTGGAAGCCCCCACAGCCCTGCTGACCGAAGCGCCGGACGCCCAGGCCTGGCTGCCGCCGGAACGCCTCCGAGAGGAACTGGGGGAATTCATGCGGCTCCGGGACGAAGGTGTTATCAGCCCCGAAGAATTCGACCGTATCAAGGCCAGTCTGCTGCAGCGGATTTCGGCTTGAACACCTGCCCCCGGCCCCCTCTAGTCCCCTTATCAATTTCCCCTAACTATTTATTCTTGACGTAACGCATAATTTACTCTATATTTTAGACTGATGATCGTGAGCTTCAGAGACAAGCGCACGCGCAAGTTCGCCGAAGGAAAATGGGTAAAAGCCTTCGCCGGGTTCGATCGCAAAGTGGAAATGAGGCTCGACCAGCTTGACGCGGCCATCTCGCTTCTCGATTTGGACTTGCCCGGCAACCGTCTCGAAGCCCTTAAGGGTGACCGCAAGGGTCAATACAGTATCCGTATCAACGATCAATGGCGGATTTGCTTTGAGTGGCCGAAAGGCACGCCGGGGCCGGTCAATGTTGAAATAATCGATTACCATTGAGGTGCATCATGGGACGCAGTGCCATACATCCCGGCGAACATCTTGCCGAACAACTTACCGAGCTAGGCATGAGCGCGGCTGAATTAGCCCGGCAGCTAAAAGTACCCACGAACCGCATCACTGAAATCCTGAACGGCCAGCGCGCCGTGACCGGGGACACAGCCTTGCGCCTGGGGCATTTCTTCGGGACCAGCCCTGAATTCTGGCTGAACCTGCAAAAGCTCTATGAGCTACGCTTGGCCGAGCAGAAATCCGGGGAAACCATCAAGGACTTGCCGACATTGGCCAAAATGATAAAGAAACAGGACGGTGGTTCAGAATTGGTGACCAAGTTTGGTGCATAAATCGGAGATAAAAAATGGAAGAGGAAAAAATTTGGGAGCAAATATTGGAAGCAGCCGCAAAAAATTTATTTAACAATCAACCGGATATTTTTGATTTTATTCCTTCCCAAACCGGACAAACAGAGTGGAACTTGGCCCATCATCTGGCCAGTGAAATTCATAAATATTTTGCTTGGTTCCATTGTGATTTGGATATTACAAAGCATAACTTCTCAAATCGCCGACCTGATATAATTATTCAGCCTCTTCGCTATTTAGTGTGGGTAGCCATAACTAATTAATATGTCAGCAAATA
>DZCR01000113.1 GCA_022736495.1 Desulfobacca acetoxidans
CATTGCATAACTCCGGCGATAAAGTCATAATCTCGGGCAGGAGATTATGACTCATGCCGGAAACTCTTCACCTCACCGACGCCCTCAAAGGCTATACCTACGATCAAGACAAGCTTTTGACCCCGGAGGAGACCGTCCGCCGGGTACGGGACCGCTTGGCCCACCTGGACTTGAAACTCCTCCAGGAGACCATGCGCATCGACTCCGGACGCCTGGACATCCCCGTCTACCTTAGCCTCCTGGACGTGGACGCCCGCCGGGTGGTGCCCACCCACAAGCAGATGGGCAAGGGGGCCACCCCGGTCCAGGCCGAGGCCAGCGCCCTCATGGAATTGGTGGAACGCTTCAGCTTTTTTGCCTATATCGCAGAGGGGCCGCTGGAATTGGGCACCCCCCGTGACCTCCAAGGCCAGGCCCTCCCCTTCGCTTATCTGGCCCGCTCCCTGTTTGACGAAACTCCCGAAACCTCGGCTGCGGCCCGGCTCTACGCAGACTGGCCCCTGTATTTCGTGCCCGCCACCAACCTGACCCGGAATGAGTCGGTCTATCTGCCCATCCACTGGTTTTATCTCATCGAAGAATACAACGGCCCCGCCGCGGGCAACTGCCTGGAAGAGGCCATTCTCCAGGGCTTAGGCGAGGTGGTGGAGCGCCACGTGGGGTCGGTCATCAGCCACGACCGCCTTTCTACTCCGGTCATCGACCCCGATTCGGTCACGGACCCCGCGGCCCGGGAACTCCTGGAGAAATTCAAGCACAACGGCATCATCCTCCACCTGCGGGACTTCTCCATGGACACCGGCATCCCCACGGTGGCGGCCCTGGCCTACGACCCGGCCACCTTCCCCCAGGACAGCGAGATCGTCTTTGCCGCGGGCACCACCACCGACCCCACCAAGTCCCTGGTCCGGGCCTTGACCGAGGTGGCCCAACTGGCGGGGGATTTTAACCGCCGCACCAGCTACCGCCCTACCCTGCCCAAGTACGAGACCCTTAAGGACGCGGCCTATCTCATGGCCCCCGGCCCCGTAGTACCTCTTGACAGCCTCCCCAACCTCTCCCGGCCCAATCTCAAGGACGAGATTCAGCTTTGCCTGGCGGCCTTGTCCCGCCTGGGGCTGGAGGTCCTGGTGGTGAACACCACTCATCCGCGCCTGAATCTTCCCACGGTTTACGTACTGGTCCCCGGCACCCATTTCCTGGACCGCACCCGGAACACCACCGTCATCTTTCATCTGGCCAAGCTCGCGGCCCTCTATGCCCCGCCCCTTCTGGCCCTTAATGCCCTGGCCGCGCTCGATGCCGCCTTCCCCCAGCGCTTCGACGTCCATTTTTTCCTCGGCCTGGCCCTGGAAAACCAGGACCGCGCCGCCGAAGCCCTGCCGCACTTCCGCCAGGCCCTGGAATTCGACCCCCCCGCCCATGAAATCCCCAGCATTTACGTGCACCTGGGCGCCTGCCAGAAAGATTTGGGGAATTTTCAGGAGGCTGCCCTTGCCTTCACCCAGGCCCTGGCCCTATCCCCTCGTCTGAAAGAGGCCCATCATTTGCTGGGATTTTGCTGTTTCAAGCTGGAGGAGTATCAAAAGGCGGTTGAATGCTTCGAAAAGGTCATCGAACTGGATCCGGGTTCGGCCATCGACTACGCCAACCTGGGGATCAATCTGCAGCGGCTGGGCCACCCCAAGGAAGCCGCCTACGTCCTCAAACAGGCCCTGGAACTGGACCCCAGCCTGGACTTCGCCGCGAAGGTGCTGGCTGAGTTGGAGAGCTAGAGTTTAGATAGGCGTCTGTGTGGCCCACAAAAAAGGCAGGACCACATGGTCCTGCCCTCTGGAAAAGTGAGAAATTCTGTTAGCTATCGGTCCACTTCCTCCAGCCAATTAGCCCCAGCAAACCCGAGCCCAGGAGAACAAGCGAGGGAGGCAGCGGCACAACGCTTGGTATGACAACACTGGTGGCTTTTAACTGATACTCGTAAACCAAATTGCCAGTTTCTGCGTCGATGTCGACATTCTGGATTTCTCCGATCCCGGCAGCCATCCAGGAAGCGTGGGTTACCCCATAGGGAAACTCGACCGGATCGTCGAAACCAAAGAAATTATTGGCGTCATTTGGTTCGTAGCGACTGTCAAAGTTGATTTGTAATAAAATGTCATCAAAAACCCCGGCTGTAACTGTAAGGCTGGGTATTTTTATGAAATACCAGTAATCGACATCTGGAATGGGATTTATAAATGTTTCATTAAGCGGCAAAACTGACGGAATTTTTTCAGGAGGGCTATAGATGACACCATTATTTTCATATACATTAATTCCGCTGCTATCCCAATCGCCGATGTGATATTCCGTGCTACTATCAGGTCTTACCCAATCACCCCAACGATATTTGCCGGCAAAAGGACCGGAGGTTACCTGGGTTAAGGTTACAGTAAAGTCTGGTGTTCCCGGGGGTGTGACGTAAGCATAGGTCCAAAAATCCCCCACATTACCGGCGATAAAATAGGGCAGGATATTAATTTCTGCCGCCTCGGCCTTTTCCGCACCTGTCCATAGAGGCATAACGAGCAGAAGGGCCACTAATGCCACAATTATATTCAGCTTCTTTTTCATCATCTTCCTCCTTAATCTTTTAGTTAAATTCACTGAACAAATACTAAAAAATGCGCCTTCTCAAAGCCAACAGCCCCAGCAAACCCGAACCCAGCAGGACCAGGGAAGGGGGTAGCGGCACCACGCCCATATCAGCTAAAGCATGCACTATAGGAGGGTTGAAGTCCGCCCAGTATTCTTCCATTTTTATTAATCCCACCCCAGCCACAAAATAGTTATACAAATAGGGCGAGTTTGGCGCGGGACCATCTGGATCAAAATAACTTTCCAAAAGGTAAACATTGGAAAAAGTCCCATAGGGCACGGTATATGCCGATAAGATGTCTTTAATTAAGATGTGGGTCTCACCGAGGGTGCCATCGGGTAATTTTTTAGGATATGTCCAGGTAGTCCCTATGGTAGTACCAAGCATAAAAGTTATCACTTCCACATTGAGCCTCGTATCATAGACGTAAACGGCAGTATCATCACACCTCAGATACAGTTCTGCATATGAAGTTGGGTCATCGTATCCCCATTGCTGCGCTTTAAAATATTCTTTGCCCTCGATGGTAACTTTGTCTTGAAATTCGGTGCGCATGACCCATTCATCGGGGGGAACCGCCGAATCATGCGACTGATATTCGTACCATAATCCGGTTTGCAGAGGCAAAATAGGGCTGGCGTGGGCATTACTGCCGGTAGCAAGCAGCAAGGCAAAGAGCATAAACAGGATAACGCTGATTCTCCTAAAAGCCATAATCTTTCTCCTCTCTAATATATTTTTGTCAATAATTCTTAGCCGATGAACATATAAAAAATATTTTTTATGAATTAATAATAATAAGATAGTAATATAAATATTTGTGGGAAAGTTGGAAAACCCTAGCAGGTGGGATTATAGATGTCAAGTAAATTACAATAAATTTAATCTATTTTTTAATACTGCTCTCACATGAGGCGCAAAACCCCGGCCCCTTGCGGTCGGTATCGGTTAAAGAATTGGAGAAGAACATGATGCAGGAGGGATTGGAGCAGTGGTCCAGGCCCAAGAGATGGCCGATTTCATGGACCGCCTCTTTGATGGCCCGTTCTTTAAAGAGACGGGGGTTCCGGGGCTGGCCGTAAAATTCCGGGTAGAGGCGGGCCAGAGAGATGACGGCGACTCGCTTGGGAGGATCGGCCAGGCCAAAGACGAAGTTCAGGCCCTGTACGTAGAGGTCCACGTTGGTGACCCCCAGGATCACTCCGTCTTTGGGGGTCCGGGCGGCCGCCAGCGCCGCGAGAAAGGGCTCCCCCGGGAACTGCCTGCGGCCCTCAGCGCACAATGCCGGCAAGGGCAGATTCCCTCCCACCTGCACCACCGCGCCCAGTTCCCGCCCCAGTCCCTCTTGAAGAAAGCTCAGCAGCGGCGGCGGCAGGGTCCCCACCGAGCACAGCTTAATCGTGAGGGGAGCAGCCTGCCCCGTAACGGCCCCCAGCCCCACCAAGACCACCAGCGGCAACCAGATGTGCACGGATCGTTCTCCGCGTATAACGGTGGGGGGCCGTCCAATCCTGAACGCCCATGGAGCCTCGTCCCCCCGCGTCTGCTCAGGTTTGTCTTTTCAAGGGTAACTCACTGCGGTTATGCGGTCAATTTCCATTGACGTCTCTGAAAAAAAGATTTAATTTTAAATTGTTGGCCTGATTGCCGTCAGGCTGACCGCCGAGTTCTCCGAAACCTAAGTCGGAGAAGCGGGGGACCCGAGTCTTTGGGGCGAATCCGCATTTTTCATAAGTGCGGTAGGGCAGAGAACCTCCCGCCCGAGCCCGCCAGCTAACCCCGCAGGCAGGAGGAGGATATAATGGACATCGGCATTGATGCGCGCCCAGCGCATCCTTTCGCGCTCAACCGGCGCCCTTATTCAGCAGCACGTCCCCAAATTCCGACAAATAATCCACCCCCGGCCATCCCCGGCCCACCCTTACCGGAATCCCATTCCCCTTAATCATCTCCTGGTATTACCCAGGCATAATTGCAGCCGTCATCAGCGGCGTTTGACTGCCATCAGGCTAAACTTCCTGCACGATCCAAGGGGACCCCGCAGGTTGGCCCAGCCGCATTTTTCGTGACCTTATAGAGATCGGGTTCTGTGAAAAATATCATCCTGTTAATCCTCAATCTGGGCCTGATAGGTTTTTTCATCTATCTCCTCCGCAAGCGCAGCCTCCTCTCCTTTAGCCAGGATGGCCGCATCTGGCTGACTTACCTGGCCGTGGGCATCATTACCCTGATGGATGAGTTTACCTCCATCTTTTACGCCCCGGCGGAGGCTTATCGCTTCATCGGCTTGAGCGCCCTGGTGTTTATCACGGTCACGAGCCTGCTCATCCGTTTTCTCAGCACCCGTCTCACCGAGATTGCCGAGATCCTAGAGCATCACGGCCTTATCGGCGGCGGCGTCTATTCTTTTTCTTACCTGGTCCTGGGTCCCATGGTGTCCTTCGTGGCAGTGTCCTCCATTATGGTGGACTATATCCTGACCGCCTGTATTTCCGCGGTCAGTGCGGTAGCCAATGCTACCTCCTTTTTCACCATGTCTTCCCCCCAGAAAATGATCATAGTCCTTCTGATTATCTGGGCCGTGGCTGGCCTCAACATCCTGGGCATCCGGGAAAACGCCCGGTTCACTTTTCTGATCTTCATTGCCGCGGCGATCATCATTGTCAATCTGATCGTCTCCGGCTTACTGGCCATGGACTATTGGTCCCTGGGGCAGATCAAGCTGGCCTTCCACGATTCCCTGAAGCATATCCAAACCGGTTCGCTCGAACGCGATTATGGCCACTTTATTTCCAGTATCGCCTTCTGTATCCTGGCCTATTCCGGGGTGGAGTCCGTGCTCCAAACCGCTGGCCTGGTGCGCAGTTGGCGGGAAATTCGCCGGGCCTATCTCTTCCTGGCCCTGACCGTGGGTCTGGTGACCCCCCTGGTGGCCATTCTGGTCCTCTCAGCCCGGATTGATTTTAAGGCCCATGAAGGTGATCTCGTCACCCACTACGCTTCCATGCTCAATGGGATTCCCTTTGGCATCGCGGTGGCGGCGCTGGCCAGTTTCACCCTGATGATGGCGGTTAATACCGCGTTTGTGGCCTCCAGTGAGCTTATGGAACGCGTCGCCCACCGCTATGGCTATCACTGGCTCATTGCCACCAACCGGCGCCAATCACTGTACCGCATCCACATATCCAGCGCCGTCTTCTTCTCCATTATCATTGTACTAACCATGGGCAGCCAGGAAGAACTGGCTAATATGTATGCCCTGGGTCTCATCGCCTCCTTCTGCATCAATATGGGGTCCCTGATTCTTTACCGATACTTCAAAGGGACTACCGAAGGCATGACCTACTATACCAGCCGTCTGGGCACCATCATCCTCTGGATCATCCTGGTAAGCTGTTTCATCTTCCTGGCCATTGACAAACCCCACGCCACGATGTTGTGGGCCTTGGTCACCGGCGTCATGCTCCTTTCAGGGTTCCTGGTGGTCAAAAAACGGGCTCCGGAGATCAAACATATCCAACAGGCCGACACGGAAATGGAAATGATCCTTTATCTTGCGGAGAGCGAAGCCCCGGAGGTTCACCTGTATTTTCGCCGGTCCGAGGAACGGGACCAGACAGTGCCCAAGGAAAACGAGGTTTACATTACCTTTTATTCCCCCCGGGTCGGCGGCATTCCCCCCAAAAATGTCCCCAACCATTTCCGCTTTCCCCTCAAAAAAATCAGTCTCTATCACCGCATAGCGAGTCTCTTGAAGGTGGTGGAGTATGAACTGGCGGACCGTCAGGTGGTGGTCCATTTCGGCTGGCCCCTGTCCTCCTGGCTGGACCGCTTGGCCGTGGGGGTTATGGTCTTCAACCTGATGCGCCTGCCCCGGTTGTTCCCCCAGTTCGAGTTTGATATCCGGTATTTTCGCCGGCCCAAGGAACGAGCGGCCTGAGCCGCCGACGACAAGTAATCCCGCGTCCCGGCTGGCATTTGACCCGGAAGGAAAAGATAACCTCACCGCTCAGGAGGTAATTTCTTTTAAGAAATAATTGTAGGCCGCAACCTAACAATGATAGAATCCCCCCGGCACCACCTGGCGGGCAAGACTCGACTTTTCGTTTCAGACCGATTTCTTCTCACCCCCAATTGGCGAGGCCAGGCATTGTACCTGAAAAGCATTCTCTTGATTGTTGCCAACCTGGGGCTGGTGGGGCTGTTCATTTATCTCCTCCGTAAACCGGGGCGCCTGTCATACTACCTCAACGGCCGCTGGTGGCTCACCTGGCTGTCGGTAGCGGTCATCACCCTGATGGACGAGCTTACCTCGGTGTTTTACGCCCCCGCCGAGGCCTACCGCTTCATCGGTCTTTCCGCCATCATCTTTATCGCCTTCACCGCCGTCTTCGTCCATTACATGACCACCCGGCTGGTAGAGATCGCCGAAATCCTGGAGCACCACGGCCTCATCGGCGGCGGGGTCTATTCCTTCTCTTATCTGGTCCTGGGTCCCCTGGTGTCCTTCGTGGCGGTGGCCTCCATCATGGTGGACTACATCCTCACCGCTTGCATCTCCGCAGTGAGCGCCGTCTTAAACGCCACCTCGTTCTTTCACCTGCCCCACCACGTGATTATGGCCCTGGTCCTGATCACCATCTGGGCCATTGCCGGCCTCAACGTCCTGGGGATCAAGGAAAACGCCCGGGTCACCTTCACCATTTTTATCTTTGCAGCCCTGGTTTTCATTACCCTGATCATTTCCGGTATCCTGGCCCTGGACAGTTTTTCCCTGGGGCAGCTCAAGCAGGCCGCGGTCAAGACCGCCTCCGACCTGAGTCCGGGCTCGTTCTTTGGGAGTTATAACATCTTTATCGCCCACATCGCCTTCTGCATCCTGGCCTATTCCGGGGTGGAGTCCGTCCTCCAGACCGCCGGCCTGGTGCGAAGCTGGCGGGAGATCAGCAAGGCTTATATCTTCCTGGCCGTGACCGTGGGTCTGGTGACCCCCATCGTCGCGGCCCTGGCGCTGTCGGCGCCCATTGATTTCCACAAGCATGAAGGCGATCTCATCACCCATTACGCTACCATGCTCAACGGCCTGCCCTTCGGTGTCATCGTCGCGGCCCTGGCCAGCTTTGCCCTGATCATGGCAGTGAACACCGCGTTCGTGGCCTCCAGCGAACTCATCGAGCGCGTGGCCCACCGCTACCGCTTCCACTGGGTCATCGCCACCAACCGGCGTCAGTCCCTTTACCGCATCCACCTCGCCAACGCCACCTTCTTTTCCATCATTATCATCATTACCTCGGGCCGGCAGGAAACCCTGGCGGACATGTATGCCCTGGGACTTTTGGCCAGCTTCTCCATCAACATGGGGGCCCTGCTCATCTACCGCTACTTCATGGGCACCAAAGAGGTGATCCATTTTTACACCTCCCGCCTGGTGACCCTGATCATGTGGGTCATCTTTGTAAGCTGCTTCATTTTTCTGGCTATCATCAAGACTCACGGCACCATGCTCTGGGCCATCGTCACCGGCCTGGTGCTGGTGGCCGGTTTCCTGGTGGCCCAAAAGCGAGCCCCGGAGCTTAAGGAAATCGGCAAGGGGGACAACGAAATGGAGATGATCCTCTTCCTCGCCGAGTCTTCAGCGCCGGATGTGCACCTGGTCTTCAAGCGCTCTCAGGAGATGGGCGGCCCCCCTGAGGACAACGTCGCCTACGTCACCTTCTACTCCCCCCGGGCCGGCATCCCGCCTAAACTGGCCGCCAACCACTTCCGCTTCCCCCTCCTCAAGTTAAGCCTCTACCACCGCCTGGTGGCGCTGCTCCGGGTAGTGGAATACGAGTTGGGCGACCGCCAGATCAACGTCCACCTGGGCTGGCCCATGTCCTCCTGGCTGGATCGCATGGCCATCGGCGTCATGATCTTCAACATGATGCGCCTGCCCCGCCTCTTCCCCAATTTCCGCTTCATCATGAGCTATACCGAACCCACCGGCGCCGCCACCAAAGTCCACGCCGCCGCAGTGAAGTAAAGCAACAGTTGTCAAAGGCAGTTGTCAGGGGGGAGAAGCAAGAGAAACTTGATTTTTCCTTGGTGAGACAGGCGCCCCGCCTGTGCAGGAGCCGGCTGAAATACTAAAGTTTAAAGTACTGGGCTGCAAGCAGTTAACCAAGCACACCTGCTATTCCTGCCTCAAAGCCTTTTTCAACTTCATCCGCAGCAACCTGGATTCCCAACTTCCAAATCCCTGTGAAGCTCCTATGCTGAGGAAGTGTTCCGGGCGCTGAAACTGGGAAGCTGGCAAATCCATGAGAAGGAAACCATCGACGAGATCATTTTCCGGCCCAATAAGATAAGAAACCGTCTGATGCTGGAACTCGCGGCTCGGAGCGGCATGCGGGTGGGCGAGGTCTTGAAGCTACAAGCAGGTGATGTCGATGATCAAAAGCTGACCATCAGAAGTCCCAAAAGCGGGAAAAGCCCAGAAGCGGTCTTTATCCCGAAAAAGCTGGCCGACAGGTTGAAAGATTACATCAGAACCAAGGGAATGGAAGGCGACCAAAGAATTTTCCCCATTTCCTATACCACCGCCAGGGTTATGGTCAGAGGGCCGGTGCTCCGGTCGGTGTCCACTTGAGGCCACATGACCTGAGGCGCCACGCGCCATATATGCGTCCCGGTCTGGAGTTCCCATAAAGATCCTCAGCAAGGTCATCCTGAGGCACGCCAATCTCTCCTCTACCCAGAGGTATCTCGAAAAGGTCAACAATGTTGAAGCGGTAAGATCGAGAATTTATACGGCTAACACATGATCGAGGGCGGGGTCAAAATAGACCTCGGCCACTTAAAAACGGTCTATATATACTAAGTACTTATCCGTAATTAACTTGATATTTATCAAATAATATGGCATGCATACCCATAAAAATGCTCAAAGGGGGTGCGCATGCCAAGGTTGCCGTCATGGGCTGTTTCCGATGCTTTTTGACAGCGTGTGGAGCCACTCTTACCGCCACCGACCAGGGACCCAAACAAATCTTATATCCAGAAGAAAGGCGGTGGCAGAAAGCCGTTAGATTATCGGCAAGTATTTGAAGGTATTGTTTATGTTCTCTGCACCGGCTGTCAATGGAAGGCCCTCCCCAAAGAGGTGTATGGCAGCCCCAGTAACTGGCGGTTGCAGGGGCATGACTACTTTCGTATAATGGCGGCGACCGGCTAAAACCATGACTGTTTTCAAGCGGTATAACACCTTGAGCAAGGAAGAATTGAGAGCCTTGGTAGGGGAGAAAATCTAACGCAATGATACCTATAGCGACACCAAGGATTTTATCAAACCAGCAAACCGACGCCCCCGTAGCTCAGTAATGGATAGAGCAAGGGATTCCTAATCCCTGTGCCGCTGGTTCGAGTCCAGTCGGGGGCACCAATATTAGACAATTATTAAAAGAGGTTAAGCTAATGTGGTTGATCTTCTTTTTCTTTCAGAGTGGCAAAGGATAACCCAGGGATAACCAGAGTGCGGAAATTGCCTTGAAAACGACCCGACATAAAAATCTGATCGTTAATACAGGAAGTGCGAAATAAGCGAAAAAGGCGAATTAAGGTCCCCGGGTGGACCGATTTACTCAGAGAGTAAGGTGATCGAGGCTTCATTTGAGCATTGATAGCCCGCCCCGGCCACCAGTATCATATAGGGGCCATGCCCTCCCCACCACCTATCACTGATCCTGTTGGTTCAAGAATCCATGGCAGACCCACCGCTCCCCAAGGCCCAGCAGAATAATAACCATGTAGCCCGGCCACGCCAGTCGACTATCTTTTAAGGGATAGCCTTAAGTCTCGTCCGCCAGGGACAATCCGGCATCTATCAGGGCAGGGTCCGCCGGTTATCTCCGCCCCCTGGTGGTTCTCATGCATCTGTTTCTCACTAGAGAACCTGGGTTAGAGTTTCACGGTTTCTCCGGTTCTCAGGGCTTCCACG
>DZCR01000114.1 GCA_022736495.1 Desulfobacca acetoxidans
GAGTCCGCGTTGCGCGGGCGTGAATGTGTACCAAAGCGTATTCCTTTCAGAAGAAGTCTCGCCGGTTTCCTTCGTGGCGGCGTAGATGCAGGCTAGGTTGGTCTGGTGGGATTTGGTCTGTTGCCAGGCCGGGTTGAACGGCAGGTCCAGGACGTGCAGGGTGGGGTAGCCGGTCTTGGACAGGCGGGCCCGGCAGGAGGCGCAGTAGGTGATTAAGTCGTGGCTGGCTTCGGAGAGGCGAAAATCAGTCATTTTTCGGGCCAGTTCCGGGGCCACCGCGGGTACCATGCCGCCGGAGCCGCAGCAGATGCTGCTCTCCCGGTTGTGGGCCATTTCCGCCACCGTATAGCCCAAATCCTGCACCAAGTCCCGCACCACCGCGTGGATGTGGGGAGCCTGGCGGGCGCCGCAGGCATCTTGGATGTTGAAGGTCCAGGAGGCGGTCGCCTGGGCTTCGGGGGGCAGGCCTACTTCACCCAGCACTTCGTAAATGGTGCGGAGGCGGATCTGCGGCAGAAATTCCTGGAAGGTTTGGTAACAGTGGGTGCACGCCACGATGATTTCCTCAGCCCCCAGTTCCTCCAATTCCCGGGCCACATTCCCGATGATGCGGAGCATGACCTCTTTTTCGCCCAGGAAATAGCTGGGCGCGCCGCAGCAGTTGAGCATGATCCCCGTATCCGGCAATTTCCGGCGCAGGTAAGAGTAGGCCGCCTTCACCACCCCGGTGAAGTGGCCTGCCAAAGAGCAGCCCGGAAAAAAGACGCGCTCTGCCTTGCCGGTGGCCGGGTCCGGGCGGCTTAAGGCAAAGGTGGGGGACGCGCCCCACTTGACGTAATTCTGGATGCCTTTATGCTGCGGCAAAGGTCCCTGGCCCTGGGCCACCAGGGTTTCCCGGGCCGTCAGGCAGGGTTTTCCGGCGTGGAGGTCTTTAGGGCAAACCGCCTGGCAGAGGCCGCAGTAATGACAGGAGTAGGGGAGCAAGGGGTCGGCGTCGCCCCGCTCGGCCAGGAGCCGGACCAGCTCTTTTTCGGTGTAGGGGAATTGCTGCACATAGTGCTGGAGAAAGGTGCAGTTTTTGACGCACTGGGAGCAGACGCAGGTGAGGCAGCGGGCGGCTTCGGCCCGGGCCGCCTCATGGGTAAAACCCCGTTCCACCTCGGCGTCCGGTTGAGCCGCGCGCTCGCTCTGGCTCAGGTCTGGCATGGCCTGGCGGGAGGTGACTGTAACACCGGTGGTATCCACGATAAGGTTGGTGCCGCGGCTGGCCAGGGGCGGCAACTCCTGGGGCAGCGGCTGCTCTTGCAGTTCGCCATGGATGGCCAAGGCGGCCCGGCGGCCCGCGGCAAAGGCCTCCACCGCGCTTCGGGGCCCTGTGACCAGGTCGCCTCCGGCAAAGACCCTCGGAATCCTAGTTTTCAGGGTCAGGGGGTCAATTTCCAGGCGGTAAATGGTGGCGGTGTCAAAGGCCAGGCCGAATCCGAAAAAGCTAAAGTCCGCGGTTTGGCCCACCGCCACGATCACCGTGTCCACCTCCAGACTGACCTCGGGGCCGGCTATGGGCACTGGGCAGCAGCGGCCGCTGGCGTCAGGCGTTCCCAACTCGGTCCTTTGGGCCACCAGCTTGCGTACCCGGCCGTCCCCTTCCAGACGCACCGGCATGGTAAGGAAATGGAAGCGAATGCCTTCCCGGCGGCCTTCTTCCACCTCAAAGGCCAGGGCCGGCATGAGGTCCGCAGTGCGCCGGTAGAGGACCTGCACTGCCTGAGCCCCGCAGCGCCAGGCAGAGCGGGCCGCGTCCAGCGCGGCATTGCCGCCGCCGATGACTGCCACGCGTTCGCCCACGTCCGGCGGCGCCCCAGCGTTGACCGCCTTCAGAAAACCGATGCCATCCAGCACCCCGGTTAAATCTTCGCCGGGGATTTTCAGACGCAGACTTTTGTGGGACCCCAACGCCAAAAAGACCGCGGCGAAATCCCGGCGCAGATCTTCTAAATGGACATCCCGGCCCAAGCGGGTGCGAAGCCGCACTTCCGTCCCCAACTTCTCCACCACGCTTACTTCCCGCTCCAGCACCTCCCGGGGCAGACGGTAGGCCGGGATATAGAGGCGCAGGGCCCCGCCCAGAAAAGATTCGGCCTCGAAGAGCGTGACGGGGTAGCCCAAGCGGCGCAGCTCGTAGGCGGCCATGAGTCCGGCGGGGCCGCCCCCCACCACGGCCACCCGCTGGGGCCGCTCCAGGCCCGGCGCCACGTCCAGGACAGCCTGGGGATCAAGATCAGCCAGGTAGCGTTTCAGCCCGGCGATGGCAATGGGCTGGTCCAGGGAATTGCGGGTGCAGGCCTGCTCGCAGGGGCGGGTGCAGATGCGGCCCAGGATGCCGGGGAAGGGGCAGCGCTCCAGCACAACCCTTAAGGCCCCGGCCAGATTGCCCTCTTGCATGAAGGCCAGCTTTTCCCTTACCCGGATATCCAGGGGGCAGGCCGCCTGGCAGGGAGGGAGTTCTTCGCCGATGCATTCGGCTAAAATCTTTTTCGACCAATCGAGCGGGGAAGGTTCTTGGGGTTCCATGAGCAGGTTAGGCGAGGCGGACTAGCGGTTCTGAATGAAATTTTGGGTGGCACGAACCTCTTTGCCTCTCCAAAACCGCAGTGGGGAAGGTCAGGGGCCTCTTTCCAGATACCCCACCCCCCCTTTGAACTCTACCACGTCTTGGAGAATTTGACAAATTTTTGGGCGCGTTAAGCGCAGGCGCACGCAGGTCTCTGCACCCAAATTCTTCATGATGCTTGAAGAGAAAATGTTAATCATTTATAGTTAACCTTAACTTGCGGGGGCTGGGTATTCCGGATTTCCGCCGCCTCATCAAACTGGCCGGGAGTCAATTTTGGGTAAAAAATCGTTAAAAGATACTCTCGTAAGTCAAGAGACCCGGTTTCATGAAGGGCAGGATCAGTTCTGGCAAAGCGTCGTCGACACCATGCTGGACGGGTTGCTGGTGGTGGATGTGGAGGGGGTGATCCTGGCGGGCAACCGGGCCATGGAGCAGATAACCCCCGGCGCTACGGGCCCTTCATCAAGGTGAACAGCGCCGCCCTCAATGAATCCTTATGGGAAAATGAGCTCTTCGGGCCGGACAAAGGGGCCTCTGCCGGCGCCGACCACACCCGGGTGGGCCGTTTCGAGGCCGCTTGCGGCGGTGACCTTTTCCTGGACGAAGTGGAAGACCTGCCCATGCCCACCCAGGCCATGCTGTTACAGGCGCTTCAGGCAAAAAAGGTGGCAGGCCAGGCTCCCCTCCCGGTGAATGTCCGGGTCATTACCGCCACCAACCAAGACCTCCACCGGCTCATGGCTCAGGGCAGGTTCCGGGAAGACCTCTACTACCGTATCGGAGTCATTCCTATTCTTCTCCCCCCGTTACGGGAGCGGCGGGAGGATATCCCGCTGCTGGTTAGAGCCTTCATCGCCCGGGCCCGCCGCCAGACCCGCAAACCCCTGAGCGGGATCAGCGATGCGGCCCTGCACCTGCTCGTTACCCATGACTGGCCCGGCAATGTCCGGGAGCTCATCAATGTCATCGAGTACGGTTTTGTCCTGTGCCCCGGGGGGACCATCCGCCCGGAGAACCTCCCGGCCACCTTCCGCCGGAAGCCGGAGCGCCCGCCCCAGGTGCGCCAGGGGGGCCGCACCGGACAGGTGACTGATGAGCGCCGGCGCCTGATCGACGCCATTAACCAGGCCGGGGGCAAAAAGAGCGACGCGGCGCGCCTGTTGGGCATCAGCCGGGTCACCCTGTGGAAACTTCTCAAAGCCCACGACATTCAGGTGGATAAAATTATCCGGAGCTAACCTGGCAAAAAGTGAGGACAAAGGGTTGAACGGGTAATATTTTCCGGGGAAAAAAGGGGGGAAGCCGCTTCTCCACTACATCTCAAGGGGATCTATTGTCTTGGCCTTCAACTTCTTGTAGAGCAACGGGATGAGGCTTACCAGGAACACCAGAATCGCCCCAATGATCAATTCCTTAGAAATATGGCCGTGGAAGAGGTCCAGGATATTGCTGGAGAAATACACAAACGCAATGGTGACGGGCAGCATACAGACGAAGGTGGCGGCCAAAAAAGGCCAGAACGAGATGCGCGTGAGGCCGAAGGCGTAGTTCAGCAGGGTATAGGAGAAGACCGGGACCAGCCGGGTAAAGGCCACGATCTTCCAGCCGTGCCGGGCCACTTTGTCGTCCAGGGACATGAGCCGGGTGCCGGTCAGCTTGCTGGTGACCCAGTCCCGGGCCAGGTAGCGGGAGACCAGGAAAACCAACGCCGCGCCCATCGCGGAGCCGAAGGCCGTGTAGACCACCCCCCAGAAGGGGCCGAAGAGCACGCCGCCGGCCAGGATAAGAGGGAGGCCGGGCAGGAAAAGCGGTCCCACCGTCCAGACCAACAGATAGAGCACCGGCAATAGGGCCCCATAGGAGGCCGCGAACCGGCGGAGATATTCTTTATCCAGGTACCGCTCCGGATGAAAATACTGGATGGCGATTACCGCCACGATTAAGAGCAGGAAGATAAGCGGCCGGATGATGGACGCCTTGCGGCGTTTCGCCCGAAGCTTCACGCCTTGGGGGTTTGTCATGCAATACTCCTGCAATTATTGTACGTGCAAGAGGTCCGTGAATCAACCCGGCTCGGTGAGAATTTAACGGGTCAGCCGGGACAAGTCAGTCTCAAGGGGGCCGAGTAGGTTCATGGCGTTGAGGCGGCTGCGCCATCCCGGCTGCGGCTTAGGCCCGGTGCGGTGCAGAAAGGCCAGGAGGTCCGCAGCCGTATCGATGTCGGCCCAGGCAGGCAAAAGGTGAACCGTAAGACCCCGCTTGCGGGCCGTCTTGAGGGTTGATTCCAGGACCGTGCTGCTGGACCAGACCGGCCCCTGAAACAAGCGCGGCTGCGGCTCGGTGAGCCCAACCAGGTAGTAGCCGCCGTCGGTTGCCGGCCCCAGCGCCACCTGGGCCTTTCCAGCCGCCAGCACCTCCCTGGCCCCCGACACCACCGCGGCCGGGAGATCCGGGGTATCGCTGCCCCTTAACAGTACCGGGCTGTAACCGGCGGCGAAACCCCGGGCGCAGGCCCGGGCCATGCGCTCACCCAAATCGCCACCCTCCTGGGGAAAGAGGTCAATACCCGGCGGCGCCAGAGTTTGGAAAAATCCCTGGGCCTCGGGAGGGCTGAAGGCCAGGGCCAGCCGCACCTCCGGCACCCGGCCCATTTCTTCCAGGATATCCAGCAGGAAGCTGTGGTACAGTTGAGCTGCCGCCTCAAAAGACAAGGGCGGGATCAGACGGGTTTTTACGCGCCCCGGGCGTGGTTCCTTGGCAAATATGATGAGCAAGGCGGTCATGCGGTGAGTGATGGCATCAAAGGAGGGTCCGCGCCGGGGACGCCTCGCCCCTCCGGCCCTGATTTCCAGCGCCGGGTTGAGGACGGCGAGCCGCCGGACATTTCCCTTATCCTCCCGGTTTTCAATGAGGCCCCCATTCTGGCCGAGGCCCTGACCAATCTACCCGGCAGCCCTGACCTGGAAATTATCCTGGTGGACGGCGGCAGTACGGATGCCACCCAGGCCGTAGGGGCGCGCTGCCCTTTCGTCCGCCTGATTAGTGCCCCACGTGGGCGCGGGGCCCAGATGAACGCCGGCGCCCGGTTGGCCCGGGGGAAACTCCTGGTGTTTCTGCATATCGACACTGCACTCACGTCGGCCCACCTGACGGCTCTGCGCCAGGCCGCCCGGGACCCTAAAGTCAAGGCCGGCGCCTTTCAACTGCGTCTGACGCCCCCGACCCCTTTCCTCAAGATTATTGCCTGGGGGGCCAACTGGCGCAGCCGCCTCTTTGGCCTGCCTTACGGCGATCAGGCCATTTTTGTCCGCCGGGCGCTGTTCTTCGCACTAGGCGGTTTTGTCCGCCGCCGCCCCGAAGACCTGGACCTGGTAATCCGGCTGCGACGCCACACCCGGCTTTGCCTCTTAACGCCGCCGGTATCCAGCTCCGGCCGCCGCTGGCAACAACAGGGCAACCTGAAGACCACGGGCTGCCACTGGCTTTATCTGGCCCGCCACCTGGCCGAACGCCTCTGCACCCGGCGCTGGCCCCGAAAAGGCGAACTGTGAAATGGCGGCGGGCGGGGGACCCTTACGAAAAACGTCCCTGGCCCTCCCTCCACAGACTTACTCCTTGGCCAGGCTGCCGCCGCAGGAGGAGCCGCCGCCGGAGGTGCAGCCGTAGCAGTGGTCCGCCAGGCGGATGGGGCGGGTGGCCAGGGCGGGCAGATCGAAGTCCCAGATCGTTTGGGGCAATCCTGCCAGCAGGGGCAGGTCCAGGGCCTGGTTGAAGTCGCAGTCGTAAAGGCGCCCGTCCCAGGAGATGCTGAGCAGGGACTGGCACATAAGACCGGGCACCGTGGCCGGGTTGAAACCGGCCACCAGCTTGCCCATGTAACGGTCGTAATTCTGGGACCGCTCCAGAAATTCTTTGAAACGCCCGATGGGCATGTTGAGCAGGGTCAGGAGGCGGTGGAAGCGAATCCCGAAGCGGTTTCCCAGTTCCCGGTGGAAGATCTCCTCCAGTGCCCCTTGCTCCGGCGGCAGGTAGGCGCCCGCGGGGCTGTACATGAGGTTGAGCTTAAGATCTGAATCCGGTTCCCCGTAACCCACACGATTGAGGCGCTGCAAGGCTAAAAGGCTCTTCTGGAAGACTCCCGCGCCCCTGAGGCGGTCCACCATGTCTTCCTGGTAATAAGGCAGGGAGCAGACCAGCTCCACCCGATGGTCCCGGTAAAACTCCGGCAGGTGCTCTTTGCCGGGTTCTAGTAAGACCGTCAGGTTGCAGCGGGTCAGGATATGGGTCCCCGAGCCCGCCAGGCGCTCCACCAGATACTCGTAATGGGGGTTGAGTTCCGGCGACCCGCCGGTGAGATCGACGGTGGGGATGGACCAACGCTCCACCACTCGGATGATCTCATCGATGGCGTCCCGTTCCATCTGTTCCAGGCGGTCGGGTCCGGCCAGCAGGTGACAGTGCTTGCACGCCTGGTTGCAGCGCCACCCCAGGTTGACCTGGAGGGTGCTGACACTTGCGGCCTTCAGGTCGGGGTAGCCCAGATCTGCCAGCTTCCGGGCAAAAGGGAGCACGGGTGCGCTGCCCTACAGGGTGATTTTGGCCGCGGCGTTGTGGGCCTGGATGCCGTGAATCAGGGTGGCGCCGCCCCGGATGGCTGCGGCCACGTGGATGGCTTCAGTCATCTCCGCCATATTGGAGCCGGCCTCCAGGGACCCCCGGGTGTAGGCGTCGATGCAGTAGGGGCATTGGACCGCGTGGGCCACTGCCAGGGCGATGAGGGCCTTTTCCCGGCTCGTCAAGGCCCCGGCGCTCATGACCCCCTGGTAGTAGTTCATGAAGATATCATAGAGGTCGGGGCGGTATTTGCCGATCTCGTCAAACCTCTCCAGGTCATTTTCTTCGTAATAGTGGGACATATTTTCCCCCAGGATACCGGGGTGGCGCCGGAGCAGGCCAACCCCCTGAGCTTTCGGGTTTGGTGGCTGATAGGGCGTCGGCTGGTTCAGGGCTGGGCCCGGAGACCTCCCGGGCCCAGGTCTGCCGCACTCGGCTAAAACCGGGTAAAGCCCGTGAAGCGGTACAAATCGCCCATCAACTCCTCGTATTCCCCCTTGAGCTTCTGGTAGAGGCGGGCGTTTTCCATGGCCAGGGCCGCCTGCTCCGCCAGGGAGGAGATGAAAGTGATTTCATCATCGCTGAACTCCTGGGGTTCTTTGGTATAGATACGCATGACCCCGATGACGGTGCCTTTGAGGTTGATGGGCACCGACAGGATGGACCTGATGCCCTCCTCTACCGATTCCTTGACGTAGGTAGCCCGGGGATCGCTATCCACATCATAGATGGAGACCGCCTTGCCCATCATAGCGTCGGTGATGGATTTGTCGGTGCCCACCGGGCCCTTGGTGACATAGCGGTCACTCAGGCCGTAAGAGGCCACCAGGGTCATCTGTTGCCGGGTTTCATCCAGCAGACGCACCCCGGCGCCCTTGATGTCCAGGGCGGTGGTGACGGTCTTCACCAGGAGATTGAGGACCTTTTTCACGTCCAGAGCTGAGTTCACCGCCTTGGAGACTTCCAGGAGGCCCTTGAGGAAGTTCAGTTCCCGGGTGCGGGCTTCGTACATCTTGGCGTTGCTGATGGCCTGGGCCCCCAGTTCCGCCACGGCGCAGGCAAAATCCACCTCTTCCATGGTGAACTCCCGGGGTTCCGCCGTCACCAGCCGCATGACGCCGATGACTTTGCCTTTGGCCACCATGGGGACAGCCACGAGGGTGGCGATGCCTTCCTCTTTGGCCTCGGCGGGATACTGCATCCGGGGGTCGGTGACCACGTCAAAAATGGCCACCGGCCGCCCGCTCAAAGCCTCGGTGACACTCTTGTCCAGGTCCACGGGGCCCTTGCTGAGGTAGCGCTCGCTCAAACCGTTGGCCGCCGCCAGCTCCAACCGGTTGGTCTTGGGGTTGACCAGGCGGATCGTCGCCCCCTTTAAGTTCATGACCTCGGTGATCTGCCGCACGATGTGATCCAACACTTCATCCACTGACAGGGTGGAGCTCAGGATCTTGCTGATCTCCTGAAAACTCCGGAGATACATCCGCTCTTTAAATGCCGTCATCGCCGCCCCTCCCTTGTTAATTCTATTTGCTCGCTAAGGAATCTCCAAAAGACTCGTTGAGCATATGACACCACTGCACTATTGTTAAGCATTTTCCTCTCATCCGGCAAGAGACCGACTAGATTTCTTTACCGGCTAAAATCATATCACTTTTGCGCGGCCGGGCAAATCTTTTCTAAGGGGCTCGTGGGGAAGCACCGCCGTTAAATTCGCCGTAGTCCCGTTTTTCCAGCAATATTTTGCCCCGCCCGCGGTTTTTTGGTATAAAGGCACCATGGAGTTTGTGCCCCTGCATTTTGGCGACCGCCTGACGGTCGTTAATCCTGAGGGCGCCATTGGGGTGGTGACCCTGTGGTCCAGGGTGGATTATGTCATGGCCCGGTTCCTCCAGGCCGGAGTGGATCTGGGGGAGGAAACCAGCCCCATCGCCGCCTTCGGCACCCTGTACGGCAACGGCTTGCGGGAGATGCTGCGCAATCTGCTCTATAACCCCCAGATTCGGGTGCTGTTGATCTGCGGGCACGACCGCTCCGGCTCCCGGGAGGAGTTGACCAATTTTTTTGAGTTGGGCCTGGAGCCCGTGGCTTCGGCCGTGGTGCGCTACCGCAGTCCGGAGCCCGGTGTAACCGTGGCTCCCGTCCGCATCCGCCAGACCCGGCGGATTATGGACGACCTGGTGCGGCGGGACCACTTTCTCCGCCGGCCCCAACTGCTCTGGCTGGGTGACCCTCAGGAAGAGGCAACCCTGACGCGCATCAGAGAATTCTTTGCGGATTCCCCACCCCCGGCCATTCCGGTGCCAGATCGCCTAGAAATACCGCTGCCGGAAGTGGAGCTGGAATATTTTCCCAGCAATCCCCGGGCCCACCTGGTGGTGCGGGAGACCCCCCTGGCGGCCTGGAGAGAAATGCTCTACCTGGTGACCCGCTTCGGCCAGCGGGTGGCCCTGAAGAAGGGCGATCGTCTGGAGTTGCAGCACGTCAAAGTGGTGGTGGAAAAGCCCCGGTTTGAGGGCGACGAGCAACTGCGGGCGGCCCACCTGGCCCCCGAGCGCTTGCGCCGCTACCAGGAGGAGATCCTCCAAGGGGAGATGCGCCACGACGAGACCTATAATTACGGCCACCGCCTGCGCGCCTACTTCGGCCTGGATGCCCTGGCGGCCTGCGCCGAACGCCTGAAAGCCGACCCCGAAGACCGCAAGTCCTATATGGCCCTGTGGGACACCGCCCGGGATCTGACGGCTAAAGAGGGCCGCCCCTGCCTGGTGTCCCTGTTTTTTCGCAAGTTCGAGGGCAAACTGACGCTTTCCGCCGCCTTCCGCACCCACAACGCCATGGACGCCTGGCTCCTGAACGTCTATGGCCTCATGGCCATTCAGGCCTGGGTGGCAGACCGGGCCGGATTGCCCACCGGGGCCATCGTGGTGCTGAGCCACTCTCTGGGCCTGGACCCTAAGGAACTGGACCGGGCCTTGATGATCATCGGCAAGCGCCCCTTCAAGGTCCAGCTGGACCCCATGGGCTATTTCCGAGTGACCTTGGATGAAGGGGAAATCATCGTGGAGCACCGCTTCGAGGACGTCACCCTGAAGGAGTACCGGGGCCGCACCGCCCTCTCCTTGCAGCATCAGATCGCCCGGGACCGGGCCTTATCTGATATTAACCACGCCATCTACCTGGGACGCCAACTGGCCAAGGCCGAATTGGCCCTGAAAGACGGCCGGGAGTTTGTGCAGGATTAACAGCAGTCCCCTTCAGAACTTCCATGTCGCATTCTCCTCAGCTTAAAAGTCCCTTTTGCCAATATCTAGTGGCTAA
>DZCR01000115.1 GCA_022736495.1 Desulfobacca acetoxidans
CCGACCATTCTTTTACAAGCGGATGCAGCCTTTTCCGGGATCGCCAAAAATCCCGCTGTAGTCGATTTTGTAGCTGTGAGAGACTCCGAGATCAACAAGTAGGTTTTCAGTTGGACGGTTTCGAGAATTCTCTCGATGTTGACAAGAACTTTCATTCGAGCGACACCAACAAACATTCTCATCCGGCGTTTGTTGAATGCCTTAAGTCCAGCGTCTGCGCAGAAATCCCAACACACCAGCGGCCGGAGAGAATGGTGGATATATCTCCCGGAAAGTAGTGAAAGCCTGCTCAAATGAATTACGTGGAAGACGCTCTGTGTGGGTTCCCAAATAAAGCATCGCAATCGACGGCGAGCGCGACAACCCTTGATTGCAATGGACCAATACTCTCTGCCCAGCGTTCAGACGCTCATGGATGAAAGCAACGGATGTATCCATGATCTCGTCGGGGATATACGCTGGATCGTCAACATCAACGAGATTCAGAATGAGTCGATTATCACGTCGCACGACCAGGTACTCTGGATGTGTCTTTGCGGCTGCCCGCCCGGAATAGCCGAGAGCCTGACGGTGATATGGCTCTTTGCAAGCATGAACAATAGCCCAATTGTTGGCAGTGCCAACTTGGGATTCGTAATCCATCTGCGAACCAACAAATAAACTGGGATGTACCTCAATCATAGAAATACCGCTTCCCATTGGGCTTGCGTCGACTAAAAAACTAACACATGAAATAAGAACGCCCCGTCTTAGGGGGCGTTCAAAGGTCGCTCAATGAGCGGAGCCTTACGACGAAAGCTTACTAAGAATAGCCGGACAATCGCCGCTCAAGTACACTGATATACTTTTACTCCTCTGTAGCATTTTGCGTCAAGGGGTTTGGAATGAAAGTGAATAACTTCGTGCTTGGGCTAGACCTCGGTGTGGGATCTGTCGGATGGGCCTTAGCTGACCTCCAGGGCCGAAGCATCGTGGCAACCGGCGCGAGAATATTTGACGCACCTATGGACGCAGCCAAGTTCGAGACTGGAGAGCCAGGCGCTTCTCATGCTGTCAAACGCCGGACAAGCCGTCATCAGAGGCGACAGATCAGGAGAAGACAAGCGCGGCAGCGTGATCTTTACATCACGCTACAGGCGGCTGGACTCCTCCCATTCGCAGGCAAGAAAGGCGAGTGCCGTGACGAGGAGCTTACCAAACTTGATAAGCGTTTGATGGAAAAATGGCGGCCTCGCATTCGCACAGAGTCTCCTCACATCGAAGACCCCGACCAGATACTATGCTACTACCTTCGATCCAGAGCCCTCGATAGCGAGCTCGAATTGGATGAGTTGGGGCGCGCTTTGTACCATCTCGGCCAACGTCGGGGTTTCAAGAGCAGTCGACGCGAAGGCCGTTCGGGGCTGAATGCTGCCGAGGCAAAGGAGAATGAGAAAGAGCGCAGCAAGATCAAGTCTTCAATCAAGAGCCTCGAAAAAGAGTTGACTTTAAGTGGACAGACGTTAGGTCAACATCTCTCGCAGATCAATCCCCACACGTCTGCAATTCGTAACCGCAAGCGTAGTGACATGAAACCGATCTGGACGGAACGAAAGATGTTCCAGGAGGAATTCGAGCGAATCTGGGTAGCTCAGAGTATTCACTATCCTTCCGTGCTTACTGAGACATTGAAACCCCGGATCGAAAAGTTGATGTTCCGGCAGAGGACAATCAGTGCGGGGAAACCAGGACACTGTGAGCTTGAACGTAACCCTCCACTTCCCCGTGCGCCTCGTTCCTCTCTTCTTGCCCAGCATTTCCGCGTTGTACAGACAGTCAATAATTTGAAGATTGTTGACTACCCTTCTCCCGACAGAAAGCTGCCCCCGGCCGAAAGGCTGGAACTGGTCTCCGCCCTGTCCAAGGTCATCACCGAAGTTAAAGGAAAAACCCGCCGGTCCGATCTTTTCGGCTTCCGATTTCCAGAATTGAAACGCAGGTTGAACTTACCGAAACGAGCAAAACTGAATTTGGAAGATGATGAAGCAGAGAGTTATTTGCGAGGAAATCGGACGAATGCGGTCATGGTGCGCGCATTTGGAATGGATCGATGGAATGCCCTGCAAGAGCAAGAGAAAAGGCGAATCGTCCGTAAGTGGATGACAGAGCAATCGCCTGAGAAATTGCTCCAGATTGCAAGAATGCAATGGGGCCTCGATGAACAAGCAGCCGAGCAACTTGCCAGGATTGAACCCGAGGACGGCTATGCTGCTCTGTCGCATGTAGCGATGCTAAAACTCCTCCCTTCAATGGAGCAAGATGGTCTCTCATACTCAGAGGCGGTTGTAAAAGTCTATGGAAATGTTTTCTCCGGAGGAGATGAACTCGAATATCTGCCTTCGGTGGACTCGGTATTACCGCGCATTCCGAACCCGGTCGTGAAACGCACCCTGTCGGAGATGCGAAAGGTCGTGAATGCGATCATCAGAAAACACGGCAGACCCGCTCAGATTCGGATCGAGTTGGCTCGAAGCCTGAAGCGCAATTCTGAACAGCGAGAGCGCGATCACGAGAATATTAAGGAGCGGACAAGGGAGCGAACATCTGCAAGAAAGTGGATTGAGGAACGAGGTCAACGGGCAACTCCTGAAGCAATTGAAAAAGTCCTACTCTATCGCCGCTGCAAGGACTGCCTCTACTGCACAAAACCACTTGGCCCTTGTGAAAGTTTATTTTCGGACAGCTCTGGAATCCAAGTTGAGCATGTCCTGCCCAGACGTTGCCAAGACAATTCGTTCTCAAACAAAGTTTTGGCCCATCACGCCTGTAATGTGCGAAAGGCTGACCGAACTCCGTTGGAGGCATTTGGTTCAACAGCAGAATGGCACGAAATACTCACGCTTGTTGTGTCGCTCAAGGATAAGGCATTGCTTGAGCGCTTCACTGTCAGCGAAGGACAGCTTCAGGAGTTCAGTAATCGTCACCTTTCAGATACTCGCTACATTAGCAAACTGGCGACCGAGTACGCCGAGCAACTTTACGGCGGACGAGATGCAGCCGTTCCCTGGGAAGACCGCAACCGTCGCTGCGTGTACGCATCTTCAGGAGTCCTGACCGCAGAGCTTAGGAAGCGTTGGGGACTGAATTCGTTACTGAAAGAACCGGAGACCGGTGAAGGTCGTTCAGATGGAAAGTCCAGAACAGACCATCGGCATCACGCAATCGATGCCATCGTCATCGCGTTGACGAGCGAATCCATGATTCAGCAAGCAGCTTTTGAATCGCAAAGGCATGACCGTACCCAAGGGTTCTTGCGACCACGTTTTTTCTCTCCGCCATGGCCGAAGATTGGGGATATCGAGGAACAAGTCACCGCCTTTCAACGTGAGATTCGACAAATTGTGAAAGATGTCAAGGTATCGCACCGCGTCGAAAACGGGCTTAATGGTCAGCTTCATAAGGAAACGTTGTACAGCCCAAAAGATCTGGTCGGCGAATTTATCTATTCAACAAAGTTCGTACATGAGCTTACGAAAGAAGACATCAAGAATCTCGATGTGGTTATCAGGGACAAGAAAGTCCGTGAGGCTATACGAAACCGGCTGATGGATGTCGCTGGCGACCCCAAAAAGCTGGAGACAAACATCCCATATTTGGAGAAGAACAGCAAGAGAATTCCCATTCGCAAGGTGCGCATCGCAAAGGAAGGGTCGAAGTCCCAACCGGTACGTCAGGGGCACAATCAGCCATCTGTCTTCACAGCAGAAAACCACCATGTCGTGATTTTCGAGCGGAGTGATCCTGTCAAGGGGCCATGCTGGTACACGCCAGGGCCAATGACAAGACTTGAAGCGATGAAGAAACGAGCGGAAGCAAAGCGGGAGGCCAAGCGTAAGAAACTGGATCAGCCTCAGCCGTATCCGATCATCGTAAAGACGGATGGGCCCGGCTCAACATACATCATGCACTTGATGAAGGGGGATGCTGTCGAAATGCTGGATCATGTGAACGACGTGCGAGACATCTACATATTTGCAAGTATGAGCGATGGCGATTACGCCTTCCTTCGTCACAGTACGGCCGTTCCATCCGCCAAGGCGATGGGGCTTTCCCAGGGGCGGATGCGTCGACAATTGCAGGATAGAGGAGATCGAGTGCGTGTCCGTATGAATCTTGACAAGCTCCGCGAGTGGGAGTGCAAGAAGGTTGTCCTTGACCCTCTAGGAAAGGTCATTTATCTGACATGATTGATCGAATCATTGAGATAGCCAACCCGGCTCGCCTCAGCATCCGCGATGCTCAGCTTGTCATCGAACATCCGCAGCAGGAACAACGTTCTCTTCCCTTTACCACCCCAATCAGCGAAATTGCTGTCTTGTTGCTCGCACATCCGCAAATAACGCTTTCGCAAGCGGTGCTCTCGCGCATTGCAGAAGCAGGCGGATCGGTAGTGACAATTGACGGAAAATTCCTGCCAGCCTCCATGCAGTTACCCGTACAAGCGCATTTTCTGCAAACGGAGCGTTTCGCCAAACAAATGCAACTCTCGCTGCCAAACCGGAAACGCTTCTGGCAGCAGATTGTGCGGGCAAAGATTCGTGCTCAGGGAGAATTACTGAAAGAACTCTATGGCAGCGATGCCGGGCTGATTGCCATGTCTGCCCGCGTCCGTTCCGACGATGTCGGAAATCTAGAAGCCCAGGCAGCGCGGCGATATTGGCCTTTGGTTTTCGGCAATCCGAAATTTCGCCGTGGATCGGAAGAGCCAAACCAGAACCGTCATCTCGACTATGGATATACGGTGCTGCGGGCGGCAGTAGCGCGTGCGCTCTGCGCTGCGGGCCTGCATCCATCCATCGGTTTACGACACAAGAACCGCTATGACGCTTTCTGCCTCGCCGCAGATGTGATGGAACCGTTTCGCCCAATCGTTGATCGGCGCGTAGCGCAATGGATCGGCGACCACGACCCTACTGCACCATTTGATCCCACAACAAAGAACTGGATTATCAGTGCGACAACAGCACGCTATCTTTGTGATCGGGAGCAACGTTCTCTTTTTGACATCCTGTTGCGAACGGCAAATTCTTTGGCGCAGTGCATTACCGGAGAGGCGCGTGAAATCGAGATTCCTTCCTTGTTGGAACCCTGCGCTGAGATGCTCCCTTTGAAGCGAGAAGTGCGTAGTGTCAAAGCGAATATCCCTGAGCAGGCTATTGGATAATACAAATTTATGAAAGGGCTGCTCCTCTCTGCGTATCGATCTGTGTGGCTCATGGCCATGTTCGATTTGCCGGTGGAGACATCGGACAATAAGCGTGACTACGTGCGCTTCCGCAAAGCTCTGCTCAAAGATGGATTCATGATGCTTCAGTTTTCTGTCTATGCGCGTTATATTCCGAGTGAAGAAGCTGCAGAGGCGCATCGAAGGACAATCCGATCTGCTATCCCGCCGCTCGGACAAGTTCGGCTGATGGCCGTAACCGATCATCAATTCGGCAAAATGGAAGTCTTTTATGGAAAAAAACCGAGAGAACCCGAAGAAGCGCCTGAACAGATATTGCTTTTCTAAAGGCGAAGGCCGCGCCAACCTGCTATTTTTCAGCAAGTTCAACGCGGCCTAGTGTACTTGAGCGGTGAATCCCGGCCATCCCCAGCGGTGCGCAGTACTGCCAGCGTATGTACATTAGTGTACTTGAGCGGTGAATCCCGGCCATCCCCAGCAAGGTATCTCCATTGTGGATTGCTGCTTCCAGTGTACTTGAGCGGTGAATCCCGGCCATCCCCAGCAAAACACTTCACATGGTATCGTCGCGCTTCAGTGTACTTGAGCGGTGAATCCCGGCCATCCCCAGCGCAATCAGTACGCGGGCGGCAATCAGGTCGAGTGTACTTGAGCGGTGAATCCCGGCCATCCCCAGCGCTGCCGTCGCCGGAACCGAAGCCGAAGCCAGTGTACTTGAGCGGTGAATCCCGGCCATCCCCAGCTGGTTGGCGTCGACATGAGCGACGACTATAGTGTACTTGAGCGGTGAATCCCGGCCATCCCCAGCTCACAACCGCGTAGCGTGGTGCGGCTGTAAAGTGTACTTGAGCGGTGAATCCCGGCCATCCCCAGCTTCGACTTCCATCCATCAATCTCCGTGATGAGTGTACTTGAGCGGTGAATCCCGGCCATCCCCAGCTTCGACTTCCATCCATCAATCTCCGTGATGAGTGTACTTGAGCGGTGAATCCCGGCCATCCCCAGCCAGGAGGAATGAGCGTACCCGCAGCCTGTAGTGTACTTGAGCGGTGAATCCCGGCCATCCCCAGCGGGATATACAGCAGAGACATTCAATGTAAAGTGTACTTGAGCGGTGAATCCCGGCCATCCCCAGCGCTATCAGCGTACAGCAACGCATGGCGCCAAGTGTACTTGAGCGGTGAATCCCGGCCATCCCCAGCACGTTAATGGGGTGGTGAATGCTGGTCTAAAGTGTACTTGAGCGGTGAATCCCGGCCATCCCCAGCGGACAGATACTCATCGACGTGCAGGGATCGAGTGTACTTGAGCGGTGAATCCCGGCCATCCCCAGCTATATACCAGCAGGCGTGCTCGCCCTTGATAGTGTACTTGAGCGGTGAATCCCGGCCATCCCCAGCCCATCGCGAGCAGCCGCTCCGTGGTGGTGGAGTGTACTTGAGCGGTGAATCCCGGCCATCCCCAGCGGTTTGGCGCATCCCCTGATGGACTGGTGGAGTGTACTTGAGCGGTGAATCCCGGCCATCCCCAGCCGGAGCGAACACCTATATCCGTGCCCTTATAGTGTACTTGAGCGGTGAATCCCGGCCATCCCCAGCGGCGGCGCTATTCAACAGCTGAAGGCCGGGAGTGTACTTGAGCGGTGAATCCCGGCCATCCCCAGCGAGCTGGTGGCCTGTAAACCGCGCCGAAGAGTGTACTTGAGCGGTGAATCCCGGCCATCCCCAGCGGCGCACTGACTGCTGTGAAGCTACAGAAAGTGTACTTGAGCGGTGAATCCCGGCCATCCCCAGCGGTTATGGTGATGCAACCGTGACGTTTTGGAGTGTACTTGAGCGGTGAATCCCGGCCATCCCCAGCGCCGTATGACGGAGTAATGAGAGACATTTAAGTGTACTTGAGCGGTGAATCCCGGCCATCCCCAGCGGCAACAATGGTATTGCGAACGCATTTGGAGTGTACTTGAGCGGTGAATCCCGGCCATCCCCAGCTGTTCAGTGTCAAGACCGAAGCGATACGCTAGTGTACTTGAGCGGTGAATCCCGGCCATCCCCAGCGAAGCCGTCGCCGTAACAGCCGCCGCCATAGTGTACTTGAGCGGTGAATCCCGGCCATCCCCAGCGCAAGCAGTACGTGTACGGCAAGCGGATCAGTGTACTTGAGCGGTGAATCCCGGCCATCCCCAGCTCTGGCTTTCGCGATAAGTACGTTTCACATAGTGTACTTGAGCGGTGAATCCCGGCCATCCCCAGCTACTCGCGCAGGCATCAATGCTGAATGGAAAGTGTACTTGAGCGGTGAATCCCGGCCATCCCCAGCATTAGCTCGCTGCGCAACGCTAATGAATTGAGTGTACTTGAGCGGTGAATCCCGGCCATCCCCAGCAGAAATAGTGATGACAGATTGACCGTTGAAAGTGTACTTGAGCGGTGAATCCCGGCCATCCCCAGCGGCTCCAGCATTCATCCGGCCTCCGAACTTAGTGTACTTGAGCGGTGAATCCCGGCCATCCCCAGCGCGTACGAGGAAGAGGGTTCCACGCTGGCAAGTGTACTTGAGCGGTGAATCCCGGCCATCCCCAGCAATTGCATCGAGCGATTCAGCAATTATCTCAGTGTACTTGAGCGGTGAATCCCGGCCATCCCCAGCGAAAGCATCAGCTTCCCGGTCAGATAGCAGAGTGTACTTGAGCGGTGAATCCCGGCCATCCCCAGCAACTTACGCAATGGCCAACGGCTGATTGTAGTGTACTTGAGCGGTGAATCCCGGCCATCCCCAGCCTGCTGTTGAACGACATCATCGTTAGCAAAGTGTACTTGAGCGGTGAATCCCGGCCATCCCCAGCAAGGGGTATGCAGGACTCACTACCGCACAGAGTGTACTTGAGCGGTGAATCCCGGCCATCCCCAGCCCATTACGCTGCGCATGGAAGTGTAGTGAGAGTGTACTTGAGCGGTGAATCCCGGCCATCCCCAGCGCGGTCTCTTTCCTCGGACTACTGGTGGGAGTGTACTTGAGCGGTGAATCCCGGCCATCCCCAGCAGGGAACCCTCCTGGGGGATTTACACGACAGTGTACTTGAGCGGTGAATCCCGGCCATCCCCAGCGTTAGGGCCACTCTATTGAATGCCGCAGCAAGTGTACTTGAGCGGTGAATCCCGGCCATCCCCAGCGGCGTGCATACTCACCACCTACGTGGTGAAAGTGTACTTGAGCGGTGAATCCCGGCCATCCCCAGCATGAAGGTTGAGTTATCAACCAATCGAAGTAGTGTACTTGAGCGGTGAATCCCGGCCATCCCCAGCGAAGCCGAAGCCGGAGCCGAAGCCGGAGCCAGTGTACTTGAGCGGTGAATCCCGGCCATCCCCAGCACGTTAATGGGGTGGTGAATGCTGGTCTAAGTGTACTTGAGCGGTGAATCCCGGCCATCCCCAGCAGAAATAGTGATGACAGATTGGCCATTGAAGTGTACTTGAGCGGTGAATCCCGGCCATCCCCAGCAGAAATAGTGATGACAGATTGGCCATTGAAGTGTACTTGAGCGGTGAATCCCGGCCATCCCCAGCGAGCTGCAACCGGTACCGGCCCAGGAGCGCAGTGTACTTGAGCGGTGAATCCCGGCCATCCCCAGCGTAAAGCTGGTAAGTACGGCGATAATCGCGAGTGTACTTGAGCGGTGAATCCCGGCCATCCCCAGCACGGCTGGCGACCGTTGCAGCCGCATCAAAGTGTACTTGAGCGGTGAATCCCGGCCATCCCCAGCACAATCCTTGCCCAGGTAAGCGGGACGACTAGTGTACTTGAGCGGTGAATCCCGGCCATCCCCAGCAACTTACGCAATGGCCAGCGGCTGATTGTAGTGTACTTGAGCGGTGAATCCCGGCCATCCCCAGCAGCTACCACAACCGACGTAACACTACAGTTAGTGTACTTGAGCGGTGAATCCCGGCCATCCCCAGCTAAATCGGACATGAGGCCGACTGTACAGGAAGTGTACTTGAGCGGTGAATCCCGGCCATCCCCAGCGGTTTGGCGCATCCCCTGATGGACTGGTGGAGTGTACTTGAGCGGTGAATCCCGGCCATCCCCAGCAGCGTTGCTGTCGTAGTGCCTGTGATGGCTAGTGTACTTGAGCGGTGAATCCCGGCCATCCCCAGCCGTTGATGGAGCAGGCGCGTGCGATTATGCAGTGTACTTGAGCGGTGAATCCCGGCCATCCCCAGCTCTTCCGGTAGCGCTAAAACTAGACCATGGAGTGTACTTGAGCGGTGAATCCCGGCCATCCCCAGCATCTTGGGTGAAGGCGACACACGATAAGCAGTGTACTTGAGCGGTGAATCCCGGCCATCCCCAGCATCCAGCGTAGCCATCACAGGCACTACGACAGTGTACTTGAGCGGTGAATCCCGGCCATCCCCAGCATCTTGGGTGAAGGCGACACACGATAAGCAGTGTACTTGAGCGGTGAATCCCGGCCATCCCCAGCATCCAGCGTAGCCATCACAGGCACTACGACAGTGTACTTGAGCGGTGAATCCCGGCCATCCCCAGCAAGGGGTATGCAGGACTCACTACCGCACAGAGTGTACTTGAGCGGTGAATCCCGGCCATCCCCAGCTGCCAGCGTGGAACCCTCTTCCTCGTACGCAGTGTACTTGAGCGGTGAATCCCGGCCATCCCCAGCACACGGCACAGGGAGTGCCATACTTGCAAGAGTGTACTTGAGCGGTGAATCCCGGCCATCCCCAGCTGGCAGAGGGCGAGATGCAGGCATGGCGCGAGTGTACTTGAGCGGTGAATCCCGGCCATCCCCAGCATCCAGTGTGGCCATCACAGGCACTACGAAGTGTACTTGAGCGGTGAATCCCGGCCATCCCCAGCCTGGAAGATTACAACGCGATGGCGTCCGCTAGTGTACTTGAGCGGTGAATCCCGGCCATCCCCAGCGTTACAGCACCGACGCATACTTTTCTGCGAAGTGTACTTGAGCGGTGAATCCCGGCCATCCCCAGCAAGACCGTATTGCGAGGCACGAAGCAGCCAAGTGTACTTGAGCGGTGAATCCCGGCCATCCCCAGCACGTGAGAGCGCATGTGTGGCTGAGGGATCAGTGTACTTGAGCGGTGAATCCCGGCCATCCCCAGCGAAGCCGTCGCCGTAACAGCCGCCGCCATAGTGTACTTGAGCGGTGAATCCCGGCCATCCCCAGCGCACATTCAAGGACACGGATGGCACTGACTAGTGTACTTGAGCGGTGAATCCCGGCCATCCCCAGCCTGGAAGATTACAACGCG
>DZCR01000116.1 GCA_022736495.1 Desulfobacca acetoxidans
TTAATCGCCGTCTCTGGGAGAATGAATTGCCTATGCGACTACTCAATGCTTGTTTAGCTCATGTACCCGCATAACTGAGAATTGGGCAGAGCCATAAACGAAAAAGACTTGCCTCCTTGGTTATGGCTCTGCGCCGTAGTGAATTGTGTTCTCTACAGCATAACCCATGTTTGCAAGGGGCAGGTCTTTTTCGTTTAACTGACAGCCATTATGTCTAAGCTTTCCTCTTGATACAGGGATTAGCGGGCCTCGATGACCACAAAGCCGGCCTGTTCGTCGAGGCCGGGGTGGACCGGTTCTACTTCCTGGACCTGTTCGGGGCGCTGATACAGGGTTGATACCCCCTGACAAATTCGGAAATGGCGCTCTTCCAGAAGCTGGCGGATGGCTTCAATAGTATAAAAACGGGCTTCTCGGTAAAACGGGTGGCCCTTTTCTTTTTTGTCGTGCAGATAGCGGCCCCAGGCGCCGGCGGCGGGGACCAAACCAATAATCAGCGGGGCTCCGGGTTGCAAAATTCGTCGGCACTCTTGAAGACACCGCGCTGGCGAGGCCAGAAAGCAGAGGGTGAAAAGCACGAAGATGGCTCCGGCGGATGAGGTGGCAAAGGGGAGTTGTTCGGCAATGGCCTGACAGGTGGAACGCCCCCTTTTTTGCGCCAGTTGCAGGGGGGCAAAGGCCGGGTCAATCCCGAAGGGAATCTGCAAGGCCTCGGCGAATCGTCCGGGGCCGATGCCTATCTCCAGGGCGGGGGGCGTAAACGAAATATTCAGCGACTGAATGGCCGTTTTTTCAATGGCAAAAAGCAGGCTGTTGTCAAACCAGTGGTCGTACTCCTGGGCCCGCTCATGGAAAACTTGTGAGTTGCGCTGCCAGAGCGCCGGGGTCTGTGGCTCCATCTTTCTCCTCCTTTTTTATCAGGAAATAGAGCTGTCCTTCCTCCTTCATATTGCCGGCGGCCACTTCGGCATAGTGGCCATTGCCCCAGAAAAGATCCGCCCGTCCGGCCCCCTGAATGGCAGAACCAGTATCCTGGGGCAGGACAAATCGCTGCATTACTTCCCATTCCTTTACCTGCCCCTGGGCGTCGAGCACCGGTTTTCTGGAGACCAGATAGGCCATGACACTGGTGGGCAGGGTTTGCGGATCCACGGCAATGGAGCGGCCCGGGGTCAGTGGCATCCCCAGGCTGCCGCTCGGTTGGTCGTTTTTATTTTGCCATTGGAAAAAAACAAAGCGGGGATTGTGATGAAGGATGCGTTGCTGCTCATCCGGGTGTTTGTGCAGGTAGGCGCGGATGGCGGGCATGGTGACCTCTTCGCGGAACATTTTGTGGTCATCCACCAGTAGTTTGCCAATACTTTTATATTCACGACCATTGGTGGCGGCAAATTGCAGGGAACGCTGGGAGCCATCGGGCAGGCGAATCCTGCCAGACCCCTGCACATGCAAGACAAAGGCCTCCACCGGATCGGCGACGAATACCAGTTCATGACCAGACAGCAGATTGTTGGTCTCGATTTCGCTGCGGGTCCAGAAAGGGACATGGTTCCCCTCTGCATCGCGACGACCAATTTCTTTTTTATCGGTCAGCGGATTTTTATACGAAATCAAGGAGTCCGGCGACCCGTAGAGAGGGTGAGCAAATTTCCCCTCTTTTTTCAGACTCCCTTCAATGATCGGTTCGTAATAGCCGGTAATCAACATCTCCCCGCTCTGGGCGGCGCTGCGACCACTGGCTTGATAGAGATCAAAGTTGTTCTTTATCTGCCGATCAAATTCTTCCGGGGTGGTTTTTTGCTGGAGAATATCCAGAAATAACTCCATTGATTCCAGCAGTCGTGGTTGCGAATAGTGTTTTGAACCGAGGCGAATGGTTGTGGTTGGCGGCAGTGTTTTCAGATAGTGCAGGTGCCGGTTGGCGGCGCTAATCAGGCTTTGACGGTCCAGATCGTCATGCAGGGCGGGAATCTGCCCGCGATGAGGAAGAAAAAGGGCAGAACTCTGGGCGCATCCCGCCATCGGCCAGCAAAGACACAGGGCCAGGAAGAGAAGGGTCAGCCCTTTAGGGCGGCGGAGAGAGAAACGGCAAGGAAACAGGGGGGGGATCACGGTTTGTCTCTCAAGGCCGCCGCCAGTTCGCAGACGGCCATGGCATAACGGTTGGAATTGTTCCAGGCGGTGATGGCCTGGAAATTCGGATAACCAGCGATATAGCGGAAACCACCGCCGGTGAGGGGGTTTTTTTCCAGGCCGACAATGGACAGTTTTTTGTTTTCAGGGGGCGGGGGTAGTTGAATCCCTTGAATCCTGCTGACCAGTTGCCAGTCCACCCGGCTCTTGGTGCCTTGCTGGCTGGCATCAATTAAGGCCTGCCCTTTGAGTTCATCGCCCAGCTCAACAAAGCAGGGAGCGTCAAGGGTCCAATGGGAGCGGTGGAGATAATTGGCGATGGAGGCCAGGATGTCACTGGTCGAGGAAAAGACATCGCGCCGGCTGTCGCCATCAAAACTCAGGGCATATTCACGATAACTGGAGGGGATAAATTGCGTTTGGCCAAAGGCCCCGGCGTAGGAACCGGTGATAGTCAGGGTGTCAAATCCATTTTCACGACAGAGAAGAAGATAGTCAATGAGTTGGCCGCGAAAGAACTGGCTGCGGCGCGGATAGGCGTCAAAAAGGGTATTGAGGGTCTTGAAGACCCCGAAGTTGCCTTTATGCTCACCAAAACGGGATTCAATGCCCCAGATGGCCACCACTATTTCTCGATCTACCCCTATTTCCTTCTCGATTCGCTCCAAAACCGGCTGCTGATTTTTTAACTCCTGCTGTCCCCGTGCAATCACGGCTGGAGTGATAAAGAGAGGCCAGTAGGTAAAGTAGGGTTTTGACTCCCACTGCTTGTCCATCAGCTCCAGCACTTTTTTATCAATGGCGCTTCCGGCAAAAAGGCGATCTATATCTGCCTGGGAAAATTGATGCTTATCTCGCAGTTCCTTGAAAAGCGCCTGGTATTTTTCCTGCTGAAGGTTGATTGCCTGACCGTCATTGACCAGGTCTGCGGCCTTGGGCGGTTTGCCTTCCTGGGCAAAGGCCTCGGGATAAGAGACGGACAGGCTGAGAAACAGCATGGCTGCAAAGCAACAGATGAAGCGGGAGAAAAGAAAAATGGCAGACCTCTTGGGAGTGGACGGCAGGCGGTTGAGCCTTTTTATATTCAAGCGATACCCCTTGCCGGCTACTCGGCGCGACGGGTTATCATGGGTGAGCGGCGCCGCCTGGTTGGCATTGAATTGGCGCTCTGGTTGCACTATGAATATCCTTGAGGCCGATTTCAGGAGTGATCGGCAAACGATGACTGAAAGGCGGCAATAAAATCATCCAGCATGGGGGCCGGCAACCGGTTAATGCCCGCTGCCGCCGCTCTTCCGCCTCCACTGGGGAAGGCTCGACACAGAGTATCCGCATTTTTACGATCCGTCAATGGAGCCCTGACGCTGATGCGCAGGGTGGCATCAGCATTGGTGGTAATCAGCGCGTGGGCCGCCTCCTTTTTTTCTCGGGCCTTCTGGTTGGCGAAAACCCCGGAGATCCGTCGGGCCCAAGGGGCATCGGGAAAATGGAAGATCCGGTTTCTGTTGCCCGGATTGATAACCGGTTGTTGCAAGGCCATTTCCATATCCTGGTGAAAGCCCTGGCGCAAAATAGTGAGTTCGGGGGCAGTGGCAATAAAATCAAAGGGATCGGCAAAGGGAATTATCGCCCGATAGAGATCCGCCGGATGAATGAGAAGGTCGGCCAGAGATTCTCCGTAACCGTTATAATTCATCAGCTCACCCAGCTCCAGCAACTGCTCGATGCGCGGTTCGCTGAGAGCCATCGGGCCTGCAAGTTGGCGCGCGGCATCATGAAGATTGTCGCCAAAGGCCCCAACCACGGCCCATTGCCAGAAACGACCCTGGAGCAGGGAATTGACAATGAGTGAGGTGCAGATATCAGCGGCCGGATTGATATGGGTTGTCAGTTCCGGCCATTGAGGAATGGGGCCGGAGAAATGATGGTCAAGATAGAGTACCCGATTCCCGCGATGATCGAGTATCGTCTCCACAAAGGGGCGATTGTTCTCGAAGGAAAGATCAAGAACCGTCAAAGAACTGTTTGTCACCTCCTGCAATGAAGCCAGCAGGGCAATATCCCGCTTGACGCCGGTAATCAGGATGGCATCAGGAACAGGCGACTGCCGGCGGAGCTGGTGTAAAGCGCAGATCCCGTCGGCATCGCCATTAAAGATGTCATAGTGTGTCACCAACAACCGGCTCTCCCATCAGAGATCAACACCCAGGGAGTTCCCCAGATTGGCAAGACTAAACAGCAGCATAATGGTATGGTCGCCTGGAGTATAATTGGAGCGCAATTCAACCGCCCAGCAGGCAGGATGATAGATCAGGGAAATATTTTGCTCAATGGTCTGGGACTGGGAGAGTGAGTGCTCAATCCGGTACGCCGCAGCGACTGAATCAATAATTTTGGCCTGGGCGGCGACATTAATCTGATGGCTTTCACCCAGTCCGAGATAACTCGGATAAAAAAAGCTGTAAGCGCCGAAATTGTCCCGACTGTTATAGGGAGAGCCTTCGATCTTTGAAATGTCGCTATAGAGATAATCAATGGCCAGTGAGTCGCCGCGACTAGTGCGAAAATTGCTGGAGAGGTCGTAAAATGTCACACCTTCTCCATAGATGCCAACATCAGTTTCGTAAGAAAGGGAGAAGTAGTCCGCTGGTGTCCAACCCAGCTTCAAGCTGACCGGAGTTAAGGGCTGATCTGTATATTCATTACGAAGATCATAACTTTCCCAGATCTTGAAATAACCAAAATCCCGACCGGACCCTTTATGGGTAGCACTGAAGACTTCAAAGAAATTGTCAATGCCGTAAGTTATAGCATTACTTTCAGGAATACGATCAACGGCATCAAAGAGGGGAAGATCTTCTTGATCCGTTTCCGGGAGATAGTCGTATTGGAGGTACGGGCGCAGACGATGATCCCAACTGCTGATCCCGCTGCTGTTAAAATCAAAATTGCGCAACAGAGTGGTTCCCACCTCTCCATGCAGATTCAACAGGGTTCGATTCTGGTTGTCATCATTGTTCCAGATCCCGTCGCCATAGGTCTGCACCATATAGGAGGTATTGCGCACACCAGCCTCAGCCCGTGATTCAAGATAGGGGCTCAAGGGGACGGGCACGCTCACTCGTGGAAACAGGTCAAGGCGTTGACCGCCTACCCCGTCATCCCGCCAGTAATTTACATAATTGGCATCCCAGTCCAGGGCAAAAGACGACTCGGCGATGGGCACCGATCCGGTAAAATCCAGGCCTGGCATTTTCCAGAGCGGGGTGGGGCTGGTCTTGAACCAGCGGACATCATTGACGGCCAGCAGGTTGGTCGTGAGTGACATGGAGTCCCAGGCCTTGAGGACTTTAACCGTATTGAAGCGCTGATCGTCGGTGTAGCTCTGAAAGTCCCGGCCGTAGACCGAGAGAAACCGGTTCCTGGTCTGGGTATAACCGGTGATACCGGTATTAAATTCGGTCAGATAATCACGGTCGGAGACGATATCGAGATCAATTCGAGTATACCAGTCATTCTCCAGATCGTGGTCAATTTTGCCCCGCAACCAGTATCGTTCCGCATTGGTATGAGTATATCCGGTGTCATGGTAGTAGTCGGTTTCAGATGGGTCAGAGAGCTTGTCATCGAGATAACTGGCCATGAGTGTGCCTTTTTGCGACTCTCCCAAGACGAAGCGAAACTCCATCCCCGGCATAACGCCCCGATTGACGAAATATTCGGGAAAAAGAGTGACATCTGTCGAATCCGACAGGTTGACAAACAGCGGTAGGTTGACCCCAAAACCATTGTTGTCGGAGATGGACACTTCAGGGAATAACAGTCCGGTCTGTCGGGTGTTTTTAGCCGGTAAAATCAGCCAGGGCGAATAGAGAACGGGGACATCCTTGATCCGGAAGGTGGCATTTTTCAGCACGGCATAACCGCCTTCAGTAATGGTCGTGTCGGTGCTGGCAAGGCTCCACGGTGGAGTTTCGTTGTCCTGCAATTTACAACTGATGACCCAGCCGTTCTCTATATGATAGGTATTGAAGCCGGTCTTCTCGATTTTGGTTCCCTCAACATGCAGATCCAGGGCTTTGCGCAGAATGGTGGCATCGGCAAACGAGGCGGTTTCCTTGTTGAGATCCATAGAGCCGGTTTCGGCCTTGATTTCATCATTTGCCCCTTTGATGGAGATATGACCACGAGCCTTGATGGAACCATGCTCCGTGTCATAAGCAATCCAGTCGGCCTTGATGGTGACCTTATCGTCAAAGCGGGGGGTGTTGTTTTTGGCGAGCTGTTCACCGGTGACGACTTCAGGCTCGGTCCCAGATTCTTCAAGAAGTTCCGCCCATTGCTGTTTTTTTACCTGCCCTGCCGGTGGCTCAGGAGGAAGCTGTTCTCGCTTGATAAGCACAACATTGCCTTCGGCGATGATGGATTTGGGATCATCGTAACGGGTAATTTTGTCAGCGGCAATCTGCCACTCTTCGGTATTGACGGTTTCGGCGAGGGCAATACTGACGGGCAGTGACAAGGCAATCAAGGAGCTCAGGCAGAAAAGACGGCTGGCACAGGCAGAATAGGTCTTGGTCACAGGGGGCACTCCTTTACGAAAAATAAAGAGCAGGATGAACTTTTTTGAGACCAGGGCTTCGTTCGGAAAATTTTTCGTCACCGCTCTGTGGCCTGCTCAGAATTTTATTCTTTGATATTATATGGATATCCGCATTAATTTTATCTGCAGGTCTCGCATGGCCCACAAACTCCCGATAAACCAGAGCCTCTGGGTAGTAAAAAATATACGAAATAATTTGATTTTACTTAATCAGATTAAATGTTTCAAGTGATTCTCCATAGAAAGTATCTTTCCTGTCATTTTTATGGAATTATGGCCCCTGCCAGCAGGCTCCGTTCCGGCGGTGAGTGGGCGAGTCGGGACCTTTATTGCTCCTGTCTGGCCAAGGACGCCGATGACGATTTCCCTTGATAATGAGGGGTTATGGTTTATTATACAAAAAAGATGGTTGTGATCGTGAGGGTGCGTGGCCCCTGAACTTCTTCAGAACGCCTTAAGGGATTCGGAAAAAATGAAATATCTTTTTGGCCCGGTCTATTCACGACGGCTTGGTTACTCCCTGGGAATTGATCTGCTTCCGCCTAAAATCTGTTCCCTCAATTGTGTCTATTGTGAAGTTGGCCCGACGACCGATCTGACCTGTGAGCGCCAGGAATTTGTTCCCACGGCCGATATCTTGCGGGAAATTGATCAGGTTCTGGCCCAGGGGGTGGGCAGCCGCCCCATTGATGTCTTTACCTTGACGGCCATGGGCGAGCCCACCCTGCACAGTGGGCTTGGCGAAATAATTGCCTACTTGAAGGCCAGAACCGACAAGCCTGTGGCCCTTCTGACCAATGGCACCCTCTTTGCCGACCCTGAAGTGCGGGCGGCGGTGGCGGGCGCTGACATTGTGATTCCCTCCCTTGACGCGGCCAGGCAGGAGAGTTTTGAGCGGGTGAATCAACCCGCCAAAGAGCTTGATCTGGAGAAGATAATAGCTGGTCTTGCCCTGTTCACGCGGGAATTCAAGGGCGAGGTCTGGCTGGAGATTCTTCTGGTGCGGGATATGAATGACAGCCTCGAAGATCTCCAGGCCCTGCAAGAGGCGGTGCGCCGGATTGATCCGACTCGGGTGCAGCTTAATACCGTGGCCAGACCACCCATGGATGAGAGGGCGCGGCCGGTAAGCCCGGAAAAGATGCGACAGGCGGCGGCAATGATGGCCGAGGGCTATAACGGCCAGGTGGATATCCTGGTGGATTTTCAGGCAATGGCTCAAAAAGAGGCCGCTCGCGTCCAGAAGCAGTCAGCCCTCCTGAGCAGAGAAATTGCCGCCCTGCTGCAACGACGGCCCTGCCCGTTGATGGAGATTGACAAGGCCCTCTTTATCAATGACAGCCAGTTGACCCTGGCCTGTCTGCAGTCGTTGATGGCGGACGGGCGAGTCGAAAAAACCGTGCATAATGGCAAAGAATTTTATCAGTTTGTACGACCCGCCCTGGAGCAGAAGTAACGGGTGATAATCGTTGCGTTGCGAACGGGGTGTGTGGATGCGAACGGGAAAAGTGAAGGCAGGAGCGCTGGATTACAGGGCTCCTGCCATGAAAGGAGCCAGCTGCTGTTGAAGTGGCTTCTCATTATTTTTGAAGTTCAGTCGGCTCGGCTGAGAGGACTGAACTTCGTGGTTGATCCGGGAATATTATCAATATTAACAAGATATTCCCGAGTCTGAGGAAAAATGGATGACAGAAAAGAAAACCGGGTCTGAAGAACGACCGGTCATAGAGACGAAGGCGGAACAGGAAGAAAAAAAACCAAAGGCCCCCCGCCAGCCTCAGCGTCGGAAACGAGCGGTGAGCAATAGCGTGGCGGAAAACCAGGGGGAGCAGATCGGCCCGGAGGGGGCCACCGGCCCGGAAGCGCCTGCATTACCGGCCAAGCCGCCACGACGGATGGGGCGGCCCCGCAAGAAAATTGAGGTTCTGCCTGCTGCGGAAGCAGAAGGAGCGGAGATCAGTTCCGTTTCCGCCGCTGATGCCGGGACTGATCCGGTTGCCTCTGTTCCCAAAAAACGACCAGGGCGGCCTCCCCGAAAAAAATTGCCCGCTGTGGCGAGCAGTGACAACCAGGGAGGGCTTTCTTCAGAGTCCTCGGTTCCGGGGGCAGGCGGTGAGGGGTCTAACGCGAGCGAGCGCATATCCCACGGGGCTATGGTTGCGCCTGAGGCGGGCGCCGAACCGGTTGGCCAGGAGAAGCCTGCTCCAGTTCGGGAAGAAGGCGCCGAGACGATGGAGCCTCAGCCCTTGCCCCGGAAACGACCCGCACGGCCCCGCCGGAAGAAAAAACCGGTGGGAGAGGCGGTGACGATGGAGCAGGGGCAGGCGCAACCGGAAGCCCTGGTCATGCAGAGCGACGATCCGGTCGGCTCGACCCATTTTTCCAATGACGATGAAAACGATGAAGTCCCTGATATTGAAGAGGAAAAAATCGTCAGCCCGACGGATCGGCGCCTCCTGATCAATGCTGAAGAACCGGAAGAGTGTCGTATCGCCATCCTTGAGGATGGCCGTCTTGAATCCCTGCATGTTTCCACGGTTGCCCGCGAGCATACGAAAAGTAATATCTACAAGGCCCGCATTGTCGCCATTGAATCAAATCTCCAGGCCGCCTTTATTGACTACGGGCCGGACAAAAATGGCTTCCTCCCTTTCAGCGAGATTCATCCCGAATACTATCGCGCCGATGTCAGTGACAAAACCCTGAAACTGATTGAGCAGCATCAGTGGAAAAAGCTCAACATTAACGAAGTCCTGGAGAGAGGCCAGGAGATGCTGGTGCAGGTGGTCAAGGAAGAGGTGGGAAACAAGGGCGCCAACATGACCACCTATCTTTCCCTGCCCGGTCGGTGCGTGGTTCTGATGCCCGGTTCAGATTCTGCGGGAATTTCCCGAAAAATCTCGGGCGAAGAAAGACGATCCTCGTTGCGCGCAATTATGGACGGGCTGGAGATCCCCGAAGGCATAGGCTGGATTGTCCGCACCGCCAGTGTTGACCTTAACGAGCATTCGCTATCAAAGGATGTTGCTTCTCTTCTCAAATTGTGGGGAGAAATCAAGGCAAAAGGGCAGGCGATGGGCGGAGTGGGGCTGATTTATCAGGATCATGATTGTGTGCTGCGGTTTTTACGAGAGCATTTTGACCCTGAAATCAAGGAGATACTGGTAGATGACCTGGCCGCCATGGAAAAGGTGCAGGACTTTATAGACATGCTGCCGGATATACACAGAAAAACCAAAGTGCGGCTGCATAAGGGGGCCAGACCCATCTTTAATCAGTACAATGTGGAAGATCAGATCGAATCCATCTATCAACCTCGCGTGACTCTGCCCTCGGGCGGCTCCATTGTTATTGATCCCACCGAGGCCCTGGTGGCCATTGATGTCAATTCCGGCTCCACCGGCAAGGGGCAGAACTTTGAAGAAGCCATTTTCAAGGCCAATATGGAGGCGGCCACCGAATTGACCCGTCAATTGCGGTTACGGGATCTGGGAGGGCTGATTGTCGTGGATTTTATTGACATGCGCAGTCAAAAAAATATCCGGGCCGTGGAACAACAGGTCAAAATGGCCATGAAACGGGATAAGGCCAAGGCGGATATCAGTCGCATTTCTAAATTTGGCCTGATGCAGATCTCCCGCCAAAAATTGGGGGCGCCGGTTGAGGCCCTGAATTATCAGGTCTGTTCTCACTGTCTGGGGCGGGGGGTGGTGCGATCGGTCGAGACCCTCGCTCTTTTTTATATGCGCCGGATTCAGACC